>PMPX01000067.1 GCA_003169235.1 Acidimicrobiaceae bacterium | reverse complement strand
GCCACTGGCGCACCATGCCGAGATACGCGTTGTTCAAGATCGCGATCTTCACCGGGATCTGCTCGGCGCTGGCGGTGACGAGCTCCTGCGCCGTCATCTGGAAGCAGCCGTCACCGTCGATGGCCCACACGGTGCGCTCCGGCCGCCCCACCTTGGCGCCGATGGCGGCGGGGACGGCGAAGCCCATGGTGCCGGCGCCGCCGGAGTTGACCCAGGTGTAGGGGTGGTCGAAGTTCCAGTACTGCGAGGCCCACATCTGGTGCTGGCCCACGCCGGCCACGACGATGGTGTCCTCCGGCGCCGCGTCGCGCAGCTGCTCGACGACGTTCTGCGGCTTGATCGCACCACCATCGGCGTCCGCGTAGTGGAGGGGGAAGCGCTCCTGCCACTCGTGGATCTGCCGCCACCAGGGTGCGAGATCCTGCACCGCCGGCTCGTCGCCGAGCGCAGCGAGCAGCTCCTCGATCACCAACCGGCAGTCACCGGCGATCCCGACCTCGGGCACACGGACCTTGCCGAGCTCGGCCGGGTCGATGTCGACGTGGATCACCTTGGCGTCGGGAGCGAAGGCGCTGATCTTGCCGGTCACCCGGTCGTCGAAGCGCGCCCCCAGACTGACGAGGAGGTCGCTCTTCTGCAGGGCGGTCACCGCGGTGTAGTGGCCGTGCATGCCGGGCATGCCGAGCGCCTGGGGGTGCGAGTCGGGGAAGGCGCCCCGCGCCATGAGCGTGGTGACCACCGGGATGCCGGTGCGCTCGGCCAGCACGCGCAGCCCCTCGGCCGCCCTGGCCTTGAGCACGCCGCCACCGACGTAGAGCACCGGACGGTGCGCCGCGGTGATGAGCTCGGCCGCCTGTCGAACCAGCACGGGGTCGCCGAAGGTCACCGGGTGGTACCCCGGCAGGTCGAGCTCGTCGACGGAGGACGGCCAGTACCACTCCATGGTGGCATTGGAAATGTCCTTGGGCAGGTCGATGAGCACCGGTCCCGGCCGCCCGGTGGTCGCAACGTGGAAGGCGGCGGCGACCACCCTGGGGATGTCCTCGACGTGCTTGATGAGCCAGTTGTGCTTGGTGATGCCCATGGTGACGCCGGTGATGTCGCACTCCTGGAAGGCGTCGGTGCCGATGGACCCTGTCGCCACCTGTCCGGAGACGACGATGAGCGGGGTCGAGTCCATGTACGCGTTGGCGAGCGGCGTGACGATGTTGGTGGCGCCCGGCCCGCTGGTCACCATGGCCACGCCGGGGCGGCCGGTCACCATGGCGTAGCCCTCGGCCATGTGGCCGGCGCCCTGCTCGTGGCGGACCAGGATGTGGCGGATCGACGAGTCGATGATGGGGTCGTACACGGGCAGGATGGCGCCACCGGGCAGCCCGAACATCACGTCGACGCCCTGCATCTCGAGGCTCTTGATGAGGGCCTGTGCTCCTGTCAGCTTCATATGACTTCCCCTGTTCTGTGTGCTGCGAATCTGGTCCGGAAATTGAAAAGACCCCCCGGGTTTGGGAGGTCGTGAGGCGCGCGTTGCGGTGTGGGCGCGCGCCTACGTCAGGAGTACCAGAATCTCGGGTCGGGTTCCGCGTGCCTGCATGAGGGCACCATTGTGGCACGGCCGCCGCCCCGGGACAACCCCGGTCCCTTCCGGCGGCCCAGGGCCCCTGCCTCCGGGCCCGGTCCGGCCGTCAGGGTGTGGCCATGCCCCCGCCGAGGAGGGCCGGGAGGGCCGTGGCCCGCATGCGAGCGAGGACCCGGTCCGTCACCGGCGTCACGTCCGGGTGGACGCCGCCGTTGCCCTCGACGGCCGCCCGCCAGGCGGCGGCCCGTGCGTCGCGGACCTCGGGGTCGTCGAATTGCACGCAGTCGAGACGGTCGGTGGTGAGGTCGACCACGATGGTGTCGCCGTCCTCGACGAGCGCGATCGGGCCGCCGAGGAGAGCCTCCGGTGCCACGTGGCCGATGACCAGGCCGACCGATCCCCCCGAGAAGCGGGCGTCGGTCATGAGCGCGATCGTGATGTGCCGCTGGCGGCAGAGGGCCGTGATGCGCGAGGTGGGGTCGAGGAGCTCGGGCATGCCCGGGGCGCCCCGTGGCCCCTCGTAGCGGATGACGACCATGTCGTTGTCCTCGAAGCTGTCGGGGTGGCGGTCCAGCGCCTCTATGAGGTCGCGCTCGCCGTTGAACACGCGGGCGCGCCCCGTGAAGACGCCGTCCTTGACCCCGCCCTCGACGCCGGCGACCTTGAGGATCGCGCCGCCGTCGGGCGCCAGGTTGCCGCGCAGCAGCCGGAGGCCGCCCGTGTCCTTGAAGGGCTTGTCGACCCCGTAGATGACGTCCTGGTCGGGTGCGGGCGGGGCCAGCCGGGCGAGCTGCTCGGCCAGGGTCTCGCCCGTGCAGGTGATGGCGTCACCATCGAGGAAGCCGGCCTCGAAGAGCTCGTTGGCGATGACCTGCAGCCCACCCTTCTCGTCCACGTCCACCATGGAGTAGTCGCCGAACGGCCGCATGTTGACCAGCACCGGCAACCGCCGGGCCAGGTCGTTGAAGTCGTCCTGGCTCAGCACGTCGGCCCACAGGTCGAGTCCCGCGGCACGGGCGATCTCGACGCTGTGCAGCAGCACGTTGGTGGAGCCACCCATGGCGATGGCCACGGTCAGGGCGTTGCGCAGCGCCGGCGGCGTCACGATGTCGCGCGGCCGGATGCCCTGCTTCGTCATGGCCAGCAGGCAGTCGACCACCTGGTCGGGGAACTCGCTCAGCCGACGGGGGTCGTCCGACGGCGGGGACACCATGTGCAGCGGCTCGAGCCCGAGCACCGCGATGAAGGTCTGCATGGTGTTGTAGGTGAACATCCCCCCGCAGCTGCCCTGGCCGGGGCAGGCGTGCAGCGCGTACCGGGCGCGGACCTCGGCCTCCTGGTCCGCCACCTGGAAGGCCGACACGAGGTCGATCCGGGCGCCCGTCTCCGGGTCGATGCCGGGCCGGATGGGACCGTCGGACAGGATCACCGCCGGCGTGTCGTTCTCGAGCACGGCGGCGACGGTCCCGACCGGGGGCTTGTCGCAGGCGACGACGGCGACCAGGCCCGCCACGCCGTTCGCCGCCAGGTGGACGTCGGCGACGTCGTGGACGAGCTCGCGGCCGACCAGGGAGAACCGCATCTGCGGCGTGCCGTTGAGCTGGCCGTCCGAGACACCCAGGGTGAACGCGGGCGGGATGAGGCGGACGGCCAGGTCGTCCTCGGCGATGCGACGGTGGAGGGCGGCCTGGACGGCCTGCACCTTCTGCGGGACGCCCAGGTAGCACTGGCTGTCCCCGAGATTGCCGATGACCGCCCACACGGGATCGTGGATCTTGCCGACGTCCTCTCCCAGGAACGCTGCCGTGCCGACCCGCTGCACGTCGCGCCCGGGGTTGATGGACACGAACGTCTCCGATTCGTTGGTCACGGATCCAAACTAGCGGGGAGGATCGCCCCGATCAGGCTGGAGCCGGGACCGGGACCGGTGCCGGGGCCGGGACCGGTGTCGGCATGACTTCCACCCCGACGGTGGGGATCGAGCGCTCCAGGAAGGCCGGCATCCACCAGTTCCTCGGTCCCAGGATCTCCATGAGCGACGGGACCAGCATCATGCGCACCAGCGTGACGTCGACGGCCACCGCCGCCGCCAGGCCGAGCCCGAAGACCTTCAGGATGTGCAGCGGGTCCTTGATCACGAACGACGCGAAGACGCAGAACATGATCGCCGCGGCAGCCGTGATGATCCGACCGGTGACGGCCAGGCCGTCGGCCACGGAGGCCGAGTTGTCGCCGGTGCGCAGCCACTCCTCACGGATGCGCGAGAGCAGGAACACCTCGTAGTCCATGGAGAGTCCGAACAAGATGGTGAACAAGGTGACCGGGATCCACGGGTCGATCGGTCCGGTCTCACCGATGCCGATGACGCTCCCGAGCCAGCCCCACTGGAAAACGGCGACGATCACGCCGTAGGCCGCACCGACGCTGAGCAGGTTCATGATGACGGCCTTGAGCGGGATGACCACGGAGCGGAAGACCATCATCAACAGGAGGAAGGACAGGACGAGCACCGCCCCGATGACCAGGTAGAGACGGCTGCCGAGGAAGGTGGCAGCGTCGACGGAGGCGGCAGTCTCGCCGCCCACCTGCGCGTTCACGTCGGTCCCCTTGACGACGGGTGGTATGACGTCGGAGCGCAGCGTGTGCACCAGCGTCTCGGTCTCGGCCGCCTGGGGCGCACTGGTCGGGATCACCGTGATGACGGCGCCGGTGTCGTCGGCATTGAACTCGGCGGGCGTGGTGTACGCGACGCCGGGCACACCCGTGGCCAGCGCCCGGTCGAGCGAGTCGACCGTGCCGCGGTCGGCCGGACCGCTCATGTCGACCGCGACGACCAGCGGACCGTTGGACCCGGGGCCGAAACCCTCCGCCAAGAGGTCGAAAGCCTGCCGTGTCGTCAGCGACGGCGGGTCGTTGCTGGCGTCGGTGAAGGCCAGCCGCATGCTGAACAGCGGTACGGCCAGCGCCAGCAGCACCAGCACGGCGAGCGTCCCGGTGACCCAGGGCCGGCGCTGGACCAGGCGGCTCCAGCGGTGCCAGAAGCCGTCGGGCGGTGGCGGCCCGCCGCTCTGGAGCAGACCGGGCAGGTGCAGCTTGTCGATGGCGTTGCCGGAGAACCCGAGCAACGCGGGCAGCAGGGTCAGGGCGGCGATGAGGACCATGAGCACGGCCGCGATGCAGGCCACGGCCAGCCCGATGATGTAGGCCTGGCCGATCAGGAAAAGCCCGAACAGCGAGATTACGACGGTGCTCCCGGCGAAGAGCACCGAGCGACCCGAGGTCATCAGGGAAGTGACCACGGCGTCACGGGGATCCCGGCCCTCGAAGATGCCCTGCCGGTACCGGGTGACGATGAAGAGCGCGTAGTCGATACCCACGCCGATGCCGATCATGGCGGCCATCTCGGGGGAGAAGGTCGGGACGACGAGGACGCGCGTGAACAGCTCCAACAGCGCCACGCCGACGCCGAGGCCGAAGAGCGCGGTGATGATGGGGAGGCCCATCGCCACCACCGAGCCGAAGGCCAGCAGCATGATGATGATGGCGGCCAGGATGCCGATGCCCTCGCTCGCCCCCGGCGCCGCCGCAGCCACCGACGAGATGGGTGCGCCACCGAGCTCGACCTGGAAGCCGGGCCGTTGGGCCGACTGTGCCGTGTTGATCACGTCGTGGATGGCGCTCGACGGCAGGTCGGCCGTCGCCGCGTCGAACTGCACGACGGCGTAGGCGATGTTGGCGTGGGTGGAGATCTGGTGGGCTCCCTCGGGAGAGAACGGTCCCGTCACGCTCTGCACGTGCGCGAGTGGGCGCAGCGAGTCGACGACGTGGTCGATGGCGCCCTGGTTCTCGGCGATCGGCGTCGAGGTGTGGAACACGACCTGCGCCGTGTCCCCGGCCTTGGAGGGGAACTTGGCCTGCAGGATGTCGGCCGCCTGCTGGGAGGGGGTGTTGCCGGCGGAGAACTTGTTCTCGAAGTTCGTGCCGATCACCTGGGCCAACACGGTGACGCCGATGACGACCAGTATCCAGGCCACGAGCACGAGCCGCCGCCGGTCGTAGCAGTGGCCGGCCAGGCGGCCCAGTGCCGTGACGGGGGGTCGATCCGCGACGGTGTCGGTGTCGATCACGCTCATGACAGCCCCTCCCCTCTATGATTCATCAGTGATGAGTTTTACCACAGAATTCCTCGCTGGTGAATACCCCATGACCCGGCAATCCATCCGGCCGGTCCCGCCGTCGTCCATGGAGGTCGTATGACCCCCGGCGGGCGGCGGCCCGGCCACGCCGACACGCGCGGGGAGATCGTCGATGCGGCCAAGCGCGTCTTCGCCGCAAAAGGCTACGACGGGGCCAGCCTACGGGCCGTGGCGCGGGAGGCCGGCGTGGACCCGGCACTCGTGCACCACTACTTCGACGGCAAGGCGGACCTCTTCGTCGCCGCGATGGCGCTGCCCTTCGACCCCCGCTCCGTGGCCGCGCACACGGCCGGCAGCTCGCCGGCCTCCATGGGAGCACGGATCGTCGAGGGCTTCCTGACGATGTGGGACCACGCCGAGGGCACCGGCTCCTCCTTCGCCGCGTGCGTGGCGGGCATGGCGGCCTCCACGAGCGTCGCCGACGCGATGCGCGAGTTCGTCGCCGAGCGCGTGTGGGGCAACACGCCGGTCGAGGAGGGCGAGAGCGACAGCCCGACGCGCCACGCGCTCGTCTCCTCGCAGCTGATGGGGCTGGCCTTCACCCGGTACATCATGCGGGTGCCGCCGGTCTCCACGGCGACGCCCGAGGAGATCGGCCGTTGGGCCGGGCCGACGCTCGACCGCTACATCTCCGGGCCCGTCGGATAGGCCGCCCCGTCGGAATATCCGACGAACATCGGCGGGAGACGGGACCGTTCTGCTCCGATGATCCTTACCGGTGGTGCTGACGAAGTTGCCAATGCCGGCACTGGTGGCGACCTCACCGCCGGCGCGGCAGCGATGTCGAACGAGCAGATCAGGACCCGCCTCGACGAGCTCTTCCGCCAGAAGGCGATCGTGGAGGGGGCCATCGTGGTGCTGCTCGGCGAGGTCGACCGGCGTCAGGCCTACCGGGACGAAGGAGCGACGTCCTCGGAGCCGTGGGTCATGGAGCGCTTCGGCCTCTCGACGCCCACGGCACGCGCCTATACGCATCTGGCCGAGAAGGCATGGGACATCCCTCACCTCGTCTCCGGCTTGTGCGCGGGCGAGATCTCCTTCGACAAGGTCCGGGCGGCCGCCGAGCTGGCCACGCCGGAGACGGATCGGGAGCTCCGGGATCGGGCCCGGGAGAGCTCCGTCCGCCAGCTGACGGAGATGGCCCGCTCCAGGCAGGTCCCCACCGAGTCCGACCACCAGCGTCGGTTCCTGCGCTTCAACGACCGCTTCCGCACCGCGACCGTGCAGCTGCCGGCGGAGGCCTACACCGAGACTCGGGCCTGCCTCGAGGCGCGTGCGCGCAAGGTTCCCTCCGACGGCGAGACGCCGTGGGACCAACGGCTGTGTGACGCGTTCATGGAGGTGATCCGCTCGTCGCAGCGTGGCGCTCCCGGCGGCCCGTCGACCTCCAGCCCGTATGTCGTGGTGGCCCATGTGCCCCTGGAGGCACTGATCGACGAGTCGGGTGACGCCACCGAACTGGCCGGCGAGCTCGAGCGGGACGGGCTGATCAGCAACGAGACCGTCCGTCGGATCGCCTGCGACGCCACCATCGCCATCGGCGTCGACGACGACGTCGGCCACACCATGTACGAGGGCCGGGCCCGGCGAGATCCCACCGACGCCCAGCGCCGGGAGGTCATGCGCCGGGATCGCCACTGCCGGTTCCCCGGGTGCACGAACGTGACGTTCACCAACACGCATCATGTCGTCCCGTGGAAACCGGACGGGCGCACGGACCTCCCCAACCTCGCGCTCCTGTGCCTCCACCACCATCGCCTGGTGCACAGCCGGGGGTGGCGCATGTCCGGCAACGCCAATGAGGAGCTGACCTTCCTCGGCCCTTCGGGTCGGGTCATGACGTCGCGCCCTTCCCCGATCTGGACCGCCGTCACGGCCGGGCGGCGATCCGGCTCGACGCCCTAGCCGCGCCGCCGTCGCAGCTCGGCCGCGACCTCCTTGCCGTTGGCCTTGCCCGACGTCGCCTTCATGACCTCGCCGGTGAACATCCCCATCAGCTTGTCCTCGCCCCCCACGAAGCGCTCCCATTCGTCGGGGTGGGAAGCGATCACCTCGTCGACCACGGCCGAGAGCGTGTCCGCGCCGAGGGCCTCGAACCCCATCTCCTTGGCCACGGCTGCAGGATCTCCGCCGCCGCGCTCGAGCAGCGCCGCCAGCACGGCCTTCGCCTGCGTGGCCGACAACTGGCCGCCTGACTCCATCGCCAACAGGGCCACGAACTTCGTGGCGTTGAGACTGAGCCCGGCCTCGCTCTGTGCCGCGACCTCGTTGGCGGCACGGGCCAGCGCGAGCGACGCGGGCGAGCCCGCCTCGGCCGCCGCTGTCACCAATCCGTCCAGGCCCAGGTCGACGACGGCCCTGATCTGGTCCAGCTCGGCGTCGGTGGGCGACCCGCCCAACGCGGCCGCCAGCTGCGCACGGCGGTCCGAGGGCATCGGCCCCATGCCGGCCCGGACCCGCTCCTGCCACGCTGCATCCGGAGCAAGTGGTACCAGGTCGGGCTCGGGGAAATAGCGGTAGTCGTTGGCCTCCTCCTTCGAGCGCATCGACTCCGTACGGCCGGCGGACTCGTCCCAGTGCCGCGTCTCCTGGTCCACGGAGCCACCGGACTCGAGGACGGCGATCTGACGCGCCGCCTCGTACTCGATCGCCCGGCCCAGCGAGCGCAACGAATTGAGGTTCTTTATCTCGCAGCGGGTGCCGAATGCGGTCGTCCCGGCCGGGCGGACCGAGACATTGGCGTCCACCCGCATGGAACCCTCCTCCATACGACCGTCGGACGCCCCGGTCGCCTTGAGGATGCCGCGCAGCTCCGATGCATACGAACGGGCGTGGGCCACCGTGCGAATGTCCGGCTCGCTGACGATCTCCACCAACGGTACGCCCGAGCGGTTGTAGTCGACCAGCGCGTGGAGCGCGGCGTTGATGCGTCCGCTCGCCCCGACGTGGGTCAGCTTCCCGGTGTCCTCCTCCATGTGGGCGCGCGTCACTCCGACACGGAACTCGTCGGGGAGCTCGAGCCAACCTCCGGTGTTCAGCGGCAAGTCGTATTGGCTGATCTGATAGTCCTTCGCCTGGTCCGGGTAGAAGTAGTTCTTCCGGGCGAACTCGGAGGGGCGGATTTCGCAATGCAGTGCATCCCCGATGCGCATCGCGAGCTCGACCGCCTGTTCGTTGAGCACGGGAAGCGAGCCGGGAAGCCCGAGGCAGACGGGGCAGACGTTCACGTTCGGCTCGTCACCGAACGAGTTGCGGCAGCCACAGAACAGCTTGGTCGCCGTCGCCAGCTCGCAGTGCACCTCGAGCCCGATCACCATCTCCCAGTCCGCGCTCATGAGCCGGCCCCCTGCGGTGCGTGGGCCTCGACGACCCGGGCCAAACGGAGCAGCGTCGCCTCTCCCAGCGCCGGCGCCATGACCTGCACCCCGACCGGGAGACCGTCGTCGCCCGTACCGAACGGCACGGAGATCGCCGGGTGCCCCGACAGGTTGGACGGGATCGTGCACACGTCGTTCATGTACATGGCCATCGGGTCGTCGACCTTGGCGCCCAGGTCGAAGGCCGTCGTCGGTGCCGTCGCCCCGAGCAGAACATCCACCGATTCGTATGCGCGGTCGAACGCCTGCATCACGAGCGTGCGCACTCGCTGGGCCTGCGCGTAGTAGGCGTCGTAATAGCCGGCGGACAGCACGTAGGTGCCGATCATCAGGCGCCGCCGCACTTCGGCGCCGAAACCCTTGGCGCGGGTGTTCTCGTAGAGCTCGAGGATGTCGGCGCCCGGCTCGCGCAGGCCGTAGCGCACGCCGTCGTAGCGGGCGAGGTTGCTCGAGGCCTCCGCCGGCGCGACGATGTAATAGGCCGGCAGCGCGTGGCGCGTGTTGGGCAGCGAGACGTCGACGACCTTCGCCCCCGCCGCGCTGAGCCATTCGGCCCCGCGCCGCCACAGCGCCTCGATCTCCGGGTTCATGCCGTCGAGCCGATATTCGCGCGGAATGCCGATCGTCAGGCCCTTGATCGAGGCGCCGATCGCCGCTTCGTAGTTCGGCACGGGGCGGTCGACGCAGGTCGAATCCTTCGGATCGTGACCGGCCATCGAGCCAAGCATGATCGCGCAGTCGCGCACGGTGCGGGCGAGCGGCCCGGCCTGGTCGAGCGAAGACGCGAAGGCGACGATGCCCCAGCGCGAACAGCGGCCGTAAGTCGGCTTGATCCCCGCCGTTCCGGTGACGGCGGCGGGCTGGCGGATCGAGCCGCCGGTGTCGGTGCCGATGGCCAGCGGCGCCTGGAAGGCGGTTACCGCGGCCGACGAGCCGCCCGACGACCCGCCGGGGATCCGGCTCAGGTCCCAGGGGTTGCGCGAGGGGCCGAACGCGGAGTTCTCCGTGGAGGAGCCCATCGCGAACTCGTCCATGTTGGTCTT
>PMPX01000005.1 GCA_003169235.1 Acidimicrobiaceae bacterium | reverse complement strand
TCAAGTCCTTCCACGATTTTCACATTCCTCGCCCTCAACACGACCAACAAGAAGCCCGCAGACCCCGGACCATCATTGGTCACCGCGCCGCGGGGTCTTCATGATTTGCCTGCATCTCTTGCGCCGTCTCGCGGAAGCCCAAGCACCGATTCTGAAAGGATCTTCCTCTGAATCTCTGAGGAGCCCGCATCGATCGTCCCAGCGACTGCGTTGTAGAGCGCACCCACCCAGGACGCGCTCGAGTTTGGTGTGCCGGGATCGTCGGATCGGACAGGGCGGGCTGGAGGCCGCCCATTGGGGACAAGGGCGTCGGGGCCGAGGATTGAGACAGCCAACGACGTGACGTCCTTGTGGTATTCGCTCCAATAGAGCTTCGATATGGACGCCTCTGGCCCTAGCTCCGCACCTTCACGCGTCATTGCGGTCAGGGTTCGGTAGCCGAGGAATCGCATTACCTCGACTTTTGCATAACATCGTGCTAACCCATCTCTGATTACCGGGTCTTTGTTTTTGCCTCTTTCGGCGGCCATCTGGAATAGGCGATCGAGCTCCTGGCGAAAGAGGATCGGGTGGACGGCGGCATCCTCACCCCGCTCGTGACCGAGCAAGGTCGCCGTAACGCTCCACCCTTCGCCAACATCACCGAGCATGTTCGTCGAAGCTGTTCGGGCGGCCGAGAGGGAAACCTCGCAGAACTCGCTCTTTCCGCTCATCATCTTGATTTGGCGGACTTCGACCCCTTCTTGATGCATGGGGCACATCAGAAAGGTCAGTCCTTGATGCTTGGGCGCGTTCACGTCTGTGCGAGCCAACAAGAACATCCAGTTCGCTTCGTGCCCGAGGGATGTCCAGATCTTGGTCCCGTTGATGCGCCACTCGGATTCGACGATCTCAGCATGAGTGCGTAGACCGGCAAGATCGGAACCCGCATCGGGTTCAGAGAATCCCTGGCACCACCGGTCCTCGCCAGAGAGTATTCGAGGGAGGAATCGCCGCTTCTGATCCTCATTTCCCCAACGAAGCAGCGTGTTTCCGAATAGCTTGATTGAGAGAACATCTGAATAGGTCCCTGCCGGCACTCCGTACTTGGCACATTCTTCTGCAAAGACGACGACCTCAAGGTTGCTTCTTCCTTGGCCGCCATACTCCACCGGCCAGTTCAACCCCAGGAGACCATTCTTGTAGAGACGGCTTCGCCACTCTTCGACGAATCCGCGTGCGTCGACAGCGTCCAAGCTCCCAACTCCCCGCCAGTCCGGTCCGAGCTCACTGGACAGGAACTGCTTGACCTCTCGGCGAAACTCTTCGGCTTCAGGTGTGTACATGGACTCCATGGGCCTCGACCGCTCACTCCCGACTCGTGCCATCAAACGTGCTCTGTGAGTGGATCCGCGATCCAATGATGATGATCACATCGTTGAGAACTGCCGCGTCACGGCTGCAAACCGTGCACCGAGCTCGGGCCGGGCTCGCCACTGCTCCGGAGCGCCGTAGAGGGCAAGCCGGTCTGCCTTCCCCTGGTAACGTTCGGCCAGGGCATTTGGAAGCTCGTCCCACGGGGCGATGACCGCGACCAAGTTGAGCACGTCATTACTCGCCGCTTCACGCATCTTCTTGATCTCACCCTGCCGCTGAAAGCGCCGAAGCTCGTCGGCAAGAGATTCCATTCCGTGCAGCTCCAGAACGGATCGGTAATTCGGTGTCGAGCCATAGAAGGCGATCTGCCCCCTGAGATAGGCGATCCGCTCCTCGTCCACTGGATCATTTCCCTCTAGTCCCGCATACAGGACGGGGACCGTTATGGTGAACTTCCGTCTCCGCTCGCCGAGTTCAGATCCGGCAGCCACGGAAGGTAGAAGTACTTCATTTAGGTATCGCTCAGTGTGGAACGGATGCACGTGAAGGCCGTCAGCAACTTCACCCGCCACCTTGGCCATTTCTGTGTTGACACCGCCGAGGAATACGGGCACGTCTGGAAAGCCTTGAGGACCCCCAGAGAATGCGTCAGGCAAGAGCGTCAGGGAGTAATAGTCACCGCGAAAGTCCAGGCGCGCCTCGCCCTGGAATGCATCGAAAATCGCTCGAAGTGCCAGCACGTACTCCCGGATGCGAGCGACCGGATGGCTGAATGGCACCGAGAAGCGTCTCTCAATATGGGCCTTGACCTGTGTCCCTAAGCCGAGAGTGAACCGGCCACTCGATAACTGGGCCAAATCCCATGCGTCCTGAGCCGTCACCATAGGGCTTCGCGGAAACGCCAGGGCGATTGCGGTGCCCAAACCCAGCTTGTCCGTGACCGGCGCAGAAACTGCTGACGCCAAGAACGGGTTGTGACGGGATTCGGTGAACCAAAGTGCACCGAAGCCAAACCTCTCCGCTTCCCGTGCAACGCTCGACGCTTCAGACAGTTTTGGGCTTAGCGCCATCGCGTCGAGGAACACGTCGGGCAATGTAGAGGCCTGGTGCGGCTGTCGTCAACAGTGGTTAACTTGCGACTTACTCACCGTCGGTCTAGCAGGAGTTGGGATGGGGGTGGAAGATATCAAGGAGTTTGTCCACACCCCATGGATTATGGCCTGTGGTTGAATTCCGGCCTGAAACGCACCAACTGGTAGGGACAGGCGTACGCCATGACGTAATAACAAGTAGCCACACGTTGGAAAGAAGTGATATAGCCCTTGTTGAACGCCGGCCAACATCAGTCGGGATGAGGTTGGGCGCTTTTATTGATCGTACTCAGGCAGCCCAGGCTCTGACTAAAGACCAATGGCGCGAGACCAATGTAGCGAGACCAATGGCGCGCCACGACGGGGGGTGGGCCGACCTACTTAACGGTCGCTAAGATACCTCTCGCATCGAAGTATCAGTGGGGACACGGCTCAGGATGGTGTGCCGAGGTGAACCGCGAGACGCCCCAATACCCGCCGGACGCGGCAGCCGAATCCAGCACAACGAACGTGTAGGAGCACAATGAGCACGACAACGACCGACAGGGCGCAGGACCTCCCGCCGACGTTCGATCCCGATCAGTGGGTACCACCACCACATGCCGTACCGGGTTACCGAGTGAGCGCATTCATGCGCGCGGAGGGCATCGACAGCTACCAGGAACTGTACGCCCGAGCGACCAACGATCCTGAATGGTTCTATCCCGCTGCGCACCAACACCTCGGCGTCGAGTGGATGCGGCCCTGGGATTGCATCCTCGATGATTCGGAGGGCACGCCGTTCGCGCGGTGGTTCGTGGGAGGCGGAACCAATGTGGCGTGGCTTGCCACTCGACGTCACTCGTCTTCGTCGATCTGCGTGATCTGGGAAGGCGACGATGGCACCACGCGCACGGTTACCGGGAGCGAGCTCGAGCAGTTGGTAAGTCAAGCGGCGGCGGGCTTACGAGCTCTAGGTGTTGCCCGTGGTGACGTCGTCACGATTCACCTCCCGATGATACCCGAGGCGGTCGTGGCGTTGCTAGCCAGTGCGCGGATCGGGGCATTGTCGGCGCCCGCTTTTTCCGGCTACGCCGTTGACGCGTTAGCCGAACGGATTGAGCTGGGTGGTGCCAAGGTCGTGATCACCGCCGACGGGATGCTGCGTCGCGGGAAGGAATCGGCGATGATGTCGACTGCAGCGGAAGCGTGCCGGCGCGCGACGACCCCGCCGAAGTTAGTCGTGGTGCCGAGGCTAGGGCAATCGACGATACCCAAGGGTGCGGTGCCGTGGGCCGCGCTCCTCGCTAATGGGATGGACGACCCTCCCGAAGTCTTCGATGCCGATACACCTTGGCTGCTCGCCTTCACCTCGGGGTCGACTGGGCGTCCGAAGGGCGTGGTGCATACCCATGGTGGAATGCCGTACGAAGC
>PMPX01000370.1 GCA_003169235.1 Acidimicrobiaceae bacterium | reverse complement strand
GCACGTAGCCGTCCTGCTCGTCGTGGGAAGGACTGAGCAGCGGCTCGCGGAGCCGACCGATGATCTGGGTGGGGTCGTCGAGGTCGAGCAGAATGGCCCCGATGTTGTAGGTGCGCATGGGGCCGACACCATGGGTGAGCACGAGCCAGCCCGAGTCGGTCTCTATCGGCGACCCGCAGTTACCGAGCTGGATCATCTCCCATGACTCGGTGGGAACCTGGCAGGGCAGGGCTTCTTCCCAGCGACGCGGGCCTCTGGAGAATGCGATGGTGTTCGACTCACGATCACATCGGGAGAGTGCGGCGAAACGGTCGTCGATCCGGCGGGGGAAGAGAGCCAGACCCTTGTTGGTCGCCGCTGACCCGACCATCGGGGAGGAAATGAAGGTCACGAAGTCCTTCGTCTCGAGGAGCTGCTGGCAGATGTTGGAACCGTCGTAGGCCGTGTATGTGGCGTAGTAGGTGATGGTGGAATCGGTCTCGGTGAAGCGTACGAAGCGACCGTCCTCCATGCCACCGATCTCAGCCCGCATGGCCGGGAGAAGGACCCGCTCACACAGTGGAGTGCCGCTCTCGAACCGGACGGTATAGCTCCGCTCGGCGATCTCGCGGATGAGGCCGACCGTCCTGCCCGCCTGGCTCCGAGTGGCCACGCGGCCCTCGAGGAGTCTGAGCCGGCCTTCCATCTCCGCGTGGGTGAACCGAGGCCCCAGGTGGTCCAGGACGTAGTCGGCATCGTCGCCGTCCCCATCGAGCCGAGAGAGCTCGGCCCGCAATGTGTCCGATTCGAGTATCGCCGTGTCCCGATGTCCCGTCGTGGCGAAGGCGGGTGTGGCATCGAAGTCGACATCACCGGAACCGGTGACTGTCCCTGTCCGGAACCCGATGGAGGAGATGTGGCCCTCACCGATTCCCCTGACACTCATGACGAAGCGCACGTCGCCCTGGCTGACCCGGGATTGGTCGGGGTGCAGCACCATGCTCGGATTGCACAGAGCCGCACCTTCGATGGCGTACTCGCTCGTGAAGGTCGCACCGAGCAGGAGACGGCGGATCGGGGAGAGCTCAGAGCCGGGGTCGAGGCGATCCGAGAGCTCGTCGGCATGATGCAGGAAGGTGTCCGCCAGTGCACGATGACGCCCATTGAACCGGGCGATCACGTCCTCATAGCTCTGGTCCACCTCGTCGTCCGGGAGTGCCAGGAGGCGCTGCAGCACCGCCGAGGATCGTGAGCCCTGATGGTCGAAGCCTTCCTGCCCCGGGACGAAGAGTCGGGTCACCACACGCGACCTGTCGGCCGCCATGTGGACCGGGTTGCGACGAATCAGCCTGGACGCCTCCACCCTCATTGCAAGATGCTCACGACGGACCGTGCGTGTTGGAGGGTGGACAGGAGCGCGAGCGTCGACTCCGTGCCTTGATTGCGATTGGCGCCGTCTCGCTCCAGGCCGTCGAAAGCCCCCCCGGTGTCGGGATCCCACATGATGGTGCCGACGTCGTTGTCGCCGCCGAACCAGGCGGCTGCCATGCTGATTCCATCCGCCCATCGTCGGTTCGGGTCGACCGTCCAGGCGCGGGCACAGGCATCGGCGAGAGCGGCCACTTCAATGGGCTGCTGGTCGAATCCCGGACCGTGGTCGGCGGGGCCACTGCCGCCGGCGGGGGTGACCGAGAGGTGACCGCCGTGGGACTCGCGGTCGACCAGCCATTCCAAGAGGTCCAGTCCACGCTGAAGGAGTGCCGGACGGCCGAGCAGCGACCCCGCCGCGATCATCGCCTCCGGAATGGTGGCGTTTGCGTAGGTCAGGCGACGCTCGGGCCACGGCCACCCAGTGCCAAGGCCGGGTCCGTTCATGGAGTCGGCGGCGTCGGAGAGCAGCGAGCGTGCCGCCGCGTCGCCCGGATCGGAGCTCAACACCTCGGCTGCGCCCAAGGCGGCGAAGGCCATCGCCCTCGGCCAGGTCGACCGCTGACTCATTGCTCGATCGAGCCCACTCATGGCCAGGTGGCGGATCAGGTGATCGTCGCTGCGCGCCGCTGCGGTGCCCAAGCCCCAGATGCTCCTGCCCCAGCAGTCGTCGAGTGCGGCCCGATCCTCCCAGGCGCCCCGTCTGTTCATTCGATTTCTGCACTTGCCCTGCCGATCCGTCGCTCCGTGCAGGAACCTCAGGCTGAGGAGCGCAAGGTCGTGGACGGCCGAAGAACCGTCGGGTTCGCGGGAGGTCACGACGAGGACACGCGCCATGTCGTCTGTGCAGTACCCGTGCTCAGGTCTGGGCTCGCGGAAGAGCGCGTGCTCGAAGGTGGCGCGCTCGTCGGACATGTGGATGAGGTGGCGGAAGTCGGGCTCTGGAGTCCCCACGGGGCGCCTCATACCAAAGCCAGTCGTTCGGCGAGGAGACGATTGGCCAGGTGCAGATACTCACCGGCGACCACCGGCCAGCCGAGGCTGGGGGCAATGCGGGAAGCTTCCGCGGCCATGGCAGCGGCCTGGTCGGGCCTGGTGAGGACACGCCTCAGCGCACGCGCCAGCGCATCGGGGTCGTCGTGCTCGACGACGATGCCGGCGCCGGTGGCGAGCAGCTCGACCGCGTGTGGGAATGCCGTCGCGACCACCGGCCGGCCGGCGGCGATGGCGTCGACGAGCACGCCGGACGTCACCTGGTCCTTGGAGTCGTAGGGCAGGACGACCACTGAGCTCGATTGGATCAGCGCCGTGAGAGACGACACGTCGCGATAGTCCGCGTCGAAGACGACCGACGACGAAATTCCGAGGTTCTGTGCTTGCTCCATCCGGGCCCGCCGGTACGAGTCCCCTTGAGCGGCCAACACCTTGGGGTGGGTCCGACCGGCCACCAGGTAGCGGGGGGGCAGGGGGAGATCACGCAGTGTCGGCACGGCCTCAATGACCCGTTCGATTCCTTTGCCGGGTCCGATGAGGCCCCAGGTCAACATGGTGGGAGCGTCCCTCGGATCAGGCACGACACGCCGAGCTGGGATGGCGGCGCCGTGGGCGATGGTGTCGACTTTGGAGGCGTCGACGTCGAATCCACCGCACAATCGGGCTCGCGCTGCCTCCGTCATCACCACGACCCGCTCCGCCAGGGCAGCGACCTCGTTGAGCACCGAGCGCTGATGTGGCGTCGGGTTCGTGAGGATGGTGTGGGCGATCACGATGGACGGAACGTGGAGACCGCCCAGGAGGTCGAGCACTTCGTCGCCGTCGGTGCCCCCGTAGAGCCCGTACTCGTGCTGGACGATGGCCACATCGCACTGGTTCAGGAGGTCCGCACTCGCCAGGACGGATCGTGGGGATCCGTTGACCAGCTCACCGATGACACGCTCATCCGTTGCCGCCCGTCCACCACCGTCGACGACCCGCACGATGCCCACCTCGGCGTCATTGGCCGCCAGCCCGGACGCCAGCGCTGCTGTGAACGTCGCCAGGCCGCATGCGGTCGGGGGGTAGGAGCTCAGAATCCCGAAATTGCGAGCGCGGCCTGGGGGGCCTTCGATGGGCAGGTTCGGGACGCGCACTGATGCTCCTCAAAGAAGCTCGGTCGAGGCGTCGAACCTGCACGGGGCGGCGCCGGCCGAGAACGGCCGTCCTGCCCAAGCGAAGCGACTCTCCCAAGGGGACGAGAACGCCAGCATACAGGGGACACCCACCGCCCGTTCGGTCGGGCCCGGCAAAGGGTGGCACACAGTCAGGCTGACGGTGCCCGTCGTCTTGTCGATAGCGTTCGTCGATTGTGACGGCGGATCTGCCTCCGATGGCCCGGGATGCAGCCACACACGCGACCTCGATCGGAGGCTCTGATGAAGATCGACACCATGCTGGTGGGGCTGGAGGATGCGCCGGCCCACGCTCGTCGTCTGGAGCAGCTGGGAGTGGACGGCGCGTTCACCTTCGAGGGGCCTCACGACGTGTTCACCCCACTCGTCCTGGCCGCCGATGCCACCACGTCCCTGGATCTCGCGACCAACGTGGCCATCGCGTTCCCGCGGAACCCGGTGCAGCTGGCGCACCAGGCCTACGACCTCCAGCTCCTCACCCACGGGCGGTTCAGCCTCGGCCTCGGGTCCCAGATCAGGGCTCAGGTGGAGAAGCGGTACGGCGCCGCGTACGACCGGCCCATTGCGCGCATGCGGGAGATGGTCGGGGCGCTCCGTGCCGTCTTCGCCACCTGGGAGTCGGGGGAGCGGCTCGACTTCCGCGGCGAGTTCTGGTCGCACACGCTCATGCCTCCAATGTTCAACCCCGGGCCCAACCCGTATGGACCGCCCCCGATCGCCGTCGGAGCACTCGGACCCCAGATGCTCCGCCTGGCGTCCGAGGTGGCCGACGGGGTGCTGGTGATGCCGTTCAACACGGCCACTCACTTCGCGACGCGGAGCGGCCCGGCCATTGACCAGGGGCTGGCCCGTGCGGGCCGGGACCGTTCCTCACTTGTGGTGACCGGTGAGGTCATCGTCTGCTGCGGGCGGAACGAGGAGGAGATGGAGGCGGCGCGCCTCGCCGGTCGGTGGCTGCTCTCCTTCTACGCGTCCACTCCGGCCTACCGTCCCGTGCTCGAGTCGGAGGGATGGGAGGACCTCCAACCCGAGCTCAACCAGTTGTCCAAGTCGGGACGGTGGGAGGACATGCCGGGCCTCATCGACGACGGCATGCTGGCCGCCCTCGCCGCGGTGGGCTCGCCCAAGGAGGTGGTCGCCGACATCGCCGCCCGGTTCGGGGGCCGGGTCGACCGGGTGGCGTTCTACACCCCCTCGCTCATCAGCGAGGAGACACTCGGGCAGATCGTGGCCGAGCTGGCCACAGTCCCTCCGGGACACTGAGCAGAGTGGCCGGTGGCCGTCCGTCCGAGCTCCGGGGAGCGGCTCGTCCGGAGCAGGTCCTATGCGAGTCGATACACGCGCTCCGCGGTCCCGGCGAACAACTTCTCGATCGATGACTCGTCCAGACCCGCGGTGAGTGCGGCGAACACGCCGTAGAGATCATCGAAGGTGCCTTGCATCGCGTCGACCGGGAAGTTGCTGGCGAACATGCACCGGTCTGCTCCGAACACCTCGATGGCGAACTCGATCCACGGGGCGAAGGCACCCACCGTCATGCTCTCGAGCGGCATGGCCAGACCAGAGAGCTTGCACACCACGTTGTCGCCGAGGTCGGCCAGTGCCCTCAGGCCGGCCTTCCAGAGGGCTCGCTCCTCATCGGAGTCCGAGCGGGGCCATCCGGTGTGCTCCACGACGACGGTGAGGCCGGGCCTGTCACCGAGCTGGCGAGCTGCCGCCTCGAGCTGATCCGAGTGGGCCATCAGCTCGAAGAGCAAGTGGCGTTCGTCGAGGGCACCCAGCACCTCGGGGTCCGGGACGGGCGGCTGATTCGCACCCATGGGCCGGACGCCGCGGAAGCGCGGCGCCGTCATCTGCCGGTCGAGGAGACCGATGGTCTCTCGTGCCGTGTCGGTGGGCGGGAGGCCTCCGACGATCGCGTCGGGCCCGCCGACCGTGTCAGCGCTGGCATCGAGCTCGAGGGTCTCGTCAACCGAGTGGGATCCCGTGGCGGCGGCGACGTTGACGATCTTCTCGACGTTCCAGCCGGAGGTCTCGGCCCGGTAGGTCTCCAGGTCGAACCGGCGGTACATCCTCGAGGCGTCACCGGCGCCCTGCTTCGGCGGGTGGGCGAGGTACGGGTACCAATCGCTTCGCGCCGGGTCCCACAGGTGCACGTGGGCGTCGACGATACGGGTGGGCCGGCCCGTCATCCCGCCTCCCCTGCGAACGTCTCGGGGCGACCGGTACCGACCATCTCACGGAGCGTGGCATCGAGCCAGGAGGGAACGGCGGGCCCACCGTAGGCGACGGTTCCCGTGGCCCGAGGGTGCCGCCGGAGGCCGATCCAGCCCCGGCCGACGGCCAGCTCGGCGCCGGCGAGGGCACCGGCCTCGGGGTGGGTCAGGAGGTGGGTGACGAGCTCGGCGGTGGGTCCCCCCGCCTCTGACTCGGGGGCCTCGATGCTCGCCGCGAAGGCGGTGACGCGTGTGCCCGTCGCCGACGCGGCGGCCCGTGCCAGTTGGGCCGAGGCCTGAGCCCGGCTGCGACCCGAGGGGTTGGTGGCGTCGGTGAGCGTGACCAGCTGCACGGTGCGACCGGAAGCGGCGGCGTAGTCGGCGGCCGCTCGCGCCCATGCCGCGTCGGCGTGCAGCTCCCCGATCAGTCCCTGGTGGTCCGAAAGCACCAGCTGCCACGGCTCAGCGGAGGTCGCGGCGTCACGGCCGGCCAGCGCGACGACGATCGCGTCGACCGGGCCGGCGGTCTCGACGATGCGGCCGAGCGCGGCCGCCGCGCCACCGAAGTCCCGCCCGACCTCGGCCTGGTGGCACGCGACGGAGCGTGCCTCGAGCGCGGTGGTGAGCGCTGCCGTCATCGCCGGACGGTCGCTGACGACGGCACACGTGCTCACTTTCTCCGAGGGAGGGGCGGCGCTCCCGGCCTCTTCGAAGATCGGCCCGAATCGGGGGTTGCTGCCGCCGTTGGTCGCCTGAGTGGACTCCGCCGCGGCGAAGGCGCGGGGAATCACGGACTCGAGCACGTGGTCGAGCGCCGCCACCCCGTCGGTGCGCACCACTTCGAGGAGGCGGGGCTGGTCGACGACCGCCACTTCCGAGCCGGCCGCGAACAGGACCTGGCCGGTGCACCAGCCGAACTCGTCACTGACGAGATGTGCCCCGAGCGGTCCGAGGTCCTCCGGTCCCGGCATGGAGTTGAGCGAGAGCCCTCCACCCCCGCCGGCCTTGCCAGCCTGACGCGCACGCTCCAGGGCGGCGGCGACCATGCGGGTGTTCGCAATGGGCGATATGGCGTTGACGGCGACGCCCGGCGGGGCCGTTGCCCCCAATTGCCACGTCAGTGCCGCCACTGCCCGCTTGGCGGCGCTGTAGCCGCCGGCGTCCGCCGCCCTCCACCCCGATCCGGAGGTGACGCCGAGGATGCGGCCGTACCCTGCCGCAGCCATCAGCGGCAGCGCGGCGTTGAGCACGTTCAGATAGCCCCCGAGATGTACCGACAGGAGTGCGATCCAGTCCTCTTCGCTGCCCTGCGCGAAATAGGACTGCCTGGTGATCCCGGCGACGTTGACGACCGCGTCGAGGCCACCGTGCTGGTCCGCCAGTTCCCGGAACAGGCCGCCGATGGCATCGCCGTCGGTGACCGAGGCTGCGGACGCCTGCGCGGCGCCGCCGGCGGCGACGATGCGGCCGGCGGTGGTGTCACCCGCGTCCGTGAGCGGCGCGGAGCCATCGAGGGTGACGAGCGGGTCGACGGTGACCACGAACCATCCGACTCGGCCGAGCTCCTCGGCGATCGCCCCCCCGATGCCGCCGCCACCTCCGGTGACGACCGCCACGCGCCGGCGTGCGGTCACGGGACGGTGGAACGGAGCTCGAGCTCCAGGCCGTCGAGATTTCGTGTCTCGAGCCACTGCTCGAGCAGCTCGCGGTAACGGAACCAGTCACCCATGCCGCCACCGTAATTTCCGTCACGCGGTTTGATCATCTCGGGATGGCCCTCGTTGTTGATTCGTGAGGGGGTGCACGCCGACATGAACGCGGTCGTGTCCGAGAAGGTGTCGACGATGCCCCGCACCCACGCCTCTTCGGCCTCGGCGCTCACGTCGAACACCTCCACACCATGCTCCTTGAGCTGGGCCACGACGCCCCCGATGAACTCAGCACCCAATACCGCCAGCTGCGTGTAGTTGGTGGTCACCACGGACTGCTGGGTCGGCGCGGGCATCATGAACATGTTCGGGAACCCGCGGCTCATCAGGCCGAACAGGGTGGACGCTCCGTCGGACCACTTCTCGGCGAGCGTCAGGCCGCGACCGACGACCTGGTGCCCGGCACGACGAAACAGAGGGGTTCTCTCGGGCTCGAATCCGGTGCCGTAAATGATGCAATCGACTTCGTACTCGCGTCCGTTCACCACCAGACCATGCTCGGTGATCCTCTCGACGCCTGCCGGGCAGTCGATGAGTGTGACGCGAGGGTTGTTCAAGGCGGGAAGGTACTCGTCGTGGAAACACGGCCGCTTGCAGATGTAGCGGTAGTAGGGCTTCAGGATCTCGGCGGTGGCCGGATCGGTGACGAGCTCTTCCACCCGAAGGCGATGGCGCTCCATGATCGCGTAGTCGAGTTCTTCGGCGTTGCGTGCGAACTCCGCGCCTGACATGCCTTCCGGTCGTGGTGGGTGTTGCACCGCCGCGTAGTCGTGCGTCCATCCGTCGTCGACCTGGTCGACCTCGACAGGGAGCCCCATCATGACGGCCTGGAAGTTGTCCATCCGAGAACGCTGCCAGCCCGGCGTGAGCCCTTCTGCGAAGCTGGCATCGGTGGGACGGTTGTTGCGTTCGCCGATGGCTGACGGCGTGCGCTGTAGCACGTAGAGATGCTTGGCGGACTCCGCCAGCGGCGGCACGCATTGAATACCCGTCGCGCCCGTCCCCACGAGGGCGACGACCTTGCCCTCGAGGCCGGTCAGCGGTGCGTCCGGCCCACCGCCCGTGTACTCGTAGTCCCACCGTGCCGTGTGGAACGAGGCGCCGGCGAATTCGTCCATGCCCGGAATCGCCGGAAGCTTCAGGAGATTCAGGATGCCGGCCGCCAGCACGTACCATCGGCTGTTGACCTCGTCACCGCGGTCGGTGTGGATCCGCCAGCGACCACGGTCTTCGCTCCACTCGGCCTGGGTCACCCCCGTGTGGAACAGCGCGTCCGGCACGAGGTCGAATTCGTCGGCGATGGCCTCGAGGTGATGGAGGATCTCCGCACCCGAGGCGTACCGCCGGGTCGGGACGTAGCCCAGCTCCTCGAGCATGGGGATGTAGATGTACGACTCGATGTCGCACATCACCCCCGGGTAGCGGTTCCAGTACCAGGTGCCCCCGATGCCGCCGGCCTGGTCGATGATCCGGATTCGCTCCACCCCCGCCTTGCGGAGCTGGACGCCGGCGAGGATTCCCGCGATGCCGCCTCCGACGACGACCGCATCGACGTCTTCGAAGAGGGGTTCCCGCTCGACGAACTGGGTGAACGGGTCCTCGCGGTAACGGGTGAACCGTTGATCGGTCGCCAGGTCGCGGATATCGGTGCGACCGGGGACGAGCCGCCGATCGCGCTCGGCGAGGTACTTGGCGCGCACGGTCTCCGGGTCGAAGCCCGCAAGGTCCTCGCTCATGGTCTCGATGAAGAGGGGCACGGATGGGTTCGGCTCACAGCGGGGCAGCATAACGACCCCCGTGGCCTTGGGGATGTGGAGCACGGGCGACGGTTGATTTCCGGCAACTGCCCCACCACCTCTCGTCGAGTTCTCCTTGGGGTCACGTCATCGCCCCAGAGACGGCCTGGCGCAGAGCCTGGGGCGGGACGGGGCGGGCCGGGTCGGCCCCGTCCCAGTCAAAATGCGCCGGGCTGCCTCAGCTCAGTAGTACGTGTATGTATCCAACGCGTTGGTCGTCGTCGTGCTCCCGACGGTCACCGTGACCTGAACCGAGCCCGCCACATGCGCCGGAGCGTTGAGCGTGATCTGCGTGCCCGAGGCGTTGACCGCGAAGCCCGAGGACACGGCGGTCGTCCCGAAATGGACGGTCGTGGCACCAGTGAAACCCGTCCCTTTGATCGTCACGGAGGTCCCGCCGAGGTGGCTGCCCCCATTCGGTGTCACCGCCGTCACGAGCGGTCCATACGTGTAGCTGTCACTGGCGGTGACCGTGCTGGTCCCACCGGGTCCGGTGACCGTGACGCCGACGACCGACGTCGCCGTGCCGGGTGGTGCGGTTGCGGTGATGGAGCTGGCCGAATTCACCGTGAAGGTACTGGCGGGAATGCCTCCGAAGCTCACGGTGGTCGCACCGGTGAACGACCCTCCGGTGAGGGTCACCACAGTTCCCCCAGCGGGGGGTCCGCTGGTAGGAGAGAGAGCGGTGAGCGTCGGTGCCTGGGCGACGTAGGTGAACAGATCGGCAGTCGTCACGGGCGTGGTGCCCCCCGAAGCGGTCACGGTGACGGACGCGGACCCAGCAGTGCCGGGCGGGCTGGTCGCAGTGATGAGGGTGGCGGAATTCACGGTGAAGCTGTTCGCCGGCGCCGAACCGAAGTCCACCGAGGTGGCCCCGCTGAACCCTGCACCCCTGATCGTCACGGCCGTCCCGCCGAGGCGAGGGCCGGTGCTAGGGCTGAGCCCACTGACGATGGGACCGTAGGTGTACTGATCGGCCGCGCTCACGTTGCTGGTCCCTCCCGGACCGCTGACCGTGATGTCGACGGAGGTGCCACCCGTCCCGGGCGGAGCGGTGGCGGTGATGGAGGAGTTGCTGTCCACGACGTAACTGGCGGGGGTGCCGGCGAACTTCACTCCGGTGGCTCCGACGAACGCATTTCCCATGATCGTGACAGAGGTGCCTCCGCCTACCGGGCCGCTGGCCGGCGACACGCCACTGACCGAAGGCTGGGCGAAGAAGTAGGTGTACAAATCGCTTGCACTGGGGGCGGTGCTGCCACCAGGCGTCGAGACCTCAATGGCGACGGGTCCATTGCCCGCGCCGGGTGGAACGGTCGCCGTCAGTTGGGTCCCGGCGCTGTTGACGAGCACGTTGGACGCGAGCGCCGAACCGAACTTCACGTACGTCGGTCCGGCCAGGCCCTGGGTGAATCCACTTCCGTTGACGGTGACCGTCGCGCCACCGGAGCCGACGCCCTGGGCCGGCGCAATGGACGTCAGGGTCGGTACCGGGTCGGACAGTTCTGTCTGGATCACGTCCACGCTCAGCGGCACGGAGGTGGTGGTCGCCGGGCTGGACGAGTCGGTGGCCTGCACGGTCACGTCGAACACACCCAGCGCCAGCGGCGTTCCCGAGATCGCTCCCGTCTGCGCATTCAGGCTCAGCCCGGCCGGCAGCTGTCCTTGGAGACTAAAGGTGTAGCCAGGGGTGCCACCGGCGGCCACGACCACCTCGGAGTACGGCAATTCGACGTCGGCGGTCGGCAACGAAGTGGTCGTAATGGTCAGCGGCTCGGTCAGGACCGGCATGTCCGCCACGCAGTCGGTGCCATTGGGGGTGGCCGACCATGCGTCGCACTCCGGTCCCGGATCGACGGCCTTGTCCGGCGTGGCCGTGTGCATCAGCGTCATGGCCTGGACCATGTCCTGGTAGGGGACGTTGGCGGTCGAGACAACCCCGAAGTTGCTGTTCTCACCATCGAAGCGGCCACCCTCGGGCTCGTCCACGTACTCGAACCAGTGATCGCCCACCACCCACGGAGCGCTCTGCACCATGGTGCCGATGTAGCTGCTGTAGGCCGCTGCGCGTGCAGCCTGTGTCGGATAGGTGGCCAGGATGCTCGGCACCGTGTTCGGCGTGTTGGGACCGGTGGCCCGGAACGAGTACTCGGCGATGAGGATGGGTTTGTGGACGAGCGCCTCGAAGTTGGCGAAGTTCGGTTCGACGGGGAGGTAGTGCGGGAAGGCCTCGACAGCGGCAGCGGCGTCACCGGGTTGCAGCGCGTAGTCGTCAATGCTGAAGACGTCGACGTACTGGCTGGCGACCTCGAGGAGCTCAGGCGGAATGTCGTTCGATTCCGCCTTGACCCCGAGGTTGAGATGGTGCGGGTCGTAGAGGTGCAGCGCGGCTGAAGTCACGGAGAAGTAACGCGTCGCCAGGGCGGTGGCGAATCCGTTGGGGTCGCCGGGGTATTGCTGAGCCACGGCGAGACCGGGAGACCCGGGGGGCAGAGCGAGATACTGGTTGAGCAGCGACTGGTCGTTGTCCTCGTTGGGGCCCCACGCCAATTCACTGTCCGTGTAGTAGCCGATGAGGTTGGGATCGTCGGCCAGGGGCGCCGCCTGTGTCGCCGCCACCTGATCGGCGTGTATGACGAACGACGGCGCGAACCAATCGTCCCCACTGGCCATGGAGAGTTGCACCGTGTAGGGCATCAGGGGGGCAAAGGTGGAGGTGTCTGAATAGTCCCCCATGGTGTTGAAGCCCCACGAGCGCAGTTGCGCCACCGTGGCCGTGGCCCAGGCGGCCGTGCTCGGAAACTCCCCGGCGATGGCCTGGCAATAGGGACACTGGCCCGTGGTCACGTCGACATCGGGGCTGGCCGACACGTGGTCGATGCCGGTGGAATAGAAGGGCTGCCCGGAGGGATCGACGAACCACCAACGTCCGTCGGCGGCTTGGGTGACGTGGAAGTAGCCGGTCGCCGCGAATGAACCGGTGAGGGCTGGCGGGCTGGCCGAGGCCGTGGGGGAGTGCGGTGGTTCGACCAGGCCGATCGCAGTCAGCAACGTGGCGGTTGCCACCACGATCATGGCCATTCGGCCCATCCGCTGCTGCGAGAACGAAGTCCGTTGCCCGTGCACTGCCCTCCCCTGTCCGATGCTCGGGCCCCCCGACCCCGAATGTCCCTTGCAGATCCAAACGCGTGTGGGCGAGAGAATAAGCCTCCGGCACGGCAACCGCACGTGGCGTCGGCAGAACTGGTCGATGTCAACTCCGCCATCGTGAAGACCACGGCCTCGCGGGCCTTCGCGTGCGCCGCAACAACCGGGTGGTCGCCAGCAAGGCACCCCAGGACGCCCGGTTCTCGACGATGCCCACCCGTTGACGTGACCGATGGCTCAGAACGACTGGTCCTGGCGACGAGGCGTCCAGACACACATTTGGCGATATGCGAGGCGGTTGTGATGAGGCATGTGAGTCGCCTGGGCACACTGGCGGACCGAGTCGCACCGTGGCTTCAATGGCTGGTCAAGGCACGCACCAAGCATGCCGATACCCAAACTTAGTGAACCGTTCACGCTGCGAAGCCAGCACACACTCGGAGTGAAGGGGTTCCTGACGGCCAAGTCCGCGCACTTGGCGGCGATCCCGGTGCTGGCGATCCTTTTGGCACTGGCGAGCCTCCTGATCGTCGGCCGGAGCCAGAACGCAGCAGACCAGGCGGTCGTGCACGCCAACGAAGTACAGGTCCGCTCGGAGGGTGCACTGACACTGTTGATCGACGCCGAGACCGGCGTGCGCGGCTATCAGGCGACCGGAGGAGCGTCGTTCCTGGAGCCCTACGACCTGGCGCTCGCGCAGTTGCCCGGAACCCTGTTGGCGCTCCGCGGCCTGGTGGGCGACGAGCCGGCCCAGGCCATCCGGGTCCATCAGGTCGAGGACCTGACCGCTTCAGAGATGGCAACCCTCGAGTCGCTGCGCACGCAGGAGGCGATCGGCGCCGGCCAGGACGCTCGTTCGCTCGGATTGGACGCCACCGGCAAGAGCACAATGAACGCCATCCGCGACAAGGTGACCGCAATCGAGGCCGCCGAGACACAGGTCCAGCAGGGTCGCCAAGCCCAGTACCACGATCTCGAGAACCTGGCCCTCGTCATCATCCTCGTCGGGGGCCTTGGCGGGCTCAGCGCGTTGGTCGTGGCCCTGCTGCTCACCGCCGCCGAGGAGAATCGCCGGCAGGCGCACGCCGACCGCACCTCGCAGGCACTGCGAGCGAGCGAGGAGGGCGGTAGCCACAACGCGCTGCTGCTTGCCTCGAGCACCGAGGGTATCGCCACCATCGCGGCGGACGGAGTGTGCACGTCCATCAATCCGACGGGGGCCAAGATGCTTGGCTACGAGCAGGACGAGATCGTCGGTCGTGAGATGCACCAGTTGGTCCACCACCACGAGGATGGGTTGTTGTACGGGGTGGCCTCCTGCAAGATCAAGTTGGCCGCCGTGTCCGAAAAGGACTGCCGGATCGATGACGAGGTGTTCTGGCGCAAGGACGGGACCCGCTTGCCGGTCGAGTACTCCGCGGCCCCTCTGCTCATCGACGGTGTGGTCACGGGGGCCGTGGTGAGCTTTGCTGACATCACCAAGCGGCGAACCTTCGACACCGATGCCGAACAGCAGGCCGCCGAGTTGCGAACGGCCGTCGCCGGCGATGAGCTCGTCGTCTACTACCAGCCGAAGGTCGAACTTGCCAGCGGACTCGTTGTCGGTGTCGAAGCCCTGGTCCGTTGGCAACATCCCACGCGTGGCCTGGTGTTTCCCGATGAGTTCATCCCGTTGGCCGAGCGAACGGGAGTCATCGTCGACCTCACGGCCTTCGTCCTGGAGCAGGCCGTCGCCCAGCATTCCCGGTGGCTCTCGTCCGGGCTCGACCTGCCAGTGGCGGTGAACCTCTCCGTCGACTCGCTCACCGATCTGGGCCTCCCCGAGAGGCTCGAGGCGCTCTGTCGCCGCTACGGGGTGGAGCCCCGCGCTCTCGAGCTGGAGGTGACCGAATCAGGGGTGATGGCCAAGCCGACGCTGGCCATCGTGGTACTGGCGGCTCTGACCGAGAAAGGCTTCGCTCTGGCCATCGACGACTTCGGCACGGGCTTCTCCTCCCTCGCCTATCTTCGCGACCTGCCTGTCTCGTGGGTCAAGGTCGACAAGTCCTTCGTCATGGATCTCGTACAGAACGACGCCGACGCCCACATCGTCCGGGGCATCGTCGACCTGGTACACGGGCTCGGGAGGAGGGTGGTCGCCGAGGGTGTGGAGACGGCCGCGGGCTTGGCGTTTCTCCTCGGTGTCGGCTGCGACGTCGGCCAGGGCTACTACTGGAGCCGACCTCTGCCTGCAGACGATCTCACCGTGTGGCTCCAGGACTACTACCTGCACAGCATTCCCGGTCAACTTCTCGCTCTGAGCCCATCATCGGAGGCGGAGTACCTTCACCTGGGGGTTCTCTCACCGCCGAGTTCTGCGAACGGACCATCCTGAAGCCGCTCGGCGCCGGCGCCTCGGATGAGGGGATCCATGACGTCAACCGCCCGGCCGGACTCCCCTTCGCGGCCCGGACGACCGCAGGTGTCAGAAGCGACATCTGACGAGGTCAAATGCAGTGGCGCCCCCGGCAGGACTCGAACCNNCTGCGCCACCGGCTCCGGAGGCCCATTCGGATTGTCCAGAGCGTCCTCTCCGCCCACCCACGTTCCCCTAAGCAGGGGGTCCATTCCGGACCGTCGCGTTGAATCTGCTGGGTCGCACCTAATCGATTGCCAAAACGGATTGCCAATTCGCACCACCGGCTTCCTAAGGCGATGCCGCCGCTCAGACGGAACCAC
>PMPX01000140.1 GCA_003169235.1 Acidimicrobiaceae bacterium | reverse complement strand
GGGCTGATGGTGGAGGCGGGGTTGTTGATGTCGTCGTAGTTGCTGCCCTCGGTGCCGTTGCCGCTGATGATGCCGCCACCGGCCAGGCCCGCGCTCGAGAAATCGACGCCGTCGGTGGTGTAGGCCACCCGGAGGACCGTCAGGTCCTCGTTGTTCTTGAACAGCTTGGCCGTGCTGGTGCTCCCCTCACCCGTCAGCGCCAGCGTGGCCGCCGGCACCGTGGTCGCTCCCGGAGCACCGATCCAGCTCGTCGAGGAGTACTTGTCGCCGGCGGTGAAGCCGCTGCAGCCGGTCAGCGTGTCGGTGGCCCCAACCGTGAGCCCCGTGCACGTGACCGGGACGATGGTCCCCGCGGTGGAGTCCCCGATCTGTACGGTGACCGGGCTGGAGCCCGAAATGACGGCCGGGAGGTCCTGGGACGTGTAGGCCGACGGGGTGAAGGCGATGCTCGACGAGAAGGTGGCGGCGGAGCCGTTGGTCGTCGTCCCGGCGATGTAGTAGCTGAGCTCCTTCTCCGTGTACATGACGACCGTCGAGCCCGAGGGCGCGCCCGGATAGCTGGGCAGCACGCCGACGATGCCGTCCGGGGAGACGAGGCCGCTCGTGACGGACGCCGAGGAGGGGAAGATGGGGTCCGAGGTGATCGGTGCGCCGGCTGACACGACCAGCTGGGGATTGTCGGCACCGGTGGTGCAGTCCTCGATCTTCGTGGTGGGGTTGGCATTGGCCTGATTGCAGTAGACGGCCACGCCGTTGACGTAGGCCCGGTTCGGGGCGTTCGTGTTGAAGAGCGTCCCGGTGGTGGGGTTGGTGAAGCCGGACGTGGCGAGCGACGAGGACGTCGCCAGGGTGAGTGAGGCCAGGCCCCCGTCGCCGGTCGTGGTGTTGGGCCCGGCGTTGAAGGTCGCTCCCGCCTTGGCGTAGCCGATGACCTGTTCGATGAGGTCACCGCTGTTGACGGTGATCCCGCCCGACTGCGTCGTGGTGCATCCCGTCAGGGTGGTCGCGCCGACACCGCTGCAGTTGATGATGGTCGAGGCGGTGGGCGTCGGGTTCTGGGTCAGGTCGACCAACCCACCGGCGACGAGCTGCTCGGGCGAGCCGGCGGCCCCGGTTTGCGACACCGAGATCGTGGCGGGGGTCCCGCCGGTGAACGGTACGGGAGTCCCAGACGTGGCGAAGGCGTCGGGGTCGATGCCCACCTTCTCGCTGGCGGGCACACCCGACAGCGGGTCCGAGGAGGTCGGAGCGGCCAGCGTGTGGACCAACATCCCGACTCCGGGGTTGTCGCCGGCCGGGCGCTGCAGGGTGTAGAGACGGGTCGTGCCGCCGATGGTCAGGACGATGGGGTGGCCCTGGCCGTCATCGTTGACGTCCGCCGAGGGGCAGTAGCCGGGGTTCTCCTCCAGCGCCTCTCCCTCGTAGGTCCAGCTCTGCGCGTTGTCGGTGGACCGGGCCACGATGATCGCCTCGTCGGCGTCCTTGGGCCGGTAGTCGAAGTAGCCGGTCAGCGAACCATCCCCGTTCTGCACGACGTGGGGGAAATAGGCGGGAGCGAGGGGCAACGACGTCCCGGCCGGCTGGCGGGCGGGAGAGCCCCCGGACTCCGTTGCCTGGCTGCCGGAGCCGCAGTAGCCGTCCAGTGGCCCCGGCGTCCCGACCGTCCCGCTCGGGTACGGCGAGTTGCCGTCCGTGCCGCTGCTCGCCCCCGGGTACACCGCGAGGTTCGGTTCGCCACCGGCCGTCGCCCCGCCCGGGGTGTACGACGGCAGCAGGGTGCCCGGCGCCTGCGAGGCGTAGCTGGACGACGCCGAGTCTCCCTGGGACAGGTTCCAAGGAGCGGCCGTGGTGCCGTTTGCGATGGTGTCGAGGCTCGGGGTGCCCGGAGTGAAGGTGTACCCGTCGGCACTCGCCACTGACGCGCCACCCACCTGGGCGAGCCCCGCCACCAGGATGGACGAGACGATCGCAAGGGTCACAGCGGGCAGTCGACGGATCATTGCGGGTGCTCCCGGGTTCGATGGGCGAAGGGCGGCCGTGTCGTCGCTCGTGAGGAAGCGCTCGCGGTTTATGGGAACCTAACGAGTCGAGGTGAACGTCTCTCGAACCGGTGATGATCTTCACGGGGCGTGTTCGTGACGACATCGCGACCGCGTCGCCGGTCCCAGCGGAAGGACGGCGTGCCGGCGTCTCTCCAACGCTGCGACAACGTTGCGACAACGGGCGGACAACATGCCGTCCTCCCGAGCGCCGGGAATCTGTGCCTGCTATCACAGATTTCGAGGGGGAAAGAGGAGGGAACCATGAGCACTGTCGACGCAGCTTCCGTGCCTGGAGGCGTCACCTACGAGCGGGTGGAGGCGCCCAACGCGCCGTATCCGCCCTATGCCGCGACGGCGCCGTATCCGCCCTACGCCGCGGCGGCGCCCTACCCGGCCGCGGCGCCCTACCCGGCACCGGCGCCCTATCCGCCGTTCCCGCCCTACCCGCCGTACCCGGCCACCGTGATCTACCCGCCGATGGCGGCCTCGGCCCCCGGATGCGGATGCGGATGCGGCGGTGGTGGATCGGCAGCCCCGGCAGCCCAACCCGGGTCCACGGCCACCCAGACCGGTGCCGGCACGACGACGACCCCGACCACCGCGACGGGCTCGAGCTCGTCGAGCTCCTCGGAAGGCGGCCTCGGCGGCATGGTCAACGGCCTCCTGGGAGCGGTGACCGGTGGCGCGGGCAACGTGATCGGCGACATCGGCTCGTTCCTCGGATTGTGAGCGGACGACCATGACGACGACCGGCACCACCCCCACGACCGCCGCGCCGACTGCGAGTGCGACGGCCACCTCGTCCGCTTCGCCCGCGGAGACCGAACGCGAGATCGCCTTCGAGCATCTCGTGGCCGGTCGACTCACACTCCAGGTGCTCCGGAACCAGCTCGATACCCAGATCGCCGGGCTGCACGCCCAGCTTCTCGTGGCCGAGTCACAGCTCCGGCAGACCGAGGACATGCTCGAGCGGGCGGAGGCGAAATTGGCCCGGCAGCACCCTGACAAGGTGGCGCCCCGCGACGCCGCCGCCCCGCCCCGGGCCCGAAGCCGGGCGCGCGCCGTCGAGCCCGAATCCAAGCGGACGAGGTCGCGGGCGAGACGCTGACCCCGCGCCCGAAGGCGAGGCCGAGGAACGCTCGGTGGTGCGTCCGCGCTGGCCGTCGCCGGACTGGTCCACAGCCATGCTGCTCTTCGTGGCGTCGGGGGAGTGCAGTCTCGAACGTCCGCGGTGTCACACTGCTTTCAGTCAAGAGGTCGCAGCAGGTCGCCCGGCTTCGATCGCGTCGCCACGAGGGCCGGAGCGATGGCGATGACGTTGGCACCCACGAGGACGCCCACCGTGATCGCCGCGGTCAGCAGGAACGGCACGACGACCACCGGAACCGCCCCCAGGTTGTTGGGGAAGGTGTTCCAGACCATCCTTCCGACGACCAGCCCCAGCGGGACACCGATGACGACGCCGACCAGGGCCAAGGTGGTGGCCTGCCAGGAGACCGTCGAGACGACCTGGCGGTTGACGAACCCCAGGACCTTCAGCAGCCCGACCTCCCGACGGCGGCGCGACACGCTCACCACGAGGAGGTGCGCCAGCGTCGCCGCCCCGAACACGGCCAGCATCGCCCCGAAGATCAGCGGGAAGTCGACCGCCTCGCCGAAGTTGACCAGGGAGGTCGGAGCAAGGGGCTCTGAGGTGATCGATGGGTACTCCGCCAGGTAGTGGTCCATGGCAGCCTTCCCGCTCGGACCCGGCGCGAAGCTGACCCTGACCCCGCCGCCACCGATGTTGGCCACCTTCTGCCGGCACAGGGCGAGCTGAGGACCCGGGAGGCAGCCGACGCGGACGAGGCCGGCCGTCGTCGTCAGGATCCCGCTGCCGAGGCTCACGAACCCCCCGAACTGCGGGAAGGAGATCTGGGAGACGACCCGGTACGGCTCGGTGCGGGGGACACCCGAATGCGTGGTGAACGTGATGTCCACCACCGAGCCGATGTGTGCCCCCACCTGGCGCATGGTCGAGACGCCGAGCCCCACCTGGTCGTCGGTGACCGGAAGGGTCCCCGTCACCGCCGAGAAGAGCAGAGGCCCCTTGACCGATGTCCCGGCGATGCCGCCCACGAGCTTCCCGTTGACCCTGACGTCCCCCGCGCCGACACCCTCGGTGATGGCGGTGACGGCCGGGTTGTGCTGCAGGCTGGTGAGCAGGGCGGTGGACGCAGGGTTGAAGCCGAGCTGCTCGGGGTCTCCATAGAGGCGGGGCGTCGCCGTCAAGTGGGTCAGGCTGGCGCCGAAGACCCCCGTCGCGCACAAGGCGATGACCGCCAGCACCATGCCGAGGAGCGCCGAGCCCAGCGGAACGGCGGACCCACCGGCGCGGCGCTCCAGGGCGTTGCGGACGCCGATCACCGCCGTGGGAGGCGCGCCCAGGGTGACCAGATTCCTCACCACCGCCGACGAGCGGGAAGGCCCGGCCGGCTCGTCCATCCGCCGGGGGCGCGCTGCCCGCAGGGCCGGCCAGACGCCGAGCGCGAGGACGACCACCACGGTGGCGAACGCTCCGAGCAGGAGCACGAGCGAGTCGAACGTGACTCCGGTGGAGCCCTCGGCCAGTCGGGCCTCGCCGAGGGGCGCGATGGGGGACAACAAAGTGGCGAGCACGACTGCGCCCACGGCGCCGGCCAGGCCCACCACCAGGTTCCGTGCCATGTCGAGGGCGAAGAGCTCCCGGCCGGACATGCCGACGGCGACCAGAGTCGGATGGTCCTCGCTCTCGACGGCACCCTGCCGCGCCAGGGCCTGGCCCACGACCGCCAGCCCGACGAGGGCGGCGAGGGCGGCGAGGATCCACCACCCGACGGCCTGCGGATGGATGGACCCCTGGATCGTGGCGGCGGTTCCGTCCTCGCTCGAGGCGCCGACAGAGCCAATGCCGAGGTTCAGTTCGTCGACGTGTTGGTCGAATTGGGGGATGCCGGCCGCACCGCGGCGCAGGCGGACGTCGTACTCGTACTGTGTGGCCGTGTGCGGCAGCACCGCCCGTGCGAACCCGGGGCCGGCATAGAGGAAGTAGACGGGGGTGCCCCCCGAAGGGAACTCGATCTCGGTCGCTTCGATCCCGACCACCTGCAGAGCGAGGCGCGGACCGTGCGGCTCGACGTACCCGTATCAGGGTTGTTGTAGTCGGCGGCCTGGGAGGGTGCTTCGAACGCGACGTGGATCACGCTGCCGACGTGCACGCCGTCGTCCTGTTGCAACGTGGACGATGCCAGCACCTGGTCGGGCTTCGACGGATCTGGCAGCTGGCCGGAGACGAGCGTGAAGGGCGCCGCGCCCCGGCCCGACACGACGGCCACGCCGAAGTCGTTGCCGTTGATCGGGTGGGCGCAGTCGCAGGTCGGATTCCCCGCGTCGGGGAGGACCAGGTCGGTGACCGAGGCGACCCCGGGCAGATGGGCCACCGGCACCGGTCTGGTGGCGTAGACGATGGAGTCGAACCCGTGGGCTGCCACGAAACGCGTGAAGGCATTCTCGGTCCGGCGGCCCGCGGCCGCCGCGGCCAGCACGAGGCCGCCGACGACACTGATCAGCAGGGCGATGGCCAGCCAGGACCGCCAGCGGCGGCGTAACCCGGCGTGGAACACCAGCCTGACTGCTCCCACGGCACGCTCCTTCCGTGACGTCAGTCTGCCGTTCCCAATGGGGGTGCCCAAGGTGGCCACCCTGTGAAGCTCGTTCGTGGTGGCACCACCGGCGCGAGGTCCCGCCGGCGTGCACCCACGTAGTCCTCGAGGGGCAGCCATCCAGACCCAGGGCGCTACGGGAGAACGGTCGGTTGGAGCCGGCAATCCATTGGTATCCTGAGGATCAGTCATTGAGGGGCAGTCGCGCGGAGGGGCCTTCGGGCCCCTTCGGCGCGGTCGGGCTCCCGGGGACCGAGGGGCCCACCCCGGCCCGCACCGCCCTGACCACGTCAATTAGGACGGCGCGGCCACGCCTCGTAGCATCGCTGACATGGCAGAACTCATCCGCATGGGCGACGACGGCACCCTCCAAGTCCCCGACGAGCCCATCATCCCCTTCATCGAGGGCGACGGCACCGGCGTCGACATCTGGCCGGCCGCCAAGCTCGTCCTCGATGCGGCCGCCGCCAAGCACGGGCGCACCGTCGCCTGGAAGGAGGTCCTGGCCGGCCAGAAGGCGTTCGACGAGACCGGCAACTGGCTACCCGACGAGACCGTCGACACCTTCCGTAGCCATCTGATCGGGATCAAGGGCCCGCTCACCACGCCGATCGGCGGCGGGATCCGCTCCCTCAACGTCGCCCTGCGCCAGATCCTCGACCTCTACGTGTGCCTGCGCCCCGTGCGCTGGTTCACCGGGGTGCCCTCGCCCGTGCTGCACCCCGAGCTGGTNNGACATGGTCATCTTCCGGGAGAACACCGAGGACGTCTACGCCGGCTACGAGGTGAAGGAGGGGACCCCCGAGGCCCTCAAGCTCATCACCTACCTGCGCGACGAAATGGGCTGGCCCATCCGGGACGGCTCGGGCATCGGGATCAAGCCGATCTCGGAAATGGGGTCCAAGCGCCTCATCCGCGGCGCCATCAACTACGCCCTCGACCGCAAGCGCCGCTCGGTGACGCTGGTGCACAAGGGCAACATCATGAAGTTCACCGAGGGCGCCTTCCTCGACTGGGGCTACGAGCTCGTGCGCGAGGAGTTCTCCGACGTCGCCGTCGGTTGGGAGGACTGCGGCGGCGACCCCGGCGACAAGCTGCTGGTCAAGGACACCATCGCCGACATCACCCTGCAGCAGGTGCTGACCCGGCCGTCGGACTTCGACGTCATCGCCACGACGAACCTCAACGGTGACTACCTCTCCGATGCCCTGGCCGCCCAGGTCGGTGGCATCGGGATCGCCCCGGGGGCCAACATCAACTACGTGACCGGCCACGGCATCTTCGAGGCCACGCACGGCANNTACGCCGGCCAGGACAAGGTGAACCCCGGCTCGGTGCTGCTCTCGGGCGTGCTCATGTTCGAGCACATCGGCTGGAACGACGCCGCCTCCGACATCGTGCACGCGCTGGAGGCGACGATCGCGGACAAGGTCGTCACCTACGACTTCGCCCGCCTCATGGAGGGCGCCACCGAGGTCAAGTGCTCGGAGTTCGCCTCGGC
>PMPX01000342.1 GCA_003169235.1 Acidimicrobiaceae bacterium | reverse complement strand
GTCGGGCCGAGCGGCGCCGGCAAGTCGACGCTGGCCGACGTGCTCGTGCGCTTCCTGCCGGTCGACGCCGGAGACGCGACCCTCGACGGGATCCCGATGGAACGCCTGGCCGCGGACGACGTGCGACGCGTGGTGGGCCTGGTGGAGCAGAATCCCCATCTCTTCGACACGACCCTGGCCGAGAACCTCCGGATCGGCCGACGCTCGTCCACCGACGAGGAGCTGGCCGGCGTCCTCACCCGCGTCGGCCTCGGCGACTGGCTCTCGGGCCTCCCCAGGGGCCTGGCCACCGAGGTCGGTTCCATGGGAACCCGGCTGTCGGGTGGCCAGCGCCAGCGGGTGGCCGTCGCCCGGGCGTTCCTCGCCGACTTCCCGATCCTCGTGCTCGACGAGCCGGCCGAGCACCTCGATGCTGCCGCCGCCGACGCCCTGACCACCGACCTCCTCGCCCTGACCGAAGGGCGCTCGACACTTTTCATCACCCACCGGCTCACCGGCCTCGAGCGCGTCGACGAGATCGTCGTCCTCGACGGCGGCCGGGTCGTCGAGCGGGGCACCCACACCGAGCTCCTCGCCTCGGGCGGCCGCTACGCCGGCCTGTGGTGGGAAGAGCGCATGAGCGACCGACCAATCCATGACGAGCCGTCCCCGGACCGTGCCTCTCCCGGCGGGCTGAGGGCGGCCATCACCGAAGGGAGCGACACACTGTGAACCTCGACCTCGCCCGCTGGCAATTCGCCATCACGAGCATCTACCACTTCCTCTTCGTCCCGGTGACGATCGGATTGGCCTTTCTGGTGGCGCTCCTCCAGACCTCGTGGTACCGCAACGGGGACGAGACGTACCGCCGCCTCGCCCGCTTCTTCGGGGCTCTGCTCCTCATCAACGTCGCCATCGGCGTCGTGACGGGGCTGATTCAGGAGTTCGAGTTCGGCATGAACTGGTCGGCGTACTCGCGGCTCGTGGGCAACGTCTTCGGCGGCCCGCTGGCCATGGAGGGCCTGGTGGCGTTCTTCCTGGAGTCGACCTTCCTCGGCATCTGGATCTTCGGGTGGAACCGGCTGTCGAAGAAGGCACACCTGGCCACCATCTGGCTGGTGGCGGCGGGCACGATCCTCTCGGCCGCCTTCATCATGGCGGCCAACTCCTGGATGCAACACCCCGTCGGCTATGTGATCAACCACCAGACGGGTCAGCCCCAGCTCAACAACATCTGGGCCCTGTTCACCAACCCCGTCTTCGTGTGGAGCTACATCCACGTGCTCCTGGCCTCGCTGGTCACGGGGGCGGTGATCATGCTCGCCGTCTCCGCGTGGCACATGCGCCGCAAGCAACAGGTCGAGGCGTTCCGCCGCTCCGCCATGATCTCGCTCGCCGTGCTGCTGCCGGCGGTCATCCTTGCGCTGTTCGTCGGGAGCGAGCTCGGCGTGGTGGAGGCCACCTATCAGCCGATGAAGATCGCCGCGGCCGAGGCGCAGTGGAACACCTGTGACAGCCACTGCTCGTTCTCCGCCTTCCAGATCGGCGGTGGGAACAACGACCACACGCCGACCCAGATCATTGAGATCCCGAGCCTGTTGTCCATCCTTGCCACCAACAGCCCGAACGGGAAGGTGGAGGGCCTCACCCAGCTCAATGCGCAGTACCAGAAGGAGTACGGGCCGGGGAATTACATCCCCAACGTCTTCATTCAGTACTGGTCCATGCGGGTGATGGCCTACCTGGCCACCCTGGTCTTCGTCTTCGCCCTGTGGGGAGGGTGGCTGCTCTACCGCAAGCGGATGGACCAGGCCAAATGGTTCCTGCGAATAGCGCCGTGGGTGGTGATCCTGCCCTTCTTCATCAACACGGCCGGCTGGATGCTCGCCGAGAACGGGCGCCAGCCCTGGATCGTCCAGGGGCTGATGAAGACGGCCAACGGCGTGTCCCCGTCGGTGTCGGCCACCGACATCTGGATTTCGCTGGTGATCTTCGTCCTGATCTTCTTGGTGCTCGGTGTCGCGGACACCTGGCTCATGCTGCGCTACGGCCGGCGGGAGCTGGGGCACGACCCCCTGGCCAAGTTGGTGTCACCCGGCGGCGACGCCGGTCCATCGTCCACCGAGCACGAGTCGTCCGATGAGGACGAGTCGGCCCTCGTCTACTAGGAGCCTGCCATGACACTGGGAGATCTCTGGTTCATCGTCGACGTGCTGTTCTGGGTCGGCTTCTTCGTCCTCGAAGGGTTCGACTTCGGGGTCGGCATGTTGCACTCGTTCCTCGGTCGCAGCGACTCGGAGCGGCGGGTGCTGGTCAACACCATCGGACCGGTCTGGGACGGCAACGAGGTGTGGTTGATCGTGGCCGGTGCGGTGATCTTCGCCGCCTTCCCCGGCTGGTACGCCACCATGTTCTCGACCTTCTACCTGGCCCTCGTGGTGCTGCTGCTCGCGCTGATGCTGCGCGGGCTGTCCTTCGAGTACCAGCGCAAAATCGACGACCCGCGTTGGCGCTCCACCTGGCGCTGGTCGCTGACGATCGGCAGCGCGCTCATCCCGCTGCTTGCCGGCGTGGCCCTGGGCGACCTGCTGCACGGACTGCCCATCGACAAGGCGCACCAGTTCACCGGCAGCTTCTTCACCCTCCTCACGCCGTTCGGGCTGTGGACGGGTGTGACGATGCTGGTCCTGTCGCTCCTGATGGGCGCCACGTACCTGTCACTCAAGACCACGGGCGAGCTTCGCGAGCGGGCCCAGAAGGCCGCCGCGGCGATCGGCGTGGTCGCGGTCGTCGTGACCTTCGGCTTCATGACGTGGATCCACGTCGGACTGAGCAACGGCTTCGTGCCCAAGCCCATTGAGGCGCTCGGCCTGATTGCGGTGATCGCAGCCGCGTGGCTGGCCTCGGTCAAGGCGGAGGGATGGGCCTTCGTGGCCGCCGCCGTCGGCATCGGCGCCACGGTGGGGTCGATCTTCCAGGAGCTCTTCCCCCGGGTGATGATCTCGACGACCAACGCGGCGTACACCCTCACGGTGAACAACACGGCCAGCCCGCCGTACACGCTCAAGGTCATGACCGTCGTGGCGGTGATCTTCTTCCCGATCGTGCTGATCTACCAGGCCTGGGGCTACCACATCTTCCGCAAGCGCCTCGCGGTGCCGAGGGTGGGTGGCGACGACGTCGCCGAGAAGTCCCCCGAGGTGCCGGCCGAAACCTGAGCGGCCGGCCCTCCGGGGTCCAGTGACTCAAAGTCCAGGGCTGCTCTGCATGATCCCGCCGTCGGCGAAGATCGTCGTGGCGGTGATGTAGCTCGCTCCGTCACCGGCCAAGAACGCGACCACGGACGCGATCTCCTCGGGCTCGGCCATGCGGCCGATCGGGATGGCGCTGTCGAGCTTGGCCAGCGCCACCGGGTCGGCGACAGTCTGCGCGTTGATCGGGGTGTTCACGGCGCCCGGACCGACGCCGACGACCAGGACGTTGTGCGGCGCCAGCTCCACGCCTGCCGTCCTGGTCAGCATGCGCATGCCGCCCTTGGAGAGGCAGTAGGCCGTGTTGCCCGGCATGGGCCAGTCCTCGTGGACGGACGTCATGTTGATGATCCGACCGCCGCC
>PMPX01000063.1 GCA_003169235.1 Acidimicrobiaceae bacterium | reverse complement strand
CCGGTGGGCAAGGTGCCCGCCGACGCCGGGATCCGCTGTTTGCGACCCAGCGAGCCGGCGATGGCCAGGATCGGCACCATCAGGGCGAACCTACCGACCAGCATGCCGAGGCCGAGCGTCGTGTTGAACCAGTTGGTGTTGCCGTTGAGGCCGGCGAAGGCCGAGCCATTGTTGTTCGACGCCGAGGTGAAGGCGTAGACGACCTCGGTGAGGCCGTGAGGTCCCGAGTTGTAGATCGAGGTCAACGACGACGGCATCACCACGGAGATGCCGGTGAACAACAGGATCACGAACGGCACCATCAGCAGGTAGAGGACGACGAGCTTCATCTCCTTCGCCTGGATCTTCTTGCCCAGGTACTCGGGCGTTCGCCCGATCATCAGGCCGCCGAGGAACACCGCGATGACGGCGTAGATGAGGATGGTGTAGAGGCCGCTGCCTGTCCCGCCCGGGGTCACCTCGCCCAACATCATGCCGCTCATCGGCCCGAAGCCACCGATCGGGGTGTACGAGTCCGTGGCGCTGTCCACGGCGCCGTCCGAAGTCTGCGTCATCGACACGTTGAAAAGCGCGCTCGTGGTGTCGCCGAATTCGGAGTTCTTGCCGTTGGTGTTGCCCACCGTGGAGTGCACGCCGGCCGCGTAGACCGCCGGGTTGTTCTGGTGCTCGGCATAGGCCGTGAAGCCGACCCAGGTGCCGAAGATCAGCACCATGGCGACCAGCAGGGCGGCACCGTGGCGGATGCTCCCGACCATCTTGCCGAAGGTGTAGGTCAGCGCAAATGGGATCGACAGCGTGAGCCAGATGTAGATGAAGTTGGTGAGCGCCGTCGGGTTCTCGAAGGGGTGGCCCAGGTCGACGTTGAAGAACCCGCCGCCGTTCGTGCCCAGCTGCATGATCGGCCCCATGAAGCCCGCCGGCCCCCGCGGGATCGTCTGCGTGACGCCGTTCATCGCGTTGTGGATCGACACGGGCCCGGCCAGCGTCTGCACCGCGCCCGAGGCGACCATCACGATCCCCGCCAGGAAGGCGATCGGGAGCAGGATGTAGAGCATGCAGCGGGTGATGTCGACCCAGAAGTTGCCGATTGTCGGTGAGTTCCGGCGCGAGAAGCCCCGGGTCACGGCGATGGCCACGGCGATCCCGACCGCGGCGCTCACGAACTGCTGCACCGTCAGCACGCCGATCTGCGAGAAGTACGACATAGTCGTCTCGCCGCCGTAATTCTGCCAGTTGGTGTTGGTGAGGAACGAGATGGTGGTGTTGAAGCTGAGCGCCTGCGGCACCGCCCCGAAGTGCTGCGGGTTGAGGGGCAGCGATCCCTGGATCCGCAGCAGGAAGTAACCGACCACGAGGAACACTCCGGAGAAGATCACCGTCGAGCCGGCGTAGCGCTGCCACGACTGCTCCCGGTCGGGGCTGGTCCCGAGGAGCCGGTAGAACGGTCGTTCCAGCCAAGCCAGGAAGTGGACGCGGCCGTCGAAGACGGCGGCCATGTACGAACCCAGGTACCGCCAGGCGATTCCCAGGGCGACGATCAGGAGGACGATGGTCCAGAAGAAGCTCACGTCAGAACCACTCAGGCTTGAACATGGCGACGCCTATGTAGATGAACATCACGATGGAAATTCCGAGGAGGAGTCCCTGAACCCAGGTCATACCCGCTCCAGACACCAGATGAGGCCCATGAACACCGCGACGAACGCCACGAAGCCCAGGATTGCGAAAAGGTCTGCCATGGGCCCATCGTGCCGGTGGGTTCGTGAACCCGATGTCAACGCGGCGGATGGGCGCGTCAACAGAATGTCAATACCCGACAGCGCCCTCTGTGCCTAAGGTGAGCACGGTCACGGACCGAAAGTGGGGTGGACGATGGCGTTGGACTTGAAGGGGTGTCGCACGCTGGTGACGGGGGGTTCTTCGGGCATCGGGGCCGGGCTGGCGGAGGCCCTGGCCTAGCGGGGTGCCGTCTTCGGCATCTGCGCCCGCCGGGCCGACCGGCTGGCCGAGGTCGTGGAGCGCTGCATGGCGCACTCCCCCGACAGCCGGATGTGGGTCACCAACCTGGCCGACGACGACGAGGTGGACCAGCTGGCCGTCGACGTCATGGACGCCTTCGGCGGTGTCGACCTCCTGGTCAACAACGCCGGCATCCCCAAGCGGCGCCACGTGAAGGAGCTCGACATCGACACCATCACCGCGGTCATGCACCTCAACTACCTGTCGCCGATGCGCCTGACCATGGCCCTGCTGCCCCAGATGCTGGCCCGCGGCTCGGGCACCATCGTGAACATCTCGTCGATCGCCGCCAAGCTCAGCGCGCCCGGCGAGTCCGCCTACGACGCCTCGAAAGCGGCGCTGACTGCGTTCTCCGAGGCGATGGCGGTGGACCTGTGGGAGGACGGCATCAAGGTGATGGTCGTGTACCCGGGGGTGATCGACACCGAGCTGTTCACGCTGCCGGACAACGACGTGCCGGACCTGCCCGTCGCGGCCGAGCCGGTCTCGGTGGCCGTCGACGCCGTCCTGGCCGGGCTGGCGTCGGGGGCCGCCCAGATCTACGTGCCCGAGTGGTTCCACGGCGTCACCGCCAACAAGGAGAAGGACGTCGGCGCGTTCCTCGAGGGCACGGCGGCCTACCTGCGGGACCAGAAGCAGAAGAAGGAGCAGGAGCAGCGGGCCTGAGGAGGTGGACGTGAAGATCGAACCCGACGCGGCCGGCATGCGCGCCGACCGCCTGGAGCGCATCACCGAGCACTTCGGCACGAATTACGTCGACACCGGGAAGATCGTGGGCTGCCAGATCACGGTCGTCCGGGGTGGGCACACGGCGTACCAGCGCTCGCTCGGGCTGATGGACCGGGAGCACGGCGTCGCGATGGCGGACGACGCCATCTTCCGCATCTACTCCATGACCAAGCCCATTGCCTCGGTCGCCCTCATGCAACTCTACGAGCGCGGCATGTTCCAGCTCCTCGACCCCGTCCACCGCTACATCCCCGCCTGGCGGACCCTCCAGGTCGGCGAGGTGCAGGACGACGGCTCGGTCAACCTGGTGAAGCCACGGCGCCCGATGAACATGCGCGACGTGCTCATGCACACGACCGGGCTCCCCGGCGCCCTCTTCCCGGGGAACCCGATCGACGACGCGTTCGCCACGGCCCGGGCGGCGCTCGGTGGCGGGCAGACCCTCGAGAGCGTCACCGCCCTGCTGGCCGAGCACCCGCTCAAGTTCCACCCGGGCACGCACTGGAACTACGGCCTGTCCACCGACATCGTCGGCCGGCTGGTCGAGATCCTCTCGGGGCTGCCGTTCGACGAGTACCTGCGCCGGGAGGTCTTCGAGCCCCTCGGCATGGTCGACACCGGCTTCTTCGTCCCCGAGGCCTCGCTGCCCCGGCTCGCCGCCTGCTACCAGCACAGCCCGGGCACCGCCCCGCGGCTGATGGACGGCCCCTTCGCCAACGGGTTCATGCGGCGGCGGCCCTATCTCTCGGGCGCCGGCGGCCTGGTGTCCACGACCCGGGACTACGTCGCCTTCTGCCAGATGCTGGCCAACGGCGGCCAGCTCGACGGCCGGCGGGTGCTCGGGCGCAAGACCCTGGAGCTCATGACGGTGAACCACCTGCCCGGCGGGGCGTCGCTGCAGGACCTGGCGATCGGGGGCTTCGGCGAAGCGGGCTTCGAGGGCGTCGGCTTCGGCCTGGGCTTCGCCGTGGGCCTGGGCCCCGCGGCAACGGCCATGGCCGGCTCGCGCGGCGACTTCTACTGGGGCGGGGCCGCCAGCACCGCCTTCTGGGTCGACCCGGACGAGGACCTCTACGTGGTGTTCATGACGCAACTCTTCCCGTCCGTCGCCTACCCGTTCCGGGCCCAGCTGCGCGCGCTCGTCTACCAGGCCATCGACGACTGATGGCCGGCGGCGAGGCGCCCGTCGGTCCGGCCGACGCCGCGGCGGTCCCGCGCTTCGCCGGACTGGCCACGTTCGCCCGGCTGCCCACCGTGGCCGAGGTGCCGCGGTGGGACATCGCGGTGGTGGGCGTGCCGTTCGACGGGGGCACCAGCTACCGGCCCGGGGCTCGCTTCGGCCCCGCCGCGGTGCGCCAGAGCTCGCGACTCCTGCGCCCCTACCACCCGGCGCTCGACACGCTCCCCTTCGAATTGGCCCAGGTGGTCGACGCCGGCGACATCGCGTGCACGCCGTTCAGCGCCGAGGAGGCGGTCGGGCAGATCGAGGCGGCGGCCGACGCGCTCCTGGCGGGAGGCGGGCGGCTGTTGGCGGTCGGGGGCGACCACACGATCGCCCTTCCCCTCCTGCGCGCCACCGCACGGCGGCACGGTCCGCTCGCCCTGGTGCACTTCGACGCGCACCTCGACACGTGGGACACCTACTTCGGCCAGCGCTTCACCCACGGGACGCCGTTCCGGCGGGCCTGGGAAGAGGGCCTGCTGCGACGCGACCGCAGCGTCCATGTCGGGTTGCGGGGACCGCTGTACTCGGACGCCGACCTGTCCGACGACACCGGAATGGGCTTCGCCCAGATCACGACCGACGACGTCGACACCCTTGGTGTCGCCACGGTGGTCGACCAGGTGCGGGAGCGGGTCGGCGACGCGCCGGTCTACGTGTCGGTGGACATCGACGTCCTCGACCCTGCGCACGCCCCCGGCACGGGGACACCCGAGGCGGGCGGCCTGACCAGCCGGGAGCTGCTGGCGATGGTGCGCGGCCTGGAGCCGGCCGCGGTGGTGGGCGGCGACGTGGTGGAGGTGTCCCCCGCCTACGACCACGCCGAGATCACGGCGGTGGCCGCGGCGCACGTCCTCTACGACCTGATCACTCTGCTGGCCCGGCGTCGCGGCGTCTGACCCGGGCCCGACCCGGGCCGGGCGCTTGTAACAGTGCATTCACGTACGGGAAACCGGCCGCGAACGTTGCCCACTTAGGGTGAGCGGCACAGTGCCGTAGGAAGCGGGGACGATCGGGTACGTGAAGCGAGACCTTCTGGTTGGTGTGGCCCAGTGGTTGTCCGCCCCAGGCGAGCCACGGCAGAACATGAGCGTGGCGATCGGCATGATGGACGAGGCGGCGTCGCGCGGGGTCGAGCTGCTGGTCCTCCCCGAGTTGTGGTCGTGCGGCTACGACCCCGAGACCCTCGGGCGCGACGCCAGGGCGGATGCCGAGCCGATCGGGGGCCCGCGCTCGGAGCGGCTCGCCGAGGCCGCCCGCCGGCGCGAGATGTGGCTGGCGGCCGGGAGCGTGCCCGAGCTGGGCGAGAACGGCCTCCTCTACGACACCGCGCTCGTGTTCAACCCGCGGGGCGAGCTGGTGGCCTGGCACCGCAAGGCGCACCTGTTCCCGCCGACGCTGGAGCCGACGGTGTTCACCCCGGGCGACCGACTGACCACGTTCGACGACCCCGCCCTCGGCCGCGTCGGTCTCGTCGTGTGCTTCGACGGTGACTTCCCGGAGGTGGCCCGCACCCTGGCCCTGCGCGGGGCACGGCTCATCCTGGCCCCCGCCGCCTACGAGGTGGAGGGCGCCAACGCCTGGGACCTCCTCTACCCCGCGCTGGCCCTCACCAACAGCCAGTGGTGGGTGCAGGCCAACCAGGCCGGTTCGCACTCGACGTCCACCCTGTTGGGCGCAAGCCGGATTGTCGCGCCGACGGGCACCGTGGTGGCCGAGGCCAGCCGGGCGGTGCCGGGGTCATCGAGCCGGGCGGAGCTGCTGGTCCACCGGATCGACCTGCACATCGCGTATGCCCGCGAGGGGATCTCGGGGTTGCTGGAGGACGAGCGGCATCCCGAGCTCTACTTCGACCGCGTGCCGGTCGAGTCGGCGTAGCGCAGCGCAGCTCGCTGGTCACGGCGCCGGGTCGGCGGGGAGACCCAGCGCCGCACGGACGCGGTCTCGAAAGGTGAGGTACTGCGCGTGGGCCAGCCAGGGAGCCGACGCCAGCCTCTCGATCAGGTGCGGCTCCCCCACCACCTCACCATCGGTGAACTGTGCAAAGGTGAGGTCGACGTCGAGGCCGGGCAGCCGGTTCCAGTAGTGGAAGCCCTGCGGCGAGCCGTCGGCGTGGTGCACCTCGGCCTCGAGCAGCAGGCCGCCGAGCAGGTCGTGGACCACGAGCGCGGTCACGGCACACTGACCCCGCGACGGGTTGGCCGGTCTCCACAGCGCGGCGTCGCTCGGATCGCAGGTCTCGACGGACCACGAGGCACGGATGGCGGCCTCGAGGTCGTCGAGCGTGGGTGGCCGTCCTGCTCGGGATTCGTCGGAGCAGGTCACCCCTTCAGTTAACACGGAGCGGGACGGGTTCCGGCCGCGAGCCCACCCACGCCGGCCCTTGACGGTCCGGCGTGGGTGGGGTTGGCTGGCCGCCGGGCCGGGTGCAGACGCCGGCCGCGCGCGCAGAGGGGATCGCATGAAGATCGCACTCATCGGGACGGGCTTCATCGGCACCACACTCGGGAGCTCGCTGGCCGATGCCGGGCACGAGGTCGTCTACGGCTCCCGGCACCCCGGCGAGAGCGCCCCCGGCGGCGGGACGGTCGCGTCGATCGGCGAGGTGCTGGCCGACCCCGACGTCGTCATCCTCGCCCTGCCCGGCGCGGCCGTCGCCGAGTTGACCGCGGCCCACGGTGATGCGTTGGCGGGGAAACTCGTGATCGACGCCACCAACCGGATGGGTGCAGAGGTGGCCAACGCGAGGGCGTCCCTCCCGCCGACGGTTCGCTACGCCCGCGCCTTCAACACACTGGGCGGGGAGAACATGGCCGATCCCGTGTTCGGCGGTGAGCGGGCCGACATGTTCTTCTCCGCCCCGTCCGGTGACCGGGAGGCGGTCGAGACCGTCATCGCCGGGGTGGGCCTGCGGCCGATCTACGTCGGGGAGGACGAGGAGGCGATCATCGACGCACTGTTCCAGCTGTGGATCGCGCTGGCCATGCGACAGGGGCGGGGGCGCCGGCTGGCGCTGCGACTGCTGGAGGGCTGAGCGGGGCGACACAGCTCCGGGCCAGAGGACCTTCGGCCCTGGTCCGCCGGCCCGGCCGCGGGTGGACTGGTCAGGTGACCCAGCTGACCCGATCGGCGGTCACGCCGGTCGGCCCCCAGGATTGGCGCCGGTGGGCGGCCCTGGTCGTGGTGTGTCTCGCCGCACTCATCGTCAACGTCGACAACACCATCCTCAATGTCGCCCTGCCGACGCTCGTCCGGGATCTGGACGCCTCGTCGAGCGAGCTGCAGTGGATCGTCGACTCCTACGCCATCGCCTTCGCCGGCCTGCTCTTCGTCGGGGGGAGCCTGGCCGACCGCTTCGGGCGCCAGCGGTTCTTCCTCATCGGGCTGTCGGTCTTCGCCCTGGGTTCGGTCGGCGCCGCCTTCTCGGGCTCCGTCCATGTCCTGATCGCCTGCCGGGCCGTGATGGGAGCCGGTGCGGCCCTCACGATCCCGGCATCGCTGTCCATCATCAACGACGTCTTCCGTGACCCGGAGGAGCGGGCCCGCGCCATCGGCGCCTGGGCCGGGACCATCGGGCTCGGGATCGCCATCGGACCCATCGCCGGCGGCCTCCTGCTCTCGCGCTTCTGGTGGGGGTCGATCTTCCTGGTGAACATCCCGATCGTCCTGATCGGGTTGGTCGGTGCCGCCGCCCTGGTGCCGGACTCGAAGAACCCGGACGTGCAAAGGCCCGACCCCGTGGGCGCCCTGTTGTCGATCGTTGGCCTCGGGCTGCTGCTGTGGGCGATCATCGAGGGCCCGACGCAGGGGTGGACCTCGGGGATCGTGGCGGGAACCGGATCGGCCAGCCTCGTCGCCCTGGGTGGGTTCGTCGCCTGGGAGTGGCGTTGCGGACACCCCATGCTCAAACTGGCGTTCTTCCGCGACCGCCGGTTCTCCGTCGCGCTGGCGGCCGAGTGCCTCGCCGTGTTCGGGTTGATGGGGGCGCTGTTCCTCTCGACGCAGTTCCTCCAGTTCGACCTCGGCCTGTCACCCCTCGCCGCCGGGATCCGGATCCTGCCCATCGCCGGCATGGTGATCGTCAGCGCCGCTCTGTCCCCGGTCCTGGCGCGCCTCATCGGCACCAAGTGCACCGTGGCCGCCGGCCTGGGCCTCATCGCGGCCGGACTGTGGCAGGTCGCCGCGGCCTCGCGGCTCCAGACGACGTACGGCGACATCGTCGTCGGCCTCGTGCTGATCGGCTTCGGCGCCGGGCTGATGCTGCCGACGGCCACCAATTCTGTCATCGGCTCGGTCCCCCGGGGCGACTCAGGGATCGGCTCGGCCACCAACACGGTCGCCCTCCAGGTGGGCGGCGCCTTGGGCGTGGCCGTGGTCGGCAGTGTGATGCTGACCCGCTATCAGGGTCACATGCGGGCGGTGCTGTCCGGCCGCCACGTGCCCGCCTCCGTGGCGCAGACGATCCTGGGCTCCCTCGGAGGCGCCCTCGCGGTGGCCGCACGCGTCGGTGGGACGACCGGTTCGTTGCTGGCGCGGGAGGCGCGGACGGCCTTCATGAGCGGGAACGGGATCGCCCTGGCCGTGGCGGCGATCGTCTCCGTTGCCGGAGTGGTGCTGGTCCTGGCGGCCCTCCCGTCGCAACCCCGCAGGGTGCCGGGCGCTCGGGCCGATCAGGGGGAGGACACTGCGCAGCGTCCCCGTGGGAGGCTTTGACATCGACCCGGTCCCACCCGACGGAGCCCCGCTCCCACAGCACGGAGACGGCAGGCAGAGCCGCCGGGAGTGGGTGCGCGCCAACTTCACCGAGATCTTCGGCACCTCCGTCGCGGAGCTGCGGGCGCAGGGGGTCGACCCCCGCCAGTACGCGCTCGACCATCGCGACCAGATCCGACGTTTCGCCCGGGCGCAGCGTCGTCGGGGCATCGCGGTCCCCACCGGACGCGACGACGGCGGTGCCGGTGCGGACGGGCCTCCCGGCCGGCGCGACGGGTACGGCTACGGCTACGGCAGCGGTCGATTCGGCCCCGGAATGCGCGGTGGCAGCGCGTGGATCGGCATCCTCCTGATCCTGCTCGCGTTGCGCTTCCTGCTGGTCGACTCCTTCGTCGGTGCGCACGCCGCCATCTTCTGGGTGCTCGGCATCGGGGGGATCCTGCTGGTGGCCCGCGTGGTCCTGTTCTCGTGGCTGCGCCGGAGGAGGTTCCGTCGCTCCCCGCCGGGCGCGCACCCGGGCCCGAGCCGGGACTCCTGAGACCCCGGGATGACGGGCGCCTCAGAGCTTCATGGTGGGGTGCGGCTCGACGACGACGCTGGCGGAGCGCAGGCGCCCCAGCACGCGGTTCTCACGGCCGTAGGACAGCGGCGTGAAGAGGAGCGTGTCGAGCGGGAACCACAGGCCGACCCACACCAGGACCCAGCCCCCCGAGTCGAGGGCCAGGTTGGCGTTCCCGGTGGCGCCGACGATGCTCGTCTTCACGATGACGAGAAGGAACCCCAGGACGGCGATCGGGATCCCGATCCACAGCGAGAAGACGCCGTCGAGCCTGACCGCCCGCCGTTCCCGTTGGTTGTAGGCGATCCGGTGGTCGCAGTACCGGGCGAGGGTGCGCCCGATCCGTTGGTTCATGCCCTCTTCGATCCGATCCGACGGCAGGGAGAGCTCGATCCGTACCGGACCACGGGCCGGGCGGCTGCGCAACATGCTGATGCAGTACTCCAGCCCGGTCATGAAATTGCGGTACTCGGAGAAGAGGTCCGTCTGCGCCAGGACGAACATGTCCTCGGGGCTGGTCAGCGACAGCGAGATCACCTGCGGAGCCCGATCGGTCATGGCGCCCTGTTCTAGCCGTCCGGTGTGGGCGGCGCCCAGGGGTGCGGCCGGTGTCCCGTCCACGAGCATTCGGATTGCAATAGGGGTAGCGTTCGCCTTCCGTCGGCGCGGCGCCGAGGCGGGCGAGATCGCGCACTACGTGCGGGCCGACGGAGCCGGCGGGTACACCATCAGCGACTCGGACGACCTGGACGCGGCCTACGCCGCCGCCCTGGCCTACTCGGAGATCATGACCGTCACGATCAACCCCGTCCTGAAGGTGGAGGACGCCGTGGGTCCGATCTTCGCCTACCTCGGGTAGTACCGAAGCCCGATGGGTGCGGACGGGCGTCACGGCCCGTCCGCACCGCGTTGCCGTGGATCGCCGCCCTGGGCGTAGGGTGGGTCGGGCACGCGTGCTCACGCAGAGCAGCCGTCATCCCCGGCACCGTGTCCCGACGGGAAGCGGACGGCCGAGAGGAGGACCATGACCTCACCCGAGTCTTTGCACATTGCTGCACAGCTCGATCAGCACCACCTCCCCGAGACGAACGGGCGCATCCCGGTCTGCAGGCGGTGCGGAGCGCGGACCGACGGACCCACGGGAACGCACCACGTCCTGCAGGAGGGACGAGAGAGCCGATCGCGCGAATGGCTCGTCGCCCAGTCGCGGCTGGCGGACATTGCGCAGGCGCAATTGCTGCGGGAGCTCTGAGACCCGGGCGCACCCGCCCCCCCACGTACGGTCGTTGGTAGGGTCGCCGCCATGTCAGAGGGAGCGTCCCCGGGTCAGGAGGTCCCTCTCTACGAGGGCCTGCTCACCACGCGGGCCATCCGGCGCTACACCGACGAGCCCGTGCCCGACGAGGTGCTCCGCGACATCCTCTTCGCCGCCACCCGGGCGCCCAGCGGGTCGAACCGCCAGCCCTTCCGCTTCATCGTGCTCACCGACGGCCCGGTGGCCCGGGAGGCCAAGCGGCTGCTCGGTGAGGGGGCGCGCGGCTTCTGGGCCGCCAAGAGGAAGGCCGACGGCTACGACGAGGGGTCCGGCGCCGACGTCGACTCCCCGAAGGCGCGCATGGCGCGCACCATGCAGCACTACGTGGACACCTACGAGTCGGTCCCGGTCCTGATCCTGGCCTGCTTCGTCCACTACCGCCACACCAACTACACCGACGGTGCCTCGGTCTACCCGGCCTGCCAGAACCTGCTCCTCGCCGCCCGCGCCCTCGGCTACGGCGGGGTCATGACGGGCTGGCAGTTCGCGGCGGACGCCGAGCTGCGGGCGCTGCTGCACATCCCCGAGGAGGTGGACCTCATGGCGACCATCACCATCGGCCGCCCGCAGGGCCGGCACGGTCCGGTCCGCCGGCGCCCGCTCCCGGAACTCGTCTACGGGGAGCAGTGGGGGCAGGCCCCGGCCTGGGCGGTCGACCCGCCGGGGGCCGAGCACACCGCGGCGGGACCACCGACCGCCAGCTAATACAGTCTGGGTGTTGCGCACGCCCCGCGGAAGGCCGACCATGCCCCCTGCCGACTCCCCCGTCTTCGACGCCGACAACCACTACTACGAGGCGCTCGACGCGTTCACACGCCACCTCGACCCCGCACTCGGCCCACGGGTGATCCAGTGGGTCGAGGTCGGCGGCCGGCGCTACCACGCGCTGGGCGGGCGGATCAGCCGGGCCGTCACGAACCCGACGTTCAACCCGATCTCGCCGGCCGGTGCCCTGGTCGACTACTTCCGGGGCAACCCCAACGGCCGGCCGATGCACGAGCTCATGGGGACGCCCGAGCCCATCCGCCCCGAGTACCGCGACCGCGACGCCCGCCTGGCCACCATGGACGCCCAGGGGCTGGCCAAGGTCTGGTTGTTCCCGACCCTCGGCATGCTCTACGAGGAGGCGCTCAAGGACGACCCCGGGGCGGTGGTCCTGCTCTTCCGCGCCTTCAACCGCTGGCTCGCCGAGGACTGGGGCATGGCGTACCGGGATCGGATCTTCGCCGCCCCCTACATCTCGCTGGCCGACGTGAACGAGGCCGTGCGCGAGCTGGAGTGGGCGCTCGACGCCGGCGCGCGTTCGGTCGTCATGCGGGCGGCGGCGCCCACGACGGTGCACGGACCGCTGTCGCCGGCGGCCGACGCCTTCGATCCCTTCTGGGCCCGGGTCGACGAGGCCGGCATCACCGTGGTCGTGCACGCCGGCGACGCCGGGCTGTCGTCCAACGGCTACGCAGTCGACGGCTTCTCGGCGTCGTTCCGCGCCGGACCGGCGCGCCCGAGCATCAAGCTGTTCGCCATTGAGCGGGCGGCCCACGACTTCCTGGCCACCCTCATCCTGGAGAAGCTCTTCGACCGCTTCCCCAACGTGCGCGTCGCGTCGGTCGAGAACGGCTCGGAGTTCCTGGCCCCGCTGTTCCGCAAGCTGCGCACGACCACCCGGCGCATGCCGGGCTACTTCGCGGAGGATCCCGTGCTCACCTTCCGCCGCCACGTGTGGATCAACCCGTTCTGGGAGGACGACGTCGACGAGATCGTCGACCTCATGGGTGACGACCGGGTGATCTTCGGGTCCGACTGGCCCCACATTGAGGGGTTGCCCGAGCCGGCCGACTGGGTGACCGAGCTGCAGAAGCTCCCGCCCGAGTCCGTGGCCAAGATCATGGGTGGCAACGTCTCCGAGCTCAACGAGCGGAGACCGCGGCCGTGACCGAGATCGTCGACCGCAGCGAGACCGTGGACGCCGCCCAGCCCGCGTCCCAGATCGACCCCCACGTCATCGTCCTCTTCGGGGCCACGGGCGACCTGGCGGCGCGCAAGCTGCTCCCGGGCCTGCTCCACCTGTCCAACACGGGGATGATGCCCGACTACCGCATCATCGGGAGCTCGACGAGCGAGTTGAGCGACGAGGACTTCCGCCACCTGGCCCGCCACGCCTGTGACCAGTTCGCCGTGGGCAAGATCTCGCTGCTGCAGTGGGCGAACTTCGAGAAGCGGCTGACGTTCGTGTCGACCGGCGCCGGCGCCCAGGCCCTGGCCGAGGCCGTGGGCAAGGCGGAGGACGAGATCGGCGGGGGCGACGTCCGCCGACTGCACTATTTGAGCATTCCGCCCGCGGCGGACCGCGACATCATCCAACTCCTGGCCGACGCCAAGCTGGTGGAGCGCTCCCGGGTGATCATGGAGAAGCCCTTCGGCACCGATCTGCAAAGCGCCAGGGCTCTCAACGACATGCTGCACCAATACTTCGACGAGGACCAGATCTTCCGGATCGACCACTTCCTCGGGAAGGAGGCGGCGCAGAACATCCTGGCCTTCCGCTTCGCCAACGGCCTGTTCGAGCCGATCTGGAACCGCGACCACATCGACCACGTGCAGATCGACGTGCCCGAGACGCTCGGGGTCGACGACCGCATCGCCTTCTACGAGGCGACGGGGGCGTTCAAGGACATGGTGGTGACGCACCTCTTCCAGATCCTCGGCTTCATGGCCATGGAGCCGCCCACCGCCCTGGAGCCCGTGTCCATCAACGAGGAGAAGAACAAGGTCTTCCGCTCCATGCGCCCGCTCGACGTGACCCAGGTCGTGCGTGGGCAGTACGAGGGCTACCGAGACATCCCGGGCGTGGCCCCCGACTCGCAGACCGAGACGTTCGTGGCGCTGCGCTGCGACATCGACAACTGGCGCTGGGCGGGCGTGCCCTTCTTCCTCCGCACCGGCAAGTGCCTCGGCGGAGGTGAGCGCATCATCTCGATCGCCTTCCGCGAGCCCCCCAAGTCCATGTTCCCGGACAACTCCGGCGTGGGCACCCAGGGTCCGGACCATCTGACCTTCGACCTGGCCGACTCCTCCAAGCTGTCGCTGTCCTTCTACGGCAAGAAGCCGGGCCCCGGCATGCAGCTCGAGAAGCTCAGCCTGCAGTTCGCCCTGCACGAGACGGGGCAGGACGCCGACGTGCTGGAGGCCTACGAGCGCCTCATCCACGACGCCATGATGGGCGACCACACGCTGTTCAACACGGCCGAGGGGATAGAGCGACTGTGGGAGGTGGCGACGCCACTGCTCGACGCCCCGCCCCCGGTGCAGCCCTACGCGAAGGGCAGCTGGGGGCCCCCGGCCATCAGCGACCTGATCGCCCCCCGCACGTGGCGGCTCCCCTTCGAGCGGCGCTGGCGCAGCGGATCGGCCTCCTGATCCCGGGGGGCATGCCGGCCTGCACCTCGCCGGGGTCACCTCAGGGGACGAGCACGATCTTTCCCCGGGTGTGGCGATGCTCGAGCTCCTCGAAGGCGTCGGCCACCCGGTCCAGGGGGTAGGTCGCCGCAATGGGGATCTCGATGGCGCCGGAGGCCACCAGGTCGGCCATTTCGGTCAAGACCTCCGGCGTCGACGCGGTGACGCTGCCGTCGGACTTGACCCCCAGCTCCTGCGCCTTCTCGAACGAGGCGATGGTCTCGATGCGGTCGCGGGGGACACCGAGGTCGACGGCGAGCTGGAGGTACTCGGGGCCGAACAGGTCGATGAAGGCATCGATCCCGTCGCCGGACGCGTCGCGCAGGCGCTGGGCCAAGCCGTCGCCGTACGTCACCGGGACGGCCCCGTGGGACCGCAACCATTCCGCGTTGGCCGCGGAGGCGATGCCGAGGACGCGGGCGCGTCGCACGGCCAGGAGCTGCACCACGACCGTCCCGACCCCACCGGCCGCCGCCGAGACGGCGACCGTGTCACCCTCCCGGGCGTCGACGGCGCGGACGGCCGCATAGGCGGTGCACCCGACCACGTAGAGAGACCCGGCGACCTCCCAGCTCAACGCGGGAGGCTTGTGGATCAGCTGGGACGTCGGGACCGACACGTGGCTCGCATGGCTCGAGCGACTCCACGAGAAGCCCAACACGGCGTCTCCGACCGCGAACTCGTCGACCCCGTCGCCCAGGGCGGTGACGAGGCCCGCCAGGTCACTGCCCTCGCCCGACGGGAAGGTGGCCGGGAACCGGGCGTCCAGCGCACCGCTCCGGATGGCCGCCTCACCGGGATTGACGCTCGTCGCCTTGACGGCCACCACGACCTCACCCGGACCCGGCACCGGCATCGGGATGTCGGCGACGTAGAGCACGTCCCGACCGCCGTACCGGTCGAAACGCACCGCCCGTGAGCCGGTACCGGTCATGTGGCGTCCTCCCTGGCTGCTGCTCGGTCCACGCGACGCTATCGGGCGTCGCCGACACGCCGAGCAGGGCCACCCGGAGCGACCACCGGGCCGGCGGCTACCAGGCGTCCAGGGTCTGCGAGTGGAAGTCGATGATCGCCAGGAGATCGCCCAGGCGGCCGATGACCCCTTCGACATCGGTGCCGGGGTTCGTGATCGCCCGCTGTGCGGTGAGGGCGACCTCGGCGCAGGTGTGCAGCATGAGGGTGACGCGCCCCCCGAGGTCCCGATCGGGGCAGGGGTTCCCCCCCAGCCACATCGTCGCTTCGCTGGTCGCCGCCTCGAGCTCGTCCGCCGCCGCCAGCATCGTGATCTCGTTCACGCTCAGTGAGGCCGAGAACCGGCTCTCGGCGCTCGTCACGCGCCGCAGGACCTCGGATGCCCTGATCAGCCAGTGTTGTGGGGTGGGTTCTCTCTCCATGTGGTCGTCGAACGGGCCCGGCAGCAGTCAGCCGATGTGTCGGGTTCCGCCCTACAGCGATTCTGCCGAGAAGGCCCGAATCCCCATAGAGCCATTCGGACCCCGGGGCACACAACCTGCCCACAACAACGTTCGGCCGGACCGTGATCCGTCGCCGGGGCCAGCCGGCGGGTAGCTTCGCCACACGGGCGTGAGGGGGGGCAACCGGTGAAGATCGTCGTCGGGGAGATACTCCCGCTCGCCCTGGTGGTGACCCTGTCCCCCCTCAACGTGATCCCGGTCATCCTGTTGCTGTTCACGAAGCGGCCACTGGTGCATGCATCGTGCTTCCTGGCCGGGTTCGTCGTGGGCGTGGCCGGCGTGCTCGGCGCGGCCGTGGCCCTGGCGGACGCCGTCGACCTCTCCCCGGGCTCGGGCCATTCCACCTGGGTCGGCGTGCTGAAGCTGGCGCTCGGGGTGTACCTGGTGGTGGCCGCCGTGCGGAAGTTCCGCGGCCGGCCCCGGGCGGGCGAGGAGGGCTCCATGCCGAAGTGGATGGACGGTATCGCGGAGTTCGGCCCGGGCAAGTCGGTGGGGGCCGGGCTGGCGCTCGGAGCGGTCAACCCGAAGAACGTCGTCGTGGCCCTGGCCGCCGCCGCGACCATCGCATCGGCGGCCCTCTCGGGGGGCCGGGAGATCGGGGCGATGGCCGTGTACGTCTTCGTCGCCGTGCTCGGGGTGGCGACGCCGATCGTCGTCACGCTGTTCCTCGGAGACCGCTCGCACGAGGTCCTCGACGGCTGGAGGACCTGGCTCGGTCGCAACAACGCAACGGTCATGTCGGTGCTGTTCCTGATCTTCGGCGTGGTCCTGATCGGACAGGGCATCGGGGCGTCGTAGGGGTCGCTCAAGGCTCCGGGGCGCCCGGCCGATACCGAGAGCACGGGGGCCGGGGGATGACCCGGGTCCCGGACGACGGGGGGACGCATGTCGCCATTGGCACTGCAGGTGAACGATGTCGGGTCGGGCCGGGTCGAGCTGGCCCTCAGCTCGGAGCGAGACGGGTCAGCGGGGGCGGCCGAACGGTCCGGGGGTCACTGGTTGTCCTTCCTGGCGTCGCAGGGACTCTCCATCATCCGGCACTGGAGATGAGCCCGCTCCTCCTCGCAGTCGTCGCCGTCAGCTGCTTCGGTGGCGCCGGCGCGCTGGCCTCACGCGCGTGCCGGCGGCCGTGGCGCTGGGGCTGCGCCCGTGCCACGTCCTGAGCGTGCCGGCGGGCGGGCGGGCGCGGCCCCGGGACGACGGCGACGTCAGGGGATGAGCAGCACCCTCCCGAAGGCCTGCCGGCTCTCGATGTAGGCGTGGGCGCCGGCGGCGTCCGAGAGCGGGAACGTGCGGTCGATGACCACCTTGAGCTCTCCGCGCGCGATGTCGGCGAGGTGCCCGGCGATCATGGCGTGCGGGCGAGGCGAGAGCAGCAATTCGGCGCCGAGGAAGTAGCCGGACAGCGTCTGGTTGTTGGGGCGCATCGTCGAGATGTCGAGCCGCTCGGCCGCCGACCGCCCGGCGTCGCCGACCGTGACGCAGCGGCCCCGGTAGGCCAGCACGTTGATGCTCCCCTGCAGGGTCAGGCCTCCCACCGAGTCCACCACCACGTCGACGCCACGGCCGTCGGTCAGCCGGCGCGCCTCGGCCACGAAGTCGTGGGTGCGGTAGTTGATGCCCTCGTCGAGGCCAAGATCCCGGAGGCGCTCCAGACGGTCGTCACTCGAAGCGGTGGCGAGGACCCGGGCGCCGGCACGCTTCGCCATCTGGATCGCGGCGATGCCGACCCCGCCCGCGCCGGCGTGGACGAGAGCGGTCTCCCCCGCCTGCAGCCGCCCGAACTCGAAGAGGCAGTCGTCGGCCGTGCCGAACGGCACCGGCACGCACGCCGCCTCGTCGGTCGGGACCCCGTCGGGGATCTTCCAGGCGAACGCCTCGGGCGCCGCCCGGCGCTCGGCGTGCGAGCCGTCGAGCCCGACCGTCACGGCGCGGTCCCCCACCGCGAACCCCCGGACCTCGGCGCCGACCTCGGCCACCGTGCCGGCGCACTGGTAGCCCACCACGTGTGGCGGGCGGGCCAAGTCGCCGCCCAGCCGGTTCAGCGTGTCACCGCCCTCGATGCTGACCGCCTCGACGTCGATCAGGATCTCGCCCGGTCCGGCCACCGGGTCGGGCACGTCCTCGTAACGAAAGACGTCGGGGGGGCCCGTCTCGTAGTACACCGCTGCCTTCATGAACGGACATACTCCCGCATCTGGAAGCGGCGCGTGCGCTTGACGTACCACCCCGAGGTCTGGGGCAGCTGGGTGGCGATCCTCCCGTTGGCGTTCTTGAAGTAGCTGTGGCACCCGTCCTGCCACACCGTGCCCGACAGGGCCTCGGCCAGCTCCTGGTTGTAGGCGTCCATCACGTCACGCCGGACGTCGACGGCCCGGGCCCGGTGCAGGCGCATGGCTCGCAGCGCACGCAGGACGTAGGTGGCCTGGGCCTCGAGGATCACCAGGATGGAGTTCCCGCCCTGGTTGGTGTTCGGCCCGTACAGCATGAAGAAATTGGGGTACCCCGATACGGTCAGGCCCATGTAGGCGTGGGCCACCTCGGCCCAGTCGTCGTGCAGGCGGCGGCCACCCACCCCCATGATCTCTATCCCCTCGAGGTACTCCGCCGCCTTGAACCCCGTGGCCAGCACGAGGGCGTCCGCCGGCCGCTCCCGCCCGTCGTCGGTGACGACGGCGTGCGGGGTCACGCGCTCGATGCCCTCGGTGACGAGCTCGACATTGTCACGCACGAGCGCCTTGTAGAAGTCGCTGCAGACGAGCGTGCGCTTGCATCCGAACGGGTAGTCCGGCGTGAGCTTGGCGCGGAGCTCGTCGTCCGCGATCCGGTATTCGATGTGGCTGAGGGCCAACGCCTTGAGCCGCTCCGCCACCTCGTCCCCGTGGCGGAAGGCGATCGTGTTCTCGAAGGCCAGATAGATCTCCCGGCGATGGCGCCTGGCCGCGATCGGGTTGCGGGCGAACCGGCGCTTCTCCTCCTCGGTGAACGGCTTGTCCGAACGCGGGAGGATCCACTGGGGTGTGCGCTGGTAGACGGAGACCAGCGCGGACTCCTTGGCGAGCTCGGGGACGATCTGCGCCGCGCTCGCCCCCGTCCCGACGACCGCCACCCGGGCGCCCGCCAGGTCGTGCTGGTGCTCCCAGCGGGCTGAGTGGAAGCACGGGCCGGCGAAGGACCCGAGGCCCTCGATCTCCGGGACGGAAGGCTCGGTGAAGGTCCCGATGGCGCTCACGAGCACGTCGGCCACGTAGGTGACGCCGCCGGCATCGGTCAGGCACCAGTGCCGTGCCCGCTCGTCCCAGCGGGCCGTCGTGATGCGGGTGTGGGGCCGGAGGTGGGGGCGGATGCCGAAGCGGTCGGCGCAGTCCTCGAAGTACTGGAGGATCTCGGGCTGGTCGGCGTACGTCTTGCTCCAGTCCGGCTTGAGGGCGAAGGAGTACGAGTACAGGTGGGACGGCACGTCGCACGCCGCCCCGGGGTAGGTGTTGGCGCGCCAGGTCCCGCCCACGCCGTCGGACGCCTCGAAGAGCACGAAGTCACGCTGCCCGGACTTGGCCAGCCGGATGGCCAGCCCCAGCCCGCCCGCGCCCGCCCCCATGATGGCGACCCGCCAACGCCGGCCCGCGCCCTCCGTCGCGCCGCCCCCCGGCGCGGTCATCCGTCGCCGTCCGCCAGCACGGCGAGGTTGCGCCGGGCGACGTCGTCCATCAGCTCCACCGGCACGCCGTTGGGGTCGCGCACGACGGCGAGCCGCACCCCGCCGACCGCCGCCACGATCGGCTCACCACCGACGCCCAGCGCGGCCAGGCGCGGCAGGACCGTGTCGAGATCGGCGTGGAGCGAGAGCAGCATGAAGCCCTCCACCGGCCCGGACACCTCGGCACTGGGTAGGGCCGTGTCGTCCCGGGCCACCAGCTCGACGATGCCGCTCTCGGGGGACGACGCCTCGCCGAGGAACACCGAGCGCAGCGTGGTGGACTCCCCGCCGAAGAGCGTGGGCCACGGGCCCTCGAAGGTGTGGTCCATGATGACGTCGAGCCCGAGACCGTCGCGCCAGAAGACGAGGCTGGTCTCGGGGTCACGCGTCGCGATCGCAGAGTGGTGCAGCTTCGCCACGGAGCCTCCGGGGAACGTGATGGGGCCACGAGTCTGCCACCGCCCGCCGGGTACGGTCTGCCCTGGGCGGGTCCGAAGGGAGGCACATGCAGGACGAACCACATCCACTGGCGCTGGTCGTCGGCGGCGGGTCGGGCATCGGCGCCGCGGTGGCCGACGCGCTCCGGGCCCGGGGCACCACGACGGTGACCTGGGACATCGCGGGCAGCCACGACGTCACCTGCAACGTGACCGAGCCCGACGAGATCGACGAGGCCGTCGGCGTGACCCGCATGCGCTGGGGCGTCCCCACCACGGTGACGGTGACGGCGGGCGTGGGCCATGCCGGGCTGCTGGTCGACACCGCGCCGGAGGAGTTCGACCGGATCATGCGGGTCAACGCCCGCGGGCCCTGGCTCTGCATGCGGGCCTGGGTCGGCGCCATGCGCGAGGCGGGGGTGCCCGGCTCGTTCGTCGCCGTGTCGAGCGTCAGCGCGCGGTTGGTGGACCGCACCATGGGCCTCTACTGCGCGTCCAAGGCCGCCCTGTCCATGCTGGTCGAGGTGGCCGCGGCCGAATGGGGGCCGCTGGGCCTGCGCGTCAACGCGGTGGCGCCGGGCGTGACGCGCACGCCGATGCTCGGGAACAGCCGCGCGGCGTCCGTCGAGGGCTCACCGTGGCTCGCGGGCGTGGCCGACCGCACCGCGCTGGGTCGCCTCGGCGAGGCCGGCGACATCGCCCAGGCCATCATCGCCCTCCATTCCATGGAGTGGGTCACCGGGCAGGTGCTCGAGTGCGACGGAGGGCTGTCACTGCACAGCCCCATCGATTCCTACGGCGCGACGGTGCGCGCCCAGGCCGACCGGCACACGGGGAACGGCTGAAGCGCAGGCCTCAGGCGGCGCCCTGCGGCCGCAGCCCGTCGCACACGATCCCGAGCAGGTCGCAGGCCGGCGTGACGTCGGTGTGCGCGGCCGCCTGGCACGTGGCGCCGACCAGCGACACCACCATGGCCGCCGTCACGTCCGGGCGCACGGCACCCACCGCCTGCGCCCGTTGCAGCAGCACCCCGACGGCGTCGCGGAGCTCGTCCTTGACTCCGGCGACCTCCAGGTCGAACTCCACGCCGGCACCCATCACCGCCGCGATGAGGTCCCGTTTGGCCGCCCCCTCCGCCACGATGTGCTCGAGGAAGCCGAAGAAGGCGCTGGCCGGGTCCTCGGCGCCGGCCAGCGCACGAGCATCGAGCGTCAGCGCCGCGAACCGGTCGAGGAGGATGGACTCGCAGAGCTTCTCCTTGGTCGGGAAGTGCCGGTACAGCGTCCCGACCCCCACCCCGGCCTTCTCGGCGATCACGTCGACGGGCACCTCGATCCCCTCGGCCGCGAAGACCACCTCGGCCGCGTCGAGGATGCGGGCGCGGTTGCGCTGGGCGTCGGCCCGCATCGGGCGCGGAGCGGTGCCGTCCGGTCCGTCACACCCTCCCGGTAGGTTCGCATTCAGGCCCACAGAAATCCTCTCCTCCCCCATTGACAACCGGAGCGTCGGTTCCGTATAGTCTAAAGGGAACCAAGACTCCGATTCCGATTGTAGGCCATTGGAGCCGCCAAGACCAGACCCTTCCCAGGTGAAGGCGGTGGTGGCGGGGCCGGGCGATCGGGGTCGGATCCCTTTCAGGAGACGGAGACGCCATGACCTCGACCCTCGACACCCCGAGCCGGACCTTCGGCACAGGGCCGGACCTCGACCCCAAGCGCTTCCGGGCGCTGGCCATCATCGCGGTGGCCCAGCTCATGGTGGTGCTCGACGCCTCGGTGGTGATCATCGCCCTGCCGTCGGCGCAGCGCGCCCTGCACATCTCGGCGGCCAACCGCCAATGGATGCTGACGGCCTACACCCTCTCGTTCGCCGGGCTGCTCCTCCTCGGCGGCCGCATCGCCGACTACTTCGGGCGCAAGCGGATGTTCGTCATCAGCCTGATCGGCTTCGCCGGGGCCTCGGCGCTCGGCGGCCTGGCCCAGAACTCGGCCATGCTCTTCGGCGCCCGTGCCCTGCAGGGCGCCTTCGCCGCCATCATGGCGCCGGCCGCGCTCTCGCTGCTCACCGTCGCCTTCACCGAGCCCAAGGAAAGGGCCCGGGCCTTCGCCGTCTACGGCGGCATCGCCGGCGCCGGCGCCGCCATCGGCCTCATCCTCGGCGGCGTGCTGACCGAGTTCGCCTCGTGGCGCTGGACGCTGCTCATCAACGTGCCCATCGCGATCATCGCCGCCGTGGCCGCCTTCCGCTACGTCACGGAGAGCCGGGCCTCGGCCAACCACGGCTACGACCTGCCCGGCGCGGTGACCGTGACCGGCGGCCTCCTGGCCCTCGTCTACGGGTTCACCAAGGCGGGCACCGACGGCTGGACCTCGTCGACCACGCTCATGCTGTTCGGAGCCGCCGCCGTGCTGCTCGTCGCCTTCGTGCTCATTGAGCAGCGCGCCCACCACCCGCTGCTCCCCCTGCGCATCGTGCTCGACCGCAACCGGGGCGGCTCGTTCCTGGCCTCGCTGCTGGTCGGCATCGCCATGCTCGGCACCTTCCTGTCGCTCACGTACTACTTCCAGGGCACGCTGCACTACTCGGCCCTGAAGTCGGGCTTCGCCTTCGTGCCGTTCTCGCTCGGGATCATCACCGGCGCCACCGCGGCCAGCCGCCTGCTGCCCCGCTTCGGGCCGCGGGCGCTCCTGACCGGCGGCCTCCTCCTGGCCACGGCAGGTCTCGCCCTCTTCAGCACCCTCGACATCCACTCGGCCTACGTGAGCACCGTGCTCCCGGCCGAGCTCATCGTGAGCCTGGGCATGGGCCTGTCGTTCGTGACCATGAGCAGCACGGCCCTCATCGGTGTCGGCCAAGAGGACGCCGGCGTGGCCAGCGCGCTGGTGAACTCGACGCAGCAGACCGGCGGCTCACTCGGCGCCGCCCTCATCAACACGATCGCCACGAGTGCCACCGTTTCCTACGTCGCCACCCACGGTCACTCGGCCGAGTCGCTGACCGCCGGGGCCATCCACGGCTACACGACCGCCTTCACCTTCAGCGCCATCGTGCTCGCCGCGGCCGCCCTGGCCGCCTTCGGCCTCATCCGCCGGGCCCGACCCTCGACCGACGAGGCCGTCGTCGAGGGCGAGCCCGCCCTGGCGCTGGCCGGCGTCTGATCCCGCGGACCGCTCCGGGCCCGCGCCCCGTCCTCGGTGGCGGTGCGGCCCGGGGTGGTTCGTGGCCGGCTACTCGCTGACGATCTCGATCGCGTACTCGGGGCAGTTGGCCACGGCCAGCCGGGCCTTGTCCTCGAGCTCGGGTGGCACCTCGTCGACGATCACCGAGGCCAGCCCGTAGTCGTCGACGTCGAAGATCTCGGGAGCCAGCCCGTAGCAGCGGGCGTGGCCCTGGCACTTGTCGGGGTCGACGCGGAGCTTCATGAGAACACCACCGGGCAGATGCGGGGGCCGCGGACCTGACCGCCGGCCCACGTGACCTCGGCGCCCTCGGCGAGCGAGAAGTCGGGGATACGGGCGAGCCACTCCTCGAGCGCCACCTGCAGCTCCATGCGGGCCAGGTTCGACCCGGCGCAGCGGTGGATGCCCGAGCCGAACGCGACGTGGCGGTTGTGGGCCCGGTCCAGCTGGACCACCTCGGGATGCTCGAACGCCTCGGGGTCGCGGTTGGCGGCCGGGAAGTTCATCAGCACCTTGTCCCCCGCCTTCATGGGGCAGCCGGAGTAGACGACGTCCTCGGTCACCTCGCGGGCCA
>PMPX01000251.1 GCA_003169235.1 Acidimicrobiaceae bacterium | reverse complement strand
CTCGACCGGGGTGTAGGACTCGAAGATGCCCTGCTCGTTGGGGCCCGTGGTCTGGTAGAACCCGCCCGCGTTGCAGGCGCCACGCGATGTGCACGAGACGGTCTCGAGCTCCGTGTCCCGGTGCGGGGCCCCGATGTCGTTGCCGGGTACGGGCGCGGTGACCGTGCTCCAGGTCCCGCCCGACAGCTCGTCGATCAATCCGGCTCTGTCCCCTTGGGTGGTCACGTAGTCGCCGACGGCGGTGCACGAGGTTCCCGAGAGACACGAGACCGCGCCCAGGTACCCATCGGGCGTCGTCGATGCGTCAGACGGTTGCGGCGCCTCGAGGGGCACCGCAGCGCCATTCGTGATCGTCTCGACCAGGGGCCGGTCGTGCCCCGACGTATCCTCGAAGTCGCCCGACGCGATGCAGACCCCGTCGAAGGTGCACGACACCGCGTTGACGTACACGTCCTGCTGGCTCCCGCTCCCGGCGTTGCCCGGCGCGGGCGCCTCGGTGCCGACCCACGTCCCGCCCGCGCCCGCCAGGTGTTCGAGCACGCTGTGGTTGTTGCCCGCGCTGTCCTCGTACGCCCCGACGACCTCACAGGCCCCACTGGTGCACGACGCCTGGTCGAGCAGGAAGTCCTGGTTCGCCCCCGTGCCGACATCCGAAGGCACGGGCGCGTCCTGCGCTGTCCACGTCCCGCCCGACAGCTGCAGCAGCTCGGAGACGAACCGGGTGCCGGTGTAGACGTAGCCCGCTGCCCCGCAGAAGCCGGTCGTCGGGCACGACACCGTGTAGACGGCCACCTGATCGCTGGCACTGACGTCCGAGGGCTGGGGCGCCGCCTGGGGAGTCCACACACCCCCCGAGAGGGTCTCGATCAGCCCCACCTGCGCACCGGTCGGTCCGTTGTAATAGCCCGTGGCGACGCAGTCACCCGCGGCCGGGCACGAGACGCTCTTCAGCCACGCTCCGTAGTCACCGCTGCTGACCGACGCGGCATCGGACGGCAGGGCAGGCTCGAAGTCGCTCCAATGCCCACCGGCATACGTCTCGATCATCGTGTGGGAGTCGTCCGACGTGTCCTTGTACTGGCCGACGGCCACGCACGAGCCCTGCGTCGCGCACGAGATCCCGCTCATCTCGACCTGGGGGTCGGTCGGGCTCGCATCCGAGGGCAGCGGAGCCTCGGTGGCGCTCCACGTTCCGCCGTTCAGCACCTCGAGGACGCCGCGCAGGTGATCCGACGTGCCACCGGTGTCCTCGTAGCTCCCGATGGCGCCGCAGAAGACCGCCGACACGCATGACTCACTGTCCACCCCGACGTCGGGGTTCGTCGTATTGGGTGCGTCGGGGCTCGTCGGCAACGGCGCCTGCACGGGCGTCCAGCCCGGCGTGGGTGCGGCGGCCGTTGCGGTCCCGGTGGCGAAGAGACCGCCGAGCGCCCCGGCCCCGAGGGCCAGGACGCCGTCGAGGGCGACGACGGTGGTGCGCCGGAGCTTGGACGGGGTCACCCGGCCCGAAGTCATCCGTCGATTGCCGGCCTGCACGACTCTGGACACGCGCCACCTCCGCGGTTGAGTGCTGAAGGCAATCTAGGGAAGAACCGGCCCCGGGGCAACGACCTTCTTCGACCGTTGTGTGGTCCTTGACCGGTTCTGTGCCCAGTGCGTGCCTGACGGACCGGCATGCATGTGGCTCGAGGGTCCGGGGCTCAGCCGCCCTCGTAGGCGAACCCGAGGTCGGGCGCGGTCAGGATGGCCCGGAAGGGGATGCCCTCCGCGGCCGCCATCGCCTCGACCGTTCCGCCACGGTCGACCACGGCGACGAGCAGCACGACCTCGCCCCCGGCCTCCTGGACGGCGTGCGCCGCCTCGAGGAGCGACGTCCCGCGCGTCACGGTGTCCTCGGTCACCACGACCTTGTCGCCCGGGTCGAGCGCGCCGGCGATGCGTCCCCCTCCTCCGTGGTCCTTGGCCTCCTTGCGCACGCTGAAGGCCTTGAGCGCGCGCCCCTTCGTCGCCGCCACCCCCGCGGTGACGAAGGCCACCGGGTCCGCCCCCATGGTGAGGCCGCCGATGGCGGTCGCCTCCGGTGGGATCACCGAGAGCACGGCGTCGGCCACGAGCACCATGGCCTCGGGCCGGCAGACCGTCTGCTTGGAGTCGATGAACCAGCTGCTCTTGCGACCCGACTTCAGCGTGAAGTCCCCCGTCTTGACCGAGTGGGCCAGCAGGTGGTCGCGCAGCTCGCCGAAGGCGCCGTCCCCGCTCACGTGATCTGCACGCCGGCGCCGCCCTCGACGATCGTGCCGATCACGCTCGCCGCCTGCCCGGCCCCCGCCAGCACGGCCAGGGCCTCGTCGACACCCTCGGCGCCGAGCACCAGCGCCATGCCGACGCCACGGTTGAACACCCGGTCCATCTCGTCGGGTTCGACCGCGCCCAGGCGCTGAATCTCGGTGAAGACGCGCGGCTCCTCCCAGGCCGAGCGGTCCAGCCGCGCGCCCAGGTCGGCGGGGAGGACCCGGGGCAGGTTGCCCACGATCCCCCCGCCCGTGACGTGGGCGCAGGCGTGGAGCGCGTCGCCGACGGCGGCGCGGACGGCCAGGACGGCCGGCGTGTAGATCACCGACGGGCGCAGGAGCTCGTCGGCCACGCTGTGGTCCGCGCCCTCCCAGGCCGGGTCCCCGAGGTCGAGGCCGGCCCGTTCGAGCAGCACGTGGCGCGCCAGCGTGTAGCCGTTGGAGCGCAAGCCGGGCGAGGCCAGGCCGACGACGGCGTCGCCGGCCCGCGCGCGCTCGGGCCCCAGCTGGGTGCCCTGCTCCACCACGCCGACCGCGAAGCCGGCCAGGTCGAGCTCGTCGACCGCCATGACGCCCGCGTGCTCGGCCGTCTCGCCACCGATCAGCGCACAGCCGGCCTGCCGGCAGCCCTCGTGCACCCCGGCCACCACGGTGGCAACGTGGTCGGGGTCGACCTTGCCGGTCGCGATGTAGTCGAGCATGAACAGGGGCTCGGCGCCGACGCACACCAGGTCGTCGACGCACATGGCGACCAGGTCGATGCCGACGGTCTCGTAGCGGCCGCTGTCCCGGGCCACCACCAGCTTCGTGCCCACCCCGTCGGTGGAGGCCACCAGCACGGGCCTGGTGTAGCGGTCCATGTCGAGGGGGAACTGGCCCCCGAAGCCGCCGATGCCCGCCACCATGGAGCGCAGGCGCTCGACCGCCGCATCACCGGCGGCGATGTCCACACCGGCGCCGGCATAGGTGGCGCCGCCCTGTCCCACGGCGTTCAGACCCCGGGCAGCGCGGCCTGGTGGACCCTGGCCGCCACCGGCTCGGTCCGGCCGAGGCTGACCGGCGCCCGCGCGGCGAGGGCAACCGGCGTCGGGTAGTCGCCGGTGAAGCAGGCGTCACAGAACCCGCCGTCGGCCCCGATGGCTTCCTTGAGGTTCTCGATGCTGATGTAGGCCAGCGAGTCCGCCCCGAGGATCTCGGCCATCTCCTCGACGGTGTGGTCGGTCGCCAGGAGCTCCTCGTAGGACGGCGTGTCGATGCCGTAGAAGCAGGGCCAGCGCCACGGCGGGGACGAGATGCGCAGGTGGACCTCCGCCGCCCCCGCCTCGCGCAGCATGCGGATGACCGAGCGCTGCGTCGTGCCGCGCACGATGGAGTCGTCCACCACCACCAGGCGCTTGCCGGCGATGGCGTCGGTCAGCGGGTTCAGCTTGCGCCGCACCGCGTCGGCCCGCTCCTGCTGGCCGGGGGCAATGAAGGAGCGCCCGATGTAGCGGTTCTTGACCAGCCCCTGCCCGTAGGGGATGCCGCTGGCGCGCGCGAAGCCCTCGGCGGCGGGGACGCCCGACTCGGGCACCCCCATCACCATGTCGGCCTCGGCCGGCGCCTGCTCCGCCAGCAGGGCGCCCATGCGGCAACGGGTCTCGTGGACCTCGCGGCCGTAGAGCCGGCTGTCGGGCCGGGCGATGTAGGCGAACTCGAAGATGCACAGCCGCGGCGTCACCTCGCGCAGCCAGGGGACCTCCAGGCTGGTGGGGCCGTCGGCGTCGATCACCACGAGCTCGCCCGGTGCGATCTCGCGCACGAAGGTGGCGCCAATGACACTCAGCGCCGGCGTCTCGGAGGCGAGCACCCAGCCCTCGGGGGCGTCGGCCGGTCCGAGACGGCCCAGGCACAGGGGACGGAACCCGTAGGGGTCGCGCACGCCGAAGAGCCGCTCGGAGCTCATGAGCACGAGGGAGAACGCGCCCTCCAGGATCGGCAGCACCAGCTGCAGCGCGGTGGAGAGGTCCTCGGACTCGGGGAAGGACTGGGCCAGCAATTCGGCGACCACGTCGCTGTCGGTGGCGATGGACCCGGGCAGCATCCCGACCTTCTCGGCCAGGGCGCGGGTGTTGGTCAGGTTGCCGTTGTGCCCGAGCGCGAAGCCGGCCCGCCCGACGGGCCGGTAGACGGGCTGTGCCCCGGCCCAGTCCGAGGAGCCGTGCGTGGAGTAGCGGGTGTGCCCGATGGCGAGGTGACCCTGCAACCCCGAGAGCGTCCGCTCGTCGAAGACGGTGGCGACCAGGCCCATGTCCTTGACCACCGTGACGGTGTCACCGTCGCTGACCGCCATGCCGGCCGACTCCTGGCCCCGGTGCTGCAGGGCAAAGAGGCCGTCGAAGGTGAGGTTGGCCACCCGTTTTCCGGGCGCGTAGACACCGAAGACACCACACGCTTCCTTCACGCGTCACCCATTCTCGCACAGGCCGCGGTCACGGTTCGCCCAGGGCCCGGGCCAGGTTGCCCTCCTCGGCGTCCCTCAGGGCGTCGAGCGGGAGGTCCACCAGACCACCGAGGACGAAGCGGTCGCCACCGGTCCCGCCCAGGACGGCGGCGGGGATCCCGAGGGCTCGGGCACGGGCACAGAGCGCGTCGGCGTCGGCCGTGGCGACCACGAAGCGGGACGGCAGCTCGGTGAAGAGCTCCGCCCCGTCGGACAGCTCGAGCGCGCAGCCGACGGCGGCGGCGGCCGACATCTCGGCCAGGGCGACCGCGAGGCCACCGCCCGACACGTCGTGCACGGCGTGCACCAACCCGGCGTCGTCCGTCCCGCCCACCCGCGCCGCGACGAGCCCCGCGACGAAGGCGCAGAGCGCCGCGTGTGCGGCGAAGTCCACGACCGGCACGTCGCCGGAACGGTGGCCGCGCCGCTCGGTGGCCCAGCGCGTGCCCTCGAGCGGGAACGCATCGTCCGGTGCCGACCGGGCGCCGAGCAGGACGACGGCGTCACCCGCGGACCAGGCCCGGCCGGGCGGCCGCGCCGTCACCATGTCGACGAGCCCCAGCACCCCGAGCACCGGAGTCGGGTCGATGTCGGCGCCGCCGCTCTCGTTGTAGAGGCTGACGTTGCCCCCGATGACCGGCAGCGAGAGGGCACGGCACGCCTCGGCCATCCCGTCGATGCACTCGGAGAGCTGCCACATGACCTCGGGGTGCTCGGGGTTGCCGAAGTTGAGGCAGTTCACCACGGCGGCCGGCGTGGCGCCCACGCAGGCCAGGTTGGCCACGCCCTCGGCGAGCACGAGCGCCGTGCCCGCCCGGGGGTCGAGCGCGCAGGCCCGCGGGTTGGAGTCGGTCGTCACGGCGACGCCGCGGGACGAGCGCGGCAGCCCCGGGCCGGCGAGCCGCAGCAGCGCGGCGTCGCCGCCGGGGCCCTCCACCGTGTTCAAGAAGAGCTGGTGGTCGTACTGGCGGTAGACCCAGCGCGGGGATCGCACCAGCGCCAGCAGGTCGGCGGCGCAGTCGGCGGGTGGGTCCAGCGGCTCGACGGCTCGGCGCGCCGGCGCGCGCCGCGGGCGGTCGTAGAGCGGTGCGTCGTCGGAGAGGGAGGCCGCCGGCACGTCGGCCAGCACGGGGCCGTCCATGCCCTCGCGGATGCGCAGGCGACCGCCGCCGGCGGGATCGGGCTCGGTGACCGTCCCGATCACGGTGGCCCGGACCTCCCACTTGGCGCAGATGGCGGCCACCGCCGGCCACGACTCGGGGGTGACGATGGCGAGCATGCGCTCCTGGCTCTCGCTCGTCATCACCTCCCACGGCTCCATACCCTCCTCGCGCCGGGGCACCGCCGACACGTCGACGTCCATGCCGACACCGCCGCGTCCCGCCGTCTCGCTCGTGGCGCAGGCCAGGCCGGCGCCGCCGAGGTCCTGGATCCCGACCACGAGCTTGGTGTCGAGCAGCTCGAGGCAGGCCTCAATGAGCCGCTTCTCCTCGAAGGGGTCGCCCACCTGGACGCTCGGCCGCTTGGTGTCGTCCGCCGCGCCGGCGTCGTCGCCGCCGAAGCCGGCCGAGGCCAGCACGCTGACCCCGCCGATGCCGTCGCGCCCCGTGCTCGAGCCGAGCAGCACGGCCAGGTTGCCCGGGCCCGACGCGATGCCGAGCACGAGCCGCTCGGTCGGCAGCGCGCCCATGCAGAGCACGTTGACGAGCGGGTTCTGGGCGTAGCAGGGGTCGAAGGTGAGCTCACCCCCGACGGTGGGCACCCCCACGGAGTTGCCGTAGCCCGAGATCCCGCTCACCACGCCCTCGACCAGCCAGCGCTGGCGGGCGTCGTCGGGCGGACCGAAGAAGAGCGGGTCCATCACCGCCAGCGGCCGCGCCCCCATGGTGAAGATGTCGCGCAGGATGCCGCCCACGCCGGTGGCGGCGCCCTGGTAGGGCTCGATGGCGGAGGGGTGGTTGTGACTCTCGATCCGGATGGCGACCGCGATGCCGTCCCCGGCGTCGATCACCCCGGCGTTCTCGCCCGGGCCGACCAGCACCCGCGGGCCCTCGGTGGGCAGACGGCGCAGGTGGAGCCGGGACGACTTGTAGGAGCAGTGCTCGCTCCACATCACGGCGTAGAGGGCCAGCTCGAGATGGTTGGGCGGACGGCCGAGGATCTTGCCGACGGCCTCGAACTCGTCGTCGGTCAGGCCCAGCGAGCGGTGGAGGGACTCACGGGGCAGGGACTCCCCCCCGGGCGTCTGGTCGGGCAGCGCCTCGGCCGGAGGGGTCATGGTGACCTCCAGATTAGAGGTCGGAGCACCTCAGTCGGGACGGTCGGCACGAACCACCACGAGGTCGCGCTCGGCCCACACGGCGGCCGCCGCGAACCCGGCCTCGGCCAGCCAGCCCAGCTGGTCGGCCAGGGTCGAGGGGCGGTCGTGGCCGCCGACCAGCGGGGTGACCGCGTCGGCCGGATTCCGCGGGATCACCACGTCGCCCAGCACGAAGCGGCCGCCGGGGCGCAGCGCCTCCGCCACCCGGGCGAACAACGCCGCCTTGTCGGACCCCTCGAGGTGGTGCACGGCCAGCGCCGAGACCACCAGGTCGAAGGGGCCGGCCGGCAGGGGGTCGCTCAGCTGGGCCACCACGAATTCGACCGGCAGCGCGCCGAGCCGCTCCCGGGCGGCGTCGAGCATCGCCTCGTTCTTGTCGATCCCCACCGCCACCGCCCCGCCGTGGCGCCCGAGCACAGCGGCGAGCGTCTCGCCGGTGCCGGTGCCCAGGTCGAGGACCGACGTGACGTGCACCCCTTCGGTCGCGTCGGCCACCGCCTCTTGCAAGCGGCCATAGGCGGGCACCTCGGCGCGCATCAGGTCGAGGTAGGTGGCGGAGTCGAAGCCGAACTGGCTCACGGCGTCATGGTGCCAGCAGGGTGTCCCGGCGGGTCCAGGCCCAGCGCAGGACGAAGACGGAGAGGCCCAGGGTCAACAGGTTGATGACCAGCTCCACCACGCCGTTGGCGCCCTTACCCCAGATGCCGTGCTGCAGGTCGTAGAGCACGTCCATGCCGAAGAGGTAGAGCCCCGCCCCGCCGCCGGCCAGGAGCCAGAACAGGGCCGCCCGCCTTGCCGTCACGAGGCAGTACGAGGCGGCGACCAGGCACAGCGCCAGCCAGCCGTCGGCCAGGGGGAAGGCGTCCTCGAACTGGGTGTACCCCACACCGCTCTCCGAGGCCACCAGGGAGCGGTGCGCGAGCCAGGCGATCCAGTAGGCCGCGATGAGGGCGGTGGCGGCGAGGAGGACGCCGGCCATCGCCCGGCGCTCCCTGCCGTCGACGGTTGCGTCCGGGGAAGCAGCCACCAGGGCAGGGTAACCCCCCGGGCCGACGGGAAATGGCCCCTGCCGGCCGTCCCAATGGCGGCGCGGGAAAATCCTGGATTGTGCGGTTCGAGCCACCGAAAATGGGGAATCCCTGCGCGGTTCTTCATCCAAAATAAGATGGGAGGAAACATGGCCAATTGATGCATATGAGTGCTCCCGGCGGGGCACAATGGAGGCATGGCAACCAAGGCAAAAACTCCGGCTCCTCGCAAGCCCATGAGCACCGGTCACAAGGCCGCCCTCGCTCGTGGGCGTGCCGAGAGTGCATCCGTCCGCCACTACCTCGAGGCGCTCGAGACGTCCAAGCCCAAGCGGGGCCGCAAGCGCACGCCGGCCTCCATCGACCGGCGGCTGGCGGCGATCGAGTCCCAGCTGGCCAACGCCGACGCGCTCACCCGCCTCCACCTGCTCCAGGAGCAGAAGGACCTGCTCGACGAGCGGTCGCGGGGGAACCAGGTCAAGGACCTGAGCGCGCTCGAGAAGCAGTTCATCAAGGTGGCCAAGGCCTACGGCGAGCGCAAGGGCATCACCTACGGCACCTGGCGGGCGGCCGGCGTGAGCGCCGCCGTCCTCCAAAAGGCCGAGATCTCGCGCGCCCGGACCTGACCGGGTCAGCCGCCCGCCGCGGCCCGCTTGTGGTGTCGCGCCGGCGCCGCGGCCTCTGAATTCTGGCCCCCCGCCACGGCCGGCCCGAAGTACTGCGCAATGGCTCGGGCCAGGCCGTCCGCGATCACGGCCTGTCCGGACGCGCCGGCGGCGAGGCTGCCCTCGTAGGGGTCGGTGATGAACAGCGGCTCCGTCAGCGCGCCCGGCATCCCGCTCGGCGTCGAGGAGAACCCGGGGTCGGCGGGGCCGAGCAGCAGCAGGTGCCCGTAGTCGGCCGCCGCCGTGGTCATGGCGGGGCCGCCCAGCTGGCTGTCGTCGACCACCCCGAGGTTCGGGATCGCCCAGCCCCGGGCGTCCATGGCCCAGAGGACGTCGTTCTGTATCAAGGTCGCCAGCCTGAGATTCTGCGCCGAGAACGGCCGGTCGGCGTCGTAGCCCGTCACGCCGCCGGCGTCGTCGGAGGAGCCGCCGGCGTCGAAGTAGATGCCGACCAGGACGTCCGCCTTGGCCTTGTTGGCACACACGTCGCGGGCGGCCACGTCGTCGTGCACGCCCTGGACGGTGAAGAGGTCGCCCGAGACGTCGTCGGGGGCCGGGCGGATCACCGTCGTCGGCCCGGTCCGCGACACGACCACGGTGAACCCCTTGGCCCGGAGCAGGCTCATGGTGGCGAGCTCGACCGGGAGCGTCTCGTCGGCCTCGTCGATCGTCTGGCCCGTCTCGGTCTCCCCGACACCGCCCGGGTCGATCCCGCCGTGGCCGGCGTCGAGGAAGACGGTCAGATGGCGGTCACCCGAAGTCGGGAGGTACTCCACGCACGCCCCGGGCTCGAAGTAGGCGGCGTCGACGGCCCGGCCGGTGGCGGCCAGGCGGCGGGCCGACGCGGTGCGGAACGAGGCGCCCGACGCCCCCGTCGCGCCCGACGACTGCACGACGAGCGCGACGACGGCGAGGACGAAGACGAACACGTGCCGGTGGCGCCACCACAGCGGGCCCACAGCGGGTCTTCCGGCGCGCGTCGCGCTCGGTCGGTGCATACGCGGTCAACCATACGGAGTGCAGCTGACGATTTGATGACACGCGCCGGCGGCGCGACGCGCGCCGGAGAGGCGCGGCCTACGCGGCCGCGCTGACGGCGGCGGACGAGACGAGCGAGCGCAGCAGCACCAGGCCGTCCTCGGAGCCGAGCAGGGTCGAGCTGGCGCGCTCGGGATGGGGCATGAGGCCGACCACGTTGCCCGCCTCGTTGGCGATGCCGGCGATGGCGTCGACCGACCCGTTGGGGTTCTCGTCGTCCGCGTAGCGCAGCACGATCCGGTCCTCCGCCCGCAGGCGCTCCAGTGTCGCGGCGTCGCAGGTGTAGTTCCCCGAGAAGTGGTTGATGGGGATGACGAGCTCGTCGCCCACCGTCGCCGCGCAGGTGAGCACCGACGAGGTCGAGGCAACCACCAGGCGGGCCGGTTGGCACAAGAAGCGCAGACGCCCGTTCTTCTGCAGCGCGCCCGGCAGCAGGCCCGCNNGCGAAGTCGCCGACCGCGTCCATCACGGGCGAGAAGCGGGCCAGGGCGCCCGGGCGCAGGTAGTCGCCGTGGGCGAAGCCGCCGGGGAGGACGACCGCGTCGACCCCGTCGAGCCGCGTGTCACCGTGCCAGAGCAGCACGCCCTCGGCGCCCACGGCCTCGACGCCCTGGATCACGTCGTGCTCGCAGTTGCTGCCCGGGAAGACGACGACGCCGATGCGCGGGGCCACTCAGATCGCCTCGAGCTCGAGCCGGCTCTGCTCAATGACCGGGTTGGCCAGCAGCCGGTCGGCCAGCTGGGTCGCCGTCGTGCGCGCCGCGCCCTCGTCGGGGGCGTCGACCTCGAAGCTGAAGGACCGGCCGGCCCGCACGTGGGCCACGCCGTCGAAGCCGAGCGCAGGGAGCGCCCGCTCAATGGTGGCCCCCTCGGGGTCCGCGATCCCGGGCCGCAATTGCACCTCGACGCGCGCCCGGAACCTCATGTGGTGGCACCGTACCAGTCGCCCAGCGAGCGGCCGGTGACACGCTCGTACGCCGCGACGTAGCGCTGCGACAGGGCCGTCGTGACCTCCGGCGGCAGCGGCGGCGGGGGCGGCGTGCGGTCCCAGGGCTGCGCCGCCAGCCAGTCGCGCAGGGGCTGCTTGTCGAAGGCCGGCGGCGTCGTGCCGGGCACGACCGCATCGGCCGGCCACAGCCGCGAGGAGTCCGGCGTGCACACCTCGTCGCACAGGCAGAGCACCCCGTCCACGTAGCCCAGCTCGAACTTGGTGTCGGCCAGGATGAAGCCGGCCGCGGCCGCCCGGGCCGCCGCCCGCCGGTACAGCTCCAGGCTGACGGCCTGGGCGGCCAGCGCCGACTCGGCACCCACGAGGTCCACGGCCTCGGCCATGCCGATGTTGACGTCGTGCCCCTCGGCCGCCTTGGTGGCGGGGGTGAAGATCGGCTTCTCCAGCTCGCTGGCCAGCAGCAGGCCCTCGGGCATCTCCATGCCGTGCACCGTGCCCGTGCGCTCGTACTCCTCCCAGGCCGAGCCGGCCAGGTAGCCGCGCACGACGCACTCGATCGGAAGCATCTCGGCCCGGCGGACCAGCATGGCCCGGCCGACCCACCCGGGCGGCAGCGCCCCGCCCCCGAGGGCGGCGGAGATGGCGGCCGGGTCGGCGGCCAGCAGCGTGCCCGGCACGACGTCGGCCATCTCCTCGAACCAGAAGCAGGTCATGGCGGTGAGCACCCGGCCCTTGTCGCGGATCGGCTCGGCCATGATGACGTCGAACGCGCTCACCCGGTCCGAGGCGACCATGACGAGGCGGTCCTCGCCGGCGTCGTAGAGCTCGCGCACCTTGCCCGAGAGGATCTGCGGCAGGTCGACCGTCACAGCGTCTCCAGCGCGTCGGCGAAACGGTCCACGTGGCGCAGCGTACGCGACAGGTCGAAGGCGCCGTCGAGCTGCGCGCCACTGAGCGTCACGTCCGGATCGGCCTCGAGCACGGCCCGGAACGGGCGCCCCTCGGACCACGCGGCGCGGGCGTCGCGCTGGACGATCCGGTAGGCCTCGTCGCGGGTCAGGCCGGCCGACACGAGGGCCAACAGGACGGACTGCGAGAAGACGAGCCCGAGCGTGCCCTCGGTGAGGTTCTGCAGCGCCCGCTCGGAGTGGACCACCAGGCCCGAGGCCAGGCCGGTGGCCTTGCGCAGCACGTAGGCGGCCAGCATGGCCGCGTCCGGCAGCGCCACCCGCTCGACCGAGCTGTGCGAGATGTCGCGCTCGTGCCAGAGCGCCACGTCCTCGAGGCCCGCGCCGAGGTAGCCGCGCAGCAGCCGGGCCAGGCCGCAGAGCCGCTCCGAGAGGATCGGGTTGCGCTTGTGGGGCATGGCCGAGCTCCCCTTCTGCCCGGCGCCGAAGGGCTCCTCGGCCTCGCCGAGCTCGCTGCGGGCGAGGTGGCGGATCTCCGTGCACATCAGCTCGACCGTGGCGCCGACCGACGCGCAGGCGTAGAAGAACTCGGCGTGGCGGTCGCGCGCGATCACCTGTGTGGCCGGCACCGGCGTGAGGCCGAGCGCGGCGCAGACGCGCGCCTCGACCTCGGGATCGATGTTGGAGTAGGTGCCGACCGCCCCCGACAGCTTCCCGACGGCGATCGCCTCGCGGGCGGCGCGCATGCGCCGACGGTCGCGGTCCGCCTGCAGGGCCCACAGCGCGAACTTGGCCCCGAAGGTGGTCGGCTCGGCGTGCATGCCGTGCGTGCGGCCCGTGACGGGGACGTGCAGCAGCTCCAGCGCCCGCGCCTTGAGCGCCGCCACGAAGGCGTCGAGGTCGGCCAGGAGGAGGTCGGCGGCCCGGGTGAGCGTGGCGCACAGGGCGGTGTCCACGACGTCGGACGAGGTCAGCCCGTAGTGGATGTGCGAGCCTGCCGGCGCGCCGATGCGCTCCTGCACGACGTCGACGAAGGCGGCCACGTCGTGGTCCGTGACCTTCTCGCGTTCGAGCACGTCGGCCACGAAGAGTTCGTCGACCACCGGTGCCTTGGCCCGGCAGGTGGCCGCCTCGTCCGGCGGCACGACCCCAACGGCGGCCTGGGCCTCGGTCGCCAGCAGCTCCACCTCGAGCCAGAGCGAGAAGCGGGCGGCGTCGCTGAAGAGGGCAGCCATGTCCGGCGGCGAGTAGCGCGGGATCATCCGGCCCCCTCGCCCGCCACCGCCGACGCGGCACCGGCCGCCTGCGCCGCGATGTCGTGGCGCATCTGCATGCCCTCCCACTCAATGGGCTCGGCGGCGGCGTAGGCCCGGTCACGCGCCTCGGACAGGGTGGGAGCGACCGCGGTGACGCCGAGCACACGGCCTCCCGCCGTGTGGAACGGGCCGCCGGGGCTGTGGCGCCGGGTGCCGGCGTGGAACACGGTGACGCCGTCGACGCCGGCGACGGACTGGCCCGACGCCGTGAGCCCCTCGATGGGGTCGCCGGTGCGCGGGCTCTCCGGGTAGCCCTGCGAGGCCATGACCACGCACACGGCGGCCTCGCCCGAGAAGGCGGGCGGCGGCGCGTCCTCGAGCGCCCCGTTGGCCACGGCGAGGAAGAGCTCGGCAGCGTCCGTCGCCAGGAGAGGGAGCACGACCTGGGCCTCGGGGTCGCCGAAGCGCACGTTGTACTCAATGACCTTCGGGCCCTCGGGGGTCAGCATGAGCCCGGCGTAGAGCACCCCCCGGTAGTCGATGCCCCGCCGGCGCAGCTCCTCCACGAGCGGCAGGACGGCGGCGTCCATCAGCCCGGCCACGGCGGCGGCATGGAGGTCGGGCATCGGCGCATAGGCCCCCATGCCCCCGGTGTTGGGCCCGGCGTCGCCGTCGCCGATCCGCTTGAAGTCCTGGGCGGGCACGAGCGGGACGGCCCGGGACCCGTCGCAGAGGACGAGCAGCGAGCACTCCTCGCCGAGCAGCCCCTCCTCAATGACGATGTGGCGACCGGCGTCGCCGAAGGAGGACCCCGAGAGCTTGGCGGTGACGTCGGCGCGGGCCTCGTCGAGCGTGCGGGCCACCAGCACCCCCTTGCCGGCGGCGAGGCCGTCCGTCTTGATCACCCAGGGGCCGGGGAGCGTCTGGAGGTAGTCGAGCGCGGCGGTGCTCTCGAGCGCGTCGAAGGTGGCGAAGCGCGCGGTCGGGACGCCGGCCGCACTGAGGACCTCCTTCATGAAGGCCTTGGACCCCTCGAGCAGCGCGCCGTCGGCGCCGGGGCCCATGACCGCCTTCCCCGCCGACC
>PMPX01000136.1 GCA_003169235.1 Acidimicrobiaceae bacterium | reverse complement strand
GGCCAGGGCGAGCAGGGCGTAGACCAGGCCCAGCAGCTGGTTCACCTGGGCCGACTGCGATGCCTCGAACTGGGCCCGGGACTGGACCTTGACGTTGGGGTAGGGCGCCAGCGCCCGGGTGACCGCGTGCTGCACCCCCGGGCTGCCGTCGGTCTTCAACAGGACGGCGCCGGGCAGCGGGTTCTGGAAGTGGCGCACGAAGAAGGCCTGGCTGACCAGGAAGTGCCCGACGAGGGCGTTGGGCTGGTAGATGCCGCCGATGCGCATGGTCTGGTGGCCGGTCAGGGCGAACTTCACCGGGACCTGCTGGCCCACCGTGAGGTGGTCGGAGGTGGCCGTCGTCGTGTCGACGAGCAGGTCGCCCGCCGCGAGTGCCGGGACACCGCTGCCCGACGTCGTGTTCAAAATGACCGTCTGGGACATGTTCTTGGTCCCGATGGCGAGGAGCGACTCGAGGGAGGAGCGGAACTCGAACTGGTCGCCGTAGACGGTGGTCGTGGCGGTGACGCCGGGCACCGACGACGCCGCCTGGGGCACGACCTCGCTGAAGTTCCCGTTCCCCCCGTTGCTCGTGGTCGAGACGATGAGGTCGGCGCTGATGGCGTTGTCCACGCTGGCGGTGGCCGACTTCGACAGGGACGCGCCGAACACGGCGATGGCCGAGACGAGGGCGAGCCCGACCATCAGGGCCGACGACGTCTGCGCCGTCCGCCGGGGACTGCGCATGGAGTTCTCCCGGCCGAGCCGGCCCGAGACACCGAGCAGCCGGGCCAGGGGGCGGCCGATGCCGCTCGCCATCGGCCGGGCCACCGCGGGCGCCAGCATGGCCACGCCGACGAAGATGCCGACGGCACCCAGGCCCACCAGCGCGATGGCCGGGGCGGTCAGCCCCCAGGCCAGGAGGGCGATCCCGATGACGGTGATGATGCCGCCACGGGTGAAGCGCCGCCGCAGGGGGACCTCTTCCTCGGTCTGCTGGGCGGACACCGCCGCCACCGGGGCGATGCGGACGGCGCGGCGGGCCGGGCTGATGGCCGAGACCATGGTCACGCCGACACCCACGACGATGCAGACGATCACCGTGCGCGCCTCGAACACGAGGGGCCCGGACGGCAGCGTGACCCCGAACCCGCTCAGCAGCTTCTCGAGGCCGACGGCGGCCAGCACCCCCAGCCCGAGGCCGATCAGCGACGACACCAGCCCCACGATGGCCGCCTCGCCCAGGACGGAGCGGAACACCTGGCGACGGCTGGCGCCGACGATGCGCAGCAGCGCCAGCTCCCGCGTGCGCTGGCCCACGGTGATGGAGAAGGTGTTCAAGATGGTGAATCCGCCCACGAACAGTGCGATGAAGGCGAAGACGAGCAGGGCCGTGTTGAGGAAGCCCAGGGCCTGCCCGATGGCGCTGGTCGCCTCGTTGACCACGGTCTGGCCCGTGACGACCTGGACGCCGTGCGGGAGGACGCGCGCGATGTCGCGCTGCACCTGGGCCTTGTCGGCGCCGGGCTGGGCGACGACGTTGATGGTGTCGAATTGACCCACCGAACCCAGGACCTTCTGGGCCGTCGGCGTGTCGAACGCGGCCAGCGTGGCCCCGGCCAGGTTGTCGGCCGTCCCGAAGCGCGCCAGACCGGAGATGGTGAACGTCTGGGTCGGCCCCTGCAACAGGATCCGCACCGGCTGGCCGACCTTGAAGTCGTACTTCTGCGCCGTCCCGAGGTCCATCACGACCTGGTGCGGTGTCGTCGGGTCCCTGCCCTGGACGAGCCGGAGCGCGGAGATCTGGGCGTCGGGGTCGAAGGAGAGGCCGAGGTTGGGCGCGCCGCCGGTCGAGATGGCCTTGCCGTCGTGGCCGATGTACTGGGCGTAGCCGGTCACCGAGCCGTCGGCGGCCTCGACGCCCGGAACGCGCTGCACGCTGGCCAGCAGCGACTCGGGGACGGGGTTGCGCGTGGCGGTCCCGCCGCTGCCGAACTGGGCCACGCCGCGCACCTGGAAGTCGATGTTCTGGTAGATGTTCCCGAACAGCGTGTCGAACGTGTTGTGCAGGGTGTCGGTGAGGACGAACGTCCCGGCGATGAACGTCACCCCGAGCACGATGGCCAGCGCGGTCAGGGCCAGGCGCAGCTTGTGGGCCAGCAGCCCCTTGATCGTGACCCGCCACATGTCAGGCGCCCAGCTGCCCGATCCGCTCCAGGACCGTTTCGGGGGTGGGGTCGGCCATCTCGTCGACGATGGCGCCGTCGGCCAGGAAGACGACCCGGTCGGCGTAGGACGCGCCGCGGGGGTCGTGGGTGACCATCACGATGGACTGGCCGAATTCGGTGACCGAGCGGCGCAGGAAGGCCAGCATCTCGGCGGAGGAGTTCGAGTCGAGGTTCCCGGTGGGCTCGTCGGCGAAGATCAGGTCGGGCCGGTTGATCAGCGCCCGGGCGCAGGCGCAGCGCTGCTGCTGGCCGCCCGACATCTCGGTGGGCCGGTGGCTGAGGCGGTCGGTGATGCCCAGCTGGCCCACCAGGTAGTCGAACCACTCCGTGTCCACCTTCTTGCCGGCGAGGTCGGCCGGCAGCGTGATGTTCTCGTCCGCGGTCAGCGTGGGGACGAGGTTGAACGACTGGAAGACGAAGCCGATGCGGTCGCGCCGCATCTGGGTGAGACCCTTGTCGTCGAGGGCCCCGACGTCGAGGTCGCCCACGAACGTGTGCCCCGACGTGGGCCGGTCGAGGCCGGCCATGCAGTGCATCAGCGTCGACTTGCCCGAGCCCGACGGGCCCATGACGGCGGTGAAGCGGCCCCGCGCGAACGTGACGTCGATGCCGGCGAGCGCGTGCACCGTCGCCTGCCCGGTGCCGTACGTCTTGCGGAGGTCCACGGCGTGGGCGGCCGCGGTGTCCGCCCGCGGTGCGGGAGCTGCTTGGTCGGTGAGCGCCACACTGCCTCGTTTCGTCGAAGTGGGAGGGACGGCGGACTCCATGCTGCCAGCCTGGCGCAACCCGGGCCGACCGTGAATCCGGCGCGACCCTGGTCCGACCCCGAGCCGCGCCGCGCCGGACTCAGGGATGTCCCTGAATGCCGCGCCGGCCCTCCACGGGACGACGGCCGTGTGCCACGCACGGATTGGACCCTTGGCGCGCCACCCCCGGACCACTACCCTGAGGCCCGCCACGAGCAGAACCAGCAGGTGCCAGGTCGACCAGTGAGCTACCCGGGGGGGCACGTTCGCCATGCGGTTGCGGTACGAGGCACGACCCCATGAGAAGGGCCTGAGTCGCTGAGGGCCGCCGTGGGCCTCCCCGAGCGCAGCGCGACGGCGGTCGCCGCCGTCGTCTCCGTGGCCGCGGTGCTCGCCGTGCAGCTCGTCCTCTTCCCGGTGCCGCTCGGGGTGTGGATCCAGGGCGCCGTGCTCGGCCTGCTCGGCTCCCTCATGGCGGTCGGGCTGGGGCTGACCTACCGCCTGAACAAGATCATCAACTTCGCCCAGGGCGGCCTCGGCACGGCGCCCGCCGTCCTGGCGGTCGGCCTGGTCGCCTTCTCCGGCGTCAACTACTTCGCCGGCCTCGCCACCGGCCTGGTGGCGTCGGTGCTCCTCACGGCGATCGCCGAGTTCCTCGTGGTCCGGCGCTTCCGGCGCTCGCCCCGCCTCATCCTGACCGTGGCCACCATCGGGCTCTCCCAGCTGCTGGTCGTCCTCAGCCTGCTGATCCCGCGCCTGTGGGGCCAGACGCCCATTGCCAGCGCGGTGGTGACCTTCCCCTGGCACTTCACCTGGCACATTGCGCCCATCGTCTTCGACGCCAACGACCTGGTGGCGGTCGTCGTGTCGCTGGCCTGCCTGGCCGGCGTGTGGATCTGGTTCACGCGCAGCGACATCGGCATCGCGGTGCAGGCGGCGGGCGACCGTCGCGACCGCGCCTCCATGCTCGGCATCCCGGTGGGACGCCTGCAGTCGATCACCTGGGTGGTGGCGGGCGTGCTCTCCTTCGTCTCCATCTTCTTCCAGGCCGCGATCCTGGGCCTCCCGCTCGACCCGACCTACGGGCTGACCGCGCTCGTCACCGCCCTGGCCGCGCTGGCACTCGGCAACTTCACCGAGCTCCCCGTGATCGCCGCGTCGGCCGTCGCGCTCGGGATCCTGCAGCAGGGGGTGGCGTGGGACGACCCGACCAACCCCGCCCTCGGCCTGGCCGTCCTGGCCGCCGTCGTCTTCGCCGCCATCGTGGTGCGCCAGCTCCTGACCCGCCACCACGACCGCGAGTCCGAGACGACGCTGTCGCTGGCCGGCAGCGTGCGCGACCTGCCCGCCGCCGCCAAGGACCTCACCGAGGTCCGGGTCGGCACGCCCGCCGGCGCGCTGGTCGCCTTCGCCGCCGCGTGCACACTGCCGCTGTGGATGGGCCCGGGCGAGCTCATCCGCGTCTCCGCCCTCGTGACCTACGCCATCGTCGGCTGCTCGGTCGTCGTGCTGACCGGTTGGTCCGGCCAGGTCAGCCTGGGCCAGATGTCCTTCGCCGCCGTCGGGGCCACGGTCGGCGCGGTGGCACTGCTCGACTGGCACTGGGACCTGAGCCTGGCCCTGCTGCTGGCCGGCACCGCGGCGGCGGCGGTCGCCGTCGTGGTGGGCATCCCGACGCTCCGCCTCGACGGGATGTTCGCCGCCGTCACCACGCTGGCCTTCGCGCTCGCCGCCTCCGGCTACCTCCTCGTGCGGGCGGAGTTCTCCTGGATCCCCCAGGGCCAGATCGGGGTGCCCTACCTCTTCGGGCTCGCCATCACCTCGCAGGCCTCGGTGTTCGAGCTCTGCCTCGGGGTGCTCGTCCTCGTGCTGGTGGCCATGCACGGCCTGCGCCACAGCCGGACCGGCCGGGTGCTGCGCGCGCTGCCGGCCAACCAGCGGGCCGCGTCGGGGTACGGGGTGCGGGTCATGTGGGCCAAGCTCACCGCGTTCGGCGTCTCGGGCTTCATCGCCGGGCTGGGCGGCTGCCTGCTGCTCGTCGTGAACCAGCAGTACGTCGAGACCCCGTTCCTGGTCCCGGTCAGCCTGCTCGTCTTCACCTCGACCGCCGTCGGCGGGCTCGGCTCGGCGCTCGGGGCGATCCTCGGCGCCGCGCTCGTCGAGGGCAGCACCATCTTCCTCCCGCCGAGCTGGCAGCTCCTGCCGGCCGGGCTCGGCGTGCTCGTCGTGCTCATCCTCTTCCCCCGCGGCTTGGCCGGCCTCTGCTCCGACCTGCGGGACTGGGCCCTCGACGCCCTGGCCCGCCACAAGGGCACGGCCGCGCCGGGCGTCGGCGGCCCCATCGACCCGGTGCTGGCGCCATGAGCCGGCTGGCCAAGCTCGGTGGTGGGGTCACGCTGTTCCCGTTGGCCGTGCTCTTCGGCATCGAGCTGCTGGACCAGGCCACCCAGAGCGCCTTCAACGTGCTGACCCCGAACATCCGCGACGCGTTCGGGCTCACCAACGCCGGCATCCTCCTCATCGTCGCCATCGCCGGCGCCGCCGCGCTCCTCTGCACGCTCCCCGTCGCCGTCCTCGCCGACCGCGTCAACCGGGTGCGCATTGCGCTCATCGGGGCGATCGTGGGGGCCGGCTTCTCCATCGGCCTCGGCGCGTCCCAGGGTGTCGTGGTGGCCACCATCATGCTGGTCGGCGTCTCCATGGGGCAGGCCGTGATCTTCCCCACCCACAACTCGCTGCTGGCCGACTACTACCCCGTCCCGGTCCGCCCGCGCGTCTATTCGGCCCACCGCTCGGGCATCAGCATCGGCGCCATCGTCGGCGTCCTGCTCGGCGCCGGGCTGGCCTCGGTCTGGTCGTGGCGCGCGCCCTTCTTCTTCTTCGCCGTGCCGATCGTGATCGTCGTCATCATCGGCCTGCGCCTGCGCGAGCCCGCCCGCGGGCGGCACGAGCAGGTGGAGCTGGCCGAGCAGATGCTCGCCTCCGAACGCGGCGAGCCGGCACCGCTGGACGACGGGCCCGAGCCGGCGCTCGTGACCGACAGCGGGGCCGGGGCGGCCGGCGAGACGGGCGACGGTGCCGTCGACATCCCGGTCGAGACGCCGCCGTCGCTCGGCGAGGCCTGGCGGACGGTGTGGAAGATCGGCGTGCTGCGGCGCATCTTCATCGCGCTGCCCTTCCTGGCCGCCGCCATCGCCGGCTTCACCTCGCTCGCCTCGCTGCAGTACCAGGAGACCTTCCACCTCGACGCCGTGCAGCGCGCGTACCTCATCGCGCCGATTCAGGTCTTCGACCTCATCGGCCTGGCCGTCGGCGCGGTGATCGCCACCCGTCTGGCCAAGCGTGACATCGGCCTCGTCTTCCGCATGCTGGCCGTGGCCTCGGTCATCGCGGCGGCCTTCGCCGTCCTGTTCGCGCTGGCGCCGAACGTCCCGCTGGCCTTCATCGGCAACGCCGGCATCGACGCCTCGCTCGCCATCGTCGGCCCGGGCGTCCTGGCCTCGCTCTCCCTGGCCATCCCGGCCCGGGTGCGCTCGGTGGGCTTCTCCATCGGCGCCCTGTTCGTGTTGCCCGGGTTCCTGGTCCTGCCGAGCGTCGGGGCGCTGGGCGACGCGGTGGGCTTCCGCTACGGGCTGCTGATCCTGGTCCCCATCTTCACCATCGGCGGCCTCATCGTGGCCAGCGCGGGCGGCCTCATTGAGCGCGACGTCCAGAACGTGTGGACCTCCATGCGCACCCGGGCCCAGATGCTGCGGGACCGCCACGCCGGCCGGCTGCCACTCCTCGCCGTGCGCGGGCTCAGCGTCGGGTACGACGGCGTCACGGTGCTCGGCGACGTGGCGATCGAGGTCGACGAGGGGGAGATCGTCGCCCTGCTCGGCACCAACGGGGCGGGCAAGTCGACGCTGCTGCGGGCGATCGGCGGCGTGGTCGAAGCCGATCACGGCGCCATCGTCTTCGACGGCCGGGACATCACCCACCTGCCGCCGGACGAGATCGCGCGGCTCGGCGTGGCACAGGTGCCCGGCGGGGAGGGGATCTTCCCCAACCTGCGCGTCGAGGAGAACCTGCGCGCCGCCGCGTGGCAGGGCCGGCGGCGGGGCGAGCGCGATGCCGACATGATCGAGGAGGCGATGGCGGCCTTCCCCTCGCTGGCCACCCGCCGGGGTGAACGGGCGGGGAACCTCTCGGGCGGTCAGCAGCAGATGCTGGCCCTCGCCATGGCGACGATCACCCGCCCCAAGCTGTTCCTGATCGACGAGCTCTCGCTCGGGCTGTCCCCGCTCGTGGTCGAGCAGCTGCTCGGGGCGATCGAGTCGATGCGCCGGGCCGGGACCGCCATCCTGCTGGTCGAGCAGTCGATGAACGTCGCCGTCTCGGTGGCCGACCGCGTCTACGTCATGGAGACGGGTGCCGTGCGGTTCTCCGGCTCGGCCGGCGAGCTGGCGGCGCACCCCGAGCTGCTCTGGTCCATCTACCTCCAGAAGGCCTCCGACTCCCTGGGCGCATCGGCGCTGCCCGCACCCGGCACCCGGAACGGGACCGACGAGCTGGAGGTGCGGGGCGTCTCGGTCGCCTTCGGGGGCAACGCCGCGCTCCGGGACGTGACCCTGCACGCCGCCCACGGGGAGATCGTCGGGATCATCGGGCCCAACGGCGCCGGCAAGACGACGCTCTTCGACGTCATCTCGGGCTTCCTGCGGCCCGACACCGGCCGGGTCCAGCTGGGCGGGCTCGACGTGACCGAGCGCACGGCGTCGGCCCGCGCCCGGCTCGGGCTGGGCCGCTCCTTCCAGGACTCGCGCCTCTTCTCGGGGTTGACGGTGCGGGACGCGCTGGCCGTCTCGCTCGAGCGCTTCACCGACGTGCGCGACCCGTTCAACGCCGTGCTCCGCCTCCCGGCCCAGGTGCGGACGGAGGCGGCGGTCACGGCGCGGGTCGACGAGCTCATGGACATGTTCGGTCTGGGCCGCTTCGCCGACAACCTGGTGAGCGAGCTCTCGACGGGCTCCCGCCGGCTCGTCGACCTGGCGGCGGTCGTGGCGCTGCAGCCCACGGTCGTCCTCCTCGACGAGCCCTCCTCGGGCGTGGCCCAACGCGAGGTGGAGGCCATGGTGGAGCTGCTGCGCACCGTGCGCGACCGCCTCGATGCGACCATGCTCATCGTCGAGCACGACATCGCGTTCATCGCCGAGCTGGCCGACCGCCTCGTGGCGATGGACCGCGGCGCGGTGCTGGCGAGCGGCGCTCCCCGGGACGTCCTCGAGTCGCCCGCGGTCGGTGAGGCGTTCCTGGGGTCCGACCCGCTTGCGCTCACCCGCTCGGGTCCGGCAGCGACCACGACGGACACGACGGAGGTGGACCCGCCATGACCGACACGGAGCCGCCACCGAGCGCCCGGCCCTGGCCGCGGGTGAGCCGCCTGCGCATCGCCGGGCCGGTCGTCCTCATCGTGGCCGCACTCGTCGCCGCCGGCACCCTCGCCACCGTGCACGAGAGCAACGGCACCACGTCCACCTCGACGACGTCGGGCAGCGGGCAGCGGGCCACGGCACGCTCGACCGTTCCCCTCACCTACGCCGCCGCCGCCAAGGTCGGGAAGACGGCCGACTACGACTGGGGCACCGAGTGCGACCACCGGACGGGGCGGCTCAAGATGCCCAGCGTCTACGCCCCGCCCTGCGTGCCGGTCGTGAAGGGCACCGACAACGGGGGCGCCACCTCGAGCGGCGTGTCGGGTAGCGCCGTCAACCTCGTCTACTACCAGGCCCAGCCCGGCGGGCTCACGTCGGTGATTCAGGGCGCGGCGGGAACGCCGGCGCAGAGCCTGGCCACGGTGCAGGACTACGTGGCCCTGTTCAACCATGTGTACGAGACGTACGGGCGCCACATCAACCTGATCGTGTTCAACGCCACCGGCGCCGCCGACGACCCGGTGGCCGCCCATGCCGACGCCGTCAGCGTCGCCCAGCAGGACCATGCCTTCGCCTCCATCGGGGGGCCGGCGCAGACCTCGGCCTACGAGGAGGAGCTGGCTCGCCTGCACGTGTTCTGCATGGGGTGCGGCGACTCGAGCACCTACGGGGAGATCACGCTCAACGCCCCCTTCCAGTGGGCCAACCTGCCGACGGCCGACACGTCGCTCTACGAGACGATCGGCTACGTCATCGCCAAGCTGAACGACAAGCCCGCCATCTGGGCCGGCGACCCGTCCCTGCACACGGTCCCCCGGAAGTTCATCGTGGTGAGCGAGACCTCCGAGCCTCCCGCACCCGGCACCGCCGAGCTGACGGCGGCGCTCACCAAGAAGCTGCGGGCGGGCCACGTGCGCCTGGCCTCACCCACGGACCTGCAGTACACGCTCGACCTCACGACCCTGCCCACACAGGCGGCCACCATCGCCGAGAAGCTCAAGACCTCGGGGGCCACCAGCGTGATCTTCGCCGGCGATCCCATCATGCCGATCTACCTCACCCGGGCCGCCGCCACCATCGGCTACTCCCCCGAGTGGATCATCACCGGGATCGTCCTGACCGACACGTCGGCGCTCGGGCGCTACTACGACCAGTCGGAGTGGTCGCACGCCTTCGGGGTCACCAGCCTCGGCGTCCCCACTCCGGTCGCCACGGGCGACGCCGATCGCATCTACCGCTGGTGGTACGGGGCGAACACGTCACCGCCCTCGCTGGCGGCGCCGGCGATCATCCCGCCGATCCAGCAGTTCTTCGAGGGGGTCCAGCTGGCCGGCCCCGACCTGACGCCGTCCACCTTCACGACCGGTCTCTTCCGCGCCCCGCCGGCCGGGGGCGGGCCGACGACGCCGCTCGACGCCTACGGCTACCAGGGGGCGGCGCCGCTGCCGAGCTACTCGTCGCCGGCCGACTACACCTTCATCTGGTACGACGCCACCGCCAAGGGGCAGGACGAGGAGGGCGTCACCGGCAGCGGGCTGATGCGCTACGTCAACGGCGGGGCCCGCTACAAGGCGGGGACCGTGCCCGACGGAGCCGTCCCGATGTTCTCGCTGCCGGGGTCGGTGACGAGCTACCCGACGCCCCCCGACCGGGCGCCGTCGTACCCGGCCTGGCCCGGGTCGCCCGCCGCGGGCTGACGCCCTCGCGCTCCGGGCCGGGGGCTAGCACCAGCACCGGGATGCCCGCTAGCGGCATTCCGTCGGAGCGCCGAGCCCCGCATGCTGGCAGGGCAGCGGCCCGGCGGCCGCGGAAGGGAGCCAGCCCCCATGATCGTCACCGACGGACTGACCGAGCACGACGGGCGCAGCCGTGCCGTCGACATCCTCGGTTCCCGGTCGCGCCCGGCGGCGTCGGCCTCACGGCGGTGGCGGACCGCCGCGGCGGGAAGTCCCCACTCGACATGCCCGAGTTCATCTTCGGCAACCCGGTCTCGGCGGTGGTCGCACAGCACACGGGCGACCTATCGGTCACAATCGGCACCGTGCTCATGGTGACGTCCTGCGCGGCTGCCCTGATGCTGGGTGCCGCAGTCCTCGACCGGCGGGACGCCTGATGGCGGAGCAGGCCGGGGACACGGGCGTGCACGTGCGCATACGGGGCAAGGAGCTCTCGCTGGCCATCAGCGAGGAGCACGCGGTGTTCCTGAAGTCCCTGACGCAGCGCATCGGGCGCGAGCCGTTCACGAAGCGGCCGTGGTCCGAGTTGGCCTTCTTCCTCGTGTCGGGCGGCCTGGCGGGGATCGGTCTGGCCTTCGTCGGCTTCACCATGTTCGCCGGCGTGGTGCTGGCCATCACCTTCTTCGGCCTGGCCCTCCTCGCCCTGTCCCTCCGCAGCGCCCGCGGCATGGGCGGCTGGCAGCGCGGCCTGGCCCGCTCCATGCTCGGGGAGGCGGTCGAGGATCCCGAGCCCTTCGCCGGTCGCCGCGGCTTCCTGGGGTGGCTGCAGTCCTCCCTGCGTGACCGGGTGGGCTGGCGCGCCGTGGCCTACTTCGCCGTGAAAGTTCCCTGGACCATCCTCGGCGTCTTCGTCGCCGTCAGCCTGTGGTGGGACGCCTTCGCCTGCCTCACCGGACCGTTCTTCAACCGGGATGGCGGGGGCCTCCAGGTCTGGGGGCTGGCGCGCGGTCTCATTCCGGGCAGTCAGTTCTGGTTCCAGCCCGCGGGCTTCTTCCACGAGATCGGCGTCTTCATTCTCGGCGCCATCTTCTTCTTCGCCGCCCCCTGGGTGACGCGCGGCTTCGTCACCGTCGACCGCCTTCTCATCCGCACGCTGCTCGGACCCGACCCCATGGCCACCCGGGTGCGCACCCTCGAGTACGCCCGGACCCAGACGGTCGACGCCTCGGCGGCCACGCTGCGGCGAATCGAGCGCGACCTGCACGACGGCACCCAGGCCCAGCTGGTCGCCCTCGCCCTGCGCCTGGGCATGGCCAAGGAGAAGCTCGAGGGCGCCGACACCGTCGATCTCGACCGCGTCCGCCAGCTCGTCGATGAGGCGCACCGCGGCGCCAAGGAGGCCATCGCCGAGCTGCGCGACATCGCCCGTGGCATCCACCCGCCTGCGCTCGACATCGGCCTGGAGGGTGCGCTGACCACGCTGGCCGCCCGCAGCGCCGTCCCGACCGGGATCACCTTCGACCTGCGGACGCGGCCGACCCCCGCCATCGAGGCCATCGCCTACTTCTGCGTCGCCGAGCTGCTGGCCAACGTGGCCCAGCACGCGCAGGCGTCCCGGGCCTCGGTCTCGTGCGCGCAGCAGGGGACGTGGCTGCGCCTCGTCGTGCGCGACGACGGGCTCGGCGGGGCCGAGCTCTCGCGGGTCGGCTCCTCGTCCAGCGGCCTCAGCGGCCTCACCGACCGCGTGCACGCGGTGGACGGGCGACTCCACCTGGTCAGCCCGCACGGCGGACCGACCGTGGTCACCGTCGACCTCCCGCTGACGGCGTGATGGTCGGCGCGCTGCGGGTCGCCATCGCCGAGGACTCGGCCATCCTGCGCGACGGCCTCGTCCAGCTGCTGGTCGATCGCGGCTTCGCCATCACGGGGGCCGTCGGGGATCCCGACGCGTTGCGCAGCTCCGTGGCCCAGAACCCGCCCGACGTCGCCGTGATCGACATCCGCATGCCGCCCACCTTCACCGACGAGGGCCTGCGCCTGGCGCTCGACCTGCGTGCCCGCCACGAGGGCCTGGGCATCTTGCTGTTCTCGCAGTACATCGAGACGCGGTACGCCGCCGACCTGCTGGCCGACGACGCCGCCGGCATCGGCTATCTGCTCAAGGACCGGGTGGCCGACGTCAGCGACTTCGTCGAGGCGCTCGAGCGCGTCGCCATAGGAGGTACGGCCTTGGATCCCGAAGTGGTGACCCAGCTGCTCGGCGCCACGCGCCGGACCGACACGCTCTCGGCGCTCACGCCCCGCGAGCGCGAGGTCCTCGAGCTCATGGCCGAGGGCCGGTCCAACGCGGCCATCGCCCACGCCATGGTCGTCAGCGAGGGCGCCGTGGAGAAGCACGTCGCCAACATCTTCGCCAAGCTCAACCTGCCCGTGTCGGAGAAGGACCACCGCCGGGTGCTGGCGGTCCTGCGCTTCTTGGAGTCGTGATCGTCAGACGGAGGCGCCATGGGCGTCGTAGGGCAGGCCGCGCGCGTCCGCCAGCTGCCGGCCGGCGTTCATCTGGAAAGGGCTGATCCCACCGGGCCCCCAGGGACCGACCGAGCCCGCCGCGACCGCCTCCTCTGACTTCGGCACGAGGCCGACGCGTGCCCGGACGTCCTCGCAGGTCCGGTCGGCCACGGCGAACCAGTCCATGCGGAGGAAGTCGATGCTGTCGGACCCCGTCTCGCGGTCGTGGCAGAGCGCGCCGCGCCGCATGGCGTCGGCCAGTCGGACCGCCATGGTGGGGCTCGCCGAGAGATGGCCCGGCGAGGCCTCGAACAGCCCGGCCCCCGTGGCGAGATAGCCGGTCTCGAAGAGGGAGATCACCATGGCCAGGAGCGAGAAGGCGCGCATGTCGTCGTTGGCCCGGGCGATCAGGCCGAACACCTCCACCTCGGCCTCCACCGTCGTGCCGTAGTCGGCGAGCACGTGCACCCAGTCGTGTTGGGCCAGGAGCGGGGGCGCCGAGCCGGGCGTTCCCGGGAAGGTGAACCCGCGGGCCTGGTAGAGCTCCCACACCTTGCGACCGAGCGAGTCCGGGGGCAGGTGCTCCAGTGAGGACCAGCGCGCGGCCAGGCCGGGGTCCGCCGCGGAGACTTCCCAGGCCTCCTGCAGCACCCGGGTGGAGTGCACCGCGGCGGAGGCCTCCTGCTCGTTCCACGCGCCCTCGTAGCCGTTGCGGGCGAAGTCGAAGGCGGCCAAGCCGAGTGAGCCGGCGGCGAACTTGCGGGCGACATCGACCATCCCGTCGTGGACACCCATCTCGCTCGCGTAGGCGGCCACGCTGTCGGCCACGTCGTCGGGGAGCGGGTGACGCACGAGCGCGCAGAGCAGCATCGACTGCACCATGCGGGCACGGAAGCCGAGCTCGCGCCGCGCCAGCGCCTCGGCGAACTGGCGCGCCGTGACGGTCGGACGATCGGTCAACGTCACCGGATGACCCGTCATGGCCGGGAGCAGCGCCACCAGGATCGCCCGCTGCACGGGGAGCAGCCCGTCGCGGCCGGAGGCGGCGGACGCCACGCCGTCGGCGATCATCTGGGTCTCTGCCGCGTCCGGCGGCACGAGGTTGACCGTCTCGGCGGTGGGGAGCGGGACCGGCACGCGCTAGTTCCCTGCCAGCCGCGCCAGGCCCGTGCGGAGGAAGGCCGCACACGCGTCCTCGTCGCCGGCCTGCGAGCGCGGGAGGAACGCCCCGAACGGCGCGTTCCAGTACCCCGGGTCACCCGGCCGCCCGGGGTCCCAGGGTCCGACGTACGCGTACGGCTCCTCCGAGAAGGCGTCACCGCCCGAGAATCCAAGGTTGATGCCGCCGCCGGCACCGAGGTCGACGGCGGTGCCGGCATCGAAGTGCTCGGGCCACAGCTGCACGGTCGTCCAGCCGCGGGCAACGGGTGCGTCCGAGGTGACGGCGTCGAGCACCCGCCATCCGAGGTCGAACCACCGAAAGAGCCCGTCCATCTCCTCGGCGTCCAACTGCAAGGGGGTGTCGACGGAACCCAGCGGCGGCGTCGCCGGGCCGGCCGAGAAGTCGGTACCGAGGTCGGCGCCTGCGAAGCGGGCCGCATCGGCCAGCGTGGCGCCGTCCAACGACATCGACCGGCACTGCGTGCCCACCTCGCGGACGAGCGAGCGACCGGCCAGACGCAAGGCCTCGGGCTCGGGGCCGAACGCCGGGGTGGCCAGGCCCCCGGGACTGGCGCGCAGGCCGAAATGGCCGCTCACCGCGAAGCGGCGCCGGCCGAGCACGTGCGCCGCAATGCGGTGCAGGTCGTCGCGGGTCACGCCCATGTCAGTCCCGGACAGTAACGGCGGGTGTGCCGGGGCGGTGCAGCCCTCCGGCCGCCCCTCGGGGTGGGTGGCCGGCGGATCGCTCGGACGACCTGCCAGGCCCGTGTCACCTGGGGAATCGGCCTGACCCCGCCCAGCCAGGGCGCCACATTGGGGCGGGCTCCCGGTGGACACCGGGGCAAACCAGGTAAGAAGTGGGGGTGATCAGGGTCATCCGTGGGGGGGGNNGGCCATCGGCCTGGTGCTCGGCGCCGGCGGCATCGTCGGCCAGGCCTACCAGGCCGGCGTCCTGGCCGCGCTGCAGCGGGAAACCGGGTGGGACCCGCGCCGCGCCTCCGTCGTCGTCGGCACCTCGGCCGGCTCGGTCACCGGGGCGGCGCTGCGCGTCGGCGTGCCCGCCACCGACCTGGCGGCCTCCCTCTACGGGATGCCCACCTCGCGCCGTGGCGGTGCCATCCTCCAGCGCATCCTCCCCTCCGAGGCCGGGCCTCTGCCGTCCCCGTCGGTGCGCTCGCTGCTTCGGCCCTGGGCTCTGCCCTCTCCGGCACTGCTGACGCGGGCGGCCCGCCGCCCGCTCGCCTTCCGCCCCGAGGTGGCCGCCATCACGCTGATGCCGCGCGGACAGGTCGACATCTCCGAGCGGGCGCGCGGCCTCGACGAGCACATCGGCGGGCACTGGCCCGACGGCCTGCGGATCTGCGCCGTCCGGCGCACCGACGGCGCCCGCGTCGTCTTCGGCCGGCCCGGCGCACCGCCGGCACGGCTGGCCCCGGCGGTCCTGGCGTCGTGCGCCATTCCGGGCTACTTCCGACCGGTCACCATTGAGGAGACCGAGTACGTCGACGGTGGCGTGCACTCGGCCACCAACGCCGACGTCGTGCGCTCCGATGGCCTCGACCTGGTGGTCATCATCTCGTCGATGTCGGCCGCCCGCGGCGCCGCCAACGGGGCCGACGGCCTCCTGCGCCGCTCGGTGCACCGCCGGCTGGAGCGAGAGATCTCCCGGCTCGAGGACGCGGGCACGGCCGTGGTGAGCCTGGAACCCGGCCCCGAGTCCCGCCGCGCCATGGGGCTCCGGGCCATGGCGGAGGACCGCAGCACCCGTGTGATCGAGGCCGCCTACGCGGAGACCGTGGACCAGATCGACGGCTCCCCGCTGCTGGCCTCGCTCGGCGCCCCGATCGCCGCGGCCAGCGCCGGTTGACCCCGGGAAGTCCGCGACCCCCGGTAGTAGCGTTCGGGGCCGGAACTGCCCTGAAGGGAGGGTCGATGAGCCCTGATCGATTGAGCCCTCTGGACGCGTCGTTCCTCCACATTGAGGACCACGTGTCCCACATGCACATCGCCTCGGTGGCGATCTTCGAGGGGCCGCCGCCGCCGTACGCCGACATCGTGGCGATGGTCGACGCCCGACTCGACCTGGTCCCGCGCTTCCGCCAGAAGGTGCGCTTCGTCCCGTTCGAGCTGGGGCGGCCGGTCTGGGTGGACGACCCGCACTTCAACATTGAGTACCACCTCCGACACACCGCGCTGCCGTCCCCGGGGGGCGAGAGCGAGTTGCGCAAGCTCGTCGGCCGCGTGATGTCCCAGCAGCTCGACCGCGCGAGGCCCCTGTGGGAGATCTGGGTGATCGAGGGGCTCGAGGACGGGCGCTGGGCCATGATCGCCAAGACGCACCACGCGCTGGTCGACGGGGTGTCGGGGACGGACCTGCTCGCCGTGCTCATGGACCTGAGTGCCGACGCCCCGAAGCCCGAGCACTCGGACTGGGTGCCCCAACCGTTGCCGTCGGGGCTCCAACTGGTGGTGGACGCGTTGGAGAACATCGTGCGCTCGCCCTACGAGCAGCTGCGCGCGGCGCGGGCGCAGGCCCGCGTCGTCCGTCGCATGGCCCACGCGGCACTCGAGGTGGCCGGGGGCTTCGTTGCGCTCAGCGGACTCGTGCGGCCGACGCCGCTCTCGAGCCTCAACGGGCCGTTGGGCCCGCACCGGCGCTACGCCTGGGCCACGACGTCGGTCGACGACATCAAGCGCGTGCGCCGGGCGCTCGGAGGCACGTTCAACGACGTGGTGCTCGCCTGCATCACCAACGGGTTCCGGGAGCTCTTGTTGTCGCGCGACGAGGACGTCGAACGAGTGGTGCGCACCCTGGTGCCGGTCTCGGTCCGGCCGCGCGACGAGTCGGGCCGGGCCGTCGGAGACGGCACGTTCGCCAACAAGGTCTCGGCGATGTTCGCCGAGCTCCCCGTGGACATTGAGGACCCGGTCCTGCGGCTCCACACCATCAGCGAGCAGATGAAGGACCTCAAGGACTCCAATCAGGCGGTGGCTGCGGAGGCGCTGACCTCCATGTCGGGCTTCGCCCCGCCGATGCTGCTGGCCCTGGGGATGCGCCTGGCCACCAGGGCGGGGCAGCGCANNTCGGCATCGCCATCTTCTCCTACGACGGCGAGGTCAACTTCGGCGTGACCGGTGACTACGACTCGACGAAGGACATTGACGTGCTGACCGGCGCCATCGAGGACGGGATGACGCAGATGCTCAAGGTGTGCCTGTAGCCGGGAGGCCGGAACGTCAGAGCGCCAGCCCCGGAATGCTCGTCACCTCGTCCACGATGTACTGGCGCAGGTCCGTCACGATGACCTTCTCGACGGAGCGGCCGACGATCGGCACGTGCACCTTGAGATCGCCCTCGACGTGCACGACCGTGCTGTCGGGGCCGTCGTCCCCCGGCTCGAAGCGGTAGCTCCCGCTGGCGCTCAGGCGGTCCGGGTAGTGGTCGGGCAGGACCGTCCAGCTCGTGCGCATGTCTGCCGGTCGGACCTCCGTCCGGGTGACCCACGACATCTTGGCGGGGTCGATCACCCTGCGCACCGCACCCGACAGCGAGCCCGTGAACGCGAAGCGCACCTCGACGAGGATCTGCTCGCCCAGGTCGTCGTGGCGGACGACCTCCACCACCGCGATGTCGTCCCGGCCCGGCCGCCCGATGTAGAACGCCGGGTTGGCGTAGGCGGCGATGGCCCGTGCCGGCGCCACGGCGACGGCCTGGCGCACGGCGATCTTCACGGGC
>PMPX01000209.1:9839-51685 GCA_003169235.1 Acidimicrobiaceae bacterium | reverse complement strand
AACGACGAACGAGACGAACGATAGGAGCGGAGCGAACGCCGCTGTAGGGAGTCCCTCGCCCTACGACGCCGCCGGCCGGGTGCCCCGCCGCCTCGCCGCCATCAGGCGCTCGAGCGGCCGGGACAGCAGGAGCACCAGGAGTGACCAGAGCCCGAGCGAGGGGAACACAATCGTGCCGACGAGCGCGAGGCTTATCAGCACCACGGAGATGACGGCCGCATCGAGGGTGACCACGTCGTCGGGTGCCTTCTCCTGGAGCTCGGGCCATCGGACGATGGCCCACTGCTGCGCCAGCGTCGCGCCGGCGGTCACGAGCATGGTGCCGACGTAGAGGGCGTGCACCTCGACGGGTCCCTTCGAGGCGGAGCTGATCAGCTCCGTCGGGAACGGGAGGAACACGATGCTCAAGAGCCAGACGAACATGCCCCAGACGAGGACCCCGTTGTACGCCCGCACACGCTCGAACAACTGGTGCTGGCCCCACCAGAAGCTGCCGATGACCGCAAAACTCAGTCCGAAGGCCAGGATCTTCGTCTGGTTGTCGTGGAAGAACGTGCTCAGCGACTCGTTGCCGATGGAGCTCGCGGCGTCGGCGAGCGGAAGGACGAGGAGCGTGATCGCGATGGCCACCACGGCGTCGCTGAAGTTGACCAGGCGGTGGAAGCCCCTTTCGCTCCGCATGGGCCATTCTCGCAGCTGCCCGCGGTCTCATGCACCGATGCCCCGCAGAGCGCGGTCGATCTCGACTTCTCGCGTGTCGAAGTCGTGAAGGTTCGGCGTGAGACGTCAGCGCACGGGCCACCCGGCCACGAGCTCTATGAGCTCCGGGGCCACCCAATACTGCGTGGGTCGTCCGAGCCCGGTGGATTCGGGTCGGTAGCGCTCGACGATGCCGACTCGGGCCAGGGTAACGAGGGCGGACTGACCCGAGCGGGCAGAGACTCCGATGCGGCCGGCGACTGCGGCTGCCGACAGCACGGGCTGCTCCGTCAACAGGTCCATCACCCGGTGTGCCGCCGCATCCGAGCGCACACCGACCAGGCGCGCCCGCCATTCGCTGGTCAGTTGTTCGCAGCGCTCCATCAGTTCGCCCGCCGCGTCGCTACTGCGCTGGAGCGCCGTCGCCATCCACTCGACCCAAACGTTGAGCTGACCCATGCGAAAGAGTGTGAGGCCAGCGAGATATCCCCCGGGATCGCGGGCGATGAACACACTCACGGGTGGTGGCACCGTGAGGTCGAGCCGGTGAGAGAGGACCCAACCGATCAGAATGCGGCCGATCCGCCCGTTGCCGTCTCCGAACGGATGGATGGCCTCGAACTGTGCGTGTACAACGGCCGCCTGAGTGACGGCGTCGAGCGTGTCGTCGTTCGCGAACGACACCAGGTCGTCCATGAGTCCTTCCACCAACTCAGGCGGCGGTGGCACGTACGCCGCGTCCCGGGGAGAAGTGCCTCCTATCCACGACTGCTCTGTGCGGTACGCGCCGACCATGTGCACGGGTAGGTCACCTCCCGTCTCCACGAGCCTGCGCTGCCAGCGGTGGAGGTCGGCGTGAGTGAGGGGGCGCCTCGGGGAGGCCAGAGCACCCACGACTGCGCCGAGGTTGTCGGCCACGTAGGAGGCCGCGTCGCTCAGCGTGCTGCCTACCTCGGCCGCGGCAACGTCCGCCAGAGGGGCGCGGAGGCCCTCTATGTAGGACGAGGCCACACCCTCGGATCGCAGGAGCAACGTGGCGATCGGCCCAAAATGGGACGAGCGGTTCCCGGCCGCTGCGACGGCGGCGGCGGCCCGCTCCGTCAACCTGGTGGCCCGAGAGCCGAGGGTGAGGTCCTGCTCGGCCAGTGGCGTCGGCACCCACGCCAGGATCGGTACTCCTCGCCACACGATCGGGACTTCGTGCCCTCGGGATACAGAACCTTCTGTAAATCCAGTCATATAAAGAAGCTTACAGGATTACCCTTCTTTAACTAAGCCCTTATCAGAAGGCTGCAATACACGGTGAGACGGCCGCCGGGGGTCCGGCTCGCTCCCCAGCCCCGTCTACTTGGGCCGGAAGTGGACGAAGACGCGGCCGAAGTTGTGCGAGTCCTTCTCGACCCGGTGGTAGAGCGGCTTGATGTCCTTGCGGTCGAGGAAGCGCAGCACGCGTTTCTTGAGCTGTCCGCTCCCCTTGCCCGGGATGATCTCGACCAGCTTGGCCTTCTTGGCGATCGCCTCGTCGATCACGCCCCGCAGCGCGCGGTCGATGTCGTCCCCCCGGTTGTAGATGTCGTGGAGGTCGAGCGTGAGCTTCATGACGTGCGCTGCATGACGGACCGGCGACGCGCCTACTCGGTGATGTCGACCGGCGACGGTCCGAACACGGACAGATGGTCGAGGACGGGCGAGGGGTCGCCGATCCAGTCCAGGCCGGCCAGCTGGGCCCGGCTCCGGCGCCCCATGCGCCAACGCAGCGCCTCGAAGCGGCCCGTCCGCAGCTCAATCGGCTCCCCCTCCTCGAGGCCGAGGCCGTAGGTCTCGTCCTCTACGACGACCCGGAGAACCACGCGGGGCCGCAGCCAGGTCAGCAGGCGGTCGGACCCGAGCCAGACGACCTCGTTGTCGCGTGCGCCCGGCCGGCCCACGGCGCCCCGGATGTCGTGCTCGTGGGTGGCCACGTCCAGCACCGCCGGCCACACGGCAAAGGCGTCGATCGCCTCCCCCAGCCTCGGCCCGAGCTCCTCCCAGCGCGCCAGCACCTCGGGGAGCGGCCGTCCCCGGAACCGGGCGACCTGCGCCCCGGTCTGCTCCTCCGTCGGCGGCCCGCTGAGGCGGCCGTCGAGCACGTCCTCGGAGACCGCCGTCATGTGGGCCACGACGTCGCGGACGCTCCAGCCGGGGCAGGCCGGCACCGGGGCCTCGACCTGCTCGGCGTCGAGGCTCGTGACCAGCGCCACCACGCGGGCCTGGGCCCGTCCGTAGAGCTCCGAGAGGGCGGGTCCGGGACCGGGCGGGGCCATGGCGGAACCATAGATGCGGGGACCGTCCCCGGGGCCATGGGATGCTGTGGTCCATGACCGACATCCGGGCGCTGCGCGAGGACGACTGGGACGACTGGCGGGCCCTGTGGGCCGGCTACCTGGACTTCTACCGGGCCGAGCTCTCCGATGACACCTCCCGGGCCACGTTCGACCGCCTCTGTGCCGGGACGGAGGGCTTGTTCGGCCTGCTGGCCCTCGACGACGCCGGCCGGGGCATCGGGATGGCCAACTGCGTCGTCCACGCCTCGACCTGGTCCCGACAGCCCAAGTGCTACCTCGAGGACCTCTTCGTGGCCCCGGCGGCCCGGGGCCACGACGCCGGGAGGGCCTTGCTCGAGGCCGTCAGGCAGGCCGGGTCCGAGCGAGGGGCCGACGGCGTCTACTGGCACACCCAGGAGTACAACGGCCGCGCCCGCTCGCTCTACGACCAGGTCGGGCACCCCACCTCCTTCGTCGTCTATGAGATGTAGGCCCGGCTCCCGCCCGGTGTCACAGCTGCTCCGTACGGTGCCGTCCATGCCCGCTCCAGCGCTCGTCGGCACGGCCATCCCGATCACGGCCCCCTCCCGGCCCGACCGGTAGGGTTCGACCGGATCCATGCCGCCTCGCCGTCGCACCGCGACCTCCACCTCCAACTTCGGCGTCGGGCGCCGCGAGTCCCACGTCGCGGACGCCTTCTACGCCCGCTTCGAGGCCCCCGAACTGAGCGCGGACGAGCACGTCACCGCGCACGAGCCCGGTGTGTCGTGCCTCTGTGGCGACGCCCGCCGGATGGAGGCGGTGGCGGACGACTCGGTGGCCCTGGTCGTCACCTCACCCCCGTACTTCGCCGGCAAGCAGTACGAGGAGGAGCTCGACCGCGAGGGCGTGCCCGGGTCCTACATCGAGTACCTGGCGCTGCTGCGCGACGTCTTCGCCGAGTGCAAGCGCGTGCTCGAGCCGGGCGGCCGGATCGCCGTGAACGTGGCCAACCTCGGGCGCAAGCCGTACCGCAGCCTGGCCGCCGACGTCATGACCATCCTCCAGGACGACCTGCACCTGTTGCCCCGGGGTGAGATCGTCTGGCAGAAGGGCGAGGGTGCCAGCGGCTCGTGCGCCTGGGGGTCGTTCCGCTCCGCGGCGAACCCGGTGCTGCGTGACGTGACCGAACGGGTCATCGTGGCCAGCAAGGGCCGCTTCGGACGGGCGCGTAGCCCCAAGGAGCGCCGGCGCGACGGGCTGCCCCACGAGAGCAGCGTCGGGGCGGACGACTTCATGGCCCTCACGCTCGACGTGTGGGACATCCCGCCCGAGAGCGCGGTACGGGTGCGGCATCCCGCGCCGTTCCCCGTCGAGCTGCCCCAGCGCCTGATGGAGCTCTACACGTACCGTGGCGACCTCGTGGTCGACCCGTTCGCCGGGTCGGGCTCGACTCTGGTGGCGGCGGCCCGTTGCGGGCGCGACGCCGTCGGGTACGACCTGGACCCGGCCTACGTCGAGCTGGCCCGGACCCGGCTGGCCGACGAGGCGCAGGCGGGGGGGGGCGTGGCGGGAGCCGGCGCTGACGGTACCTCGGCCACCGCTTTGGCACGGGCCGCGCTCGAGGCTGCCGGCTTCGGCGACGTGCGACCGAACCGGAGGCTGCGCGGGCTCGGTATGGCCGTCGACTTCACGGGCAGCGACGCGTCGGGGAGGACCTGGTACTTCGATGTGGCCGGGCCGAACTCGGCCTACCGGGGCGGGATGGTCCGCTCCGAGACGGTCTGGCGCACCCTGGGCCGGGCCCACGTCATGGCCGCCCGCGGGGTGGCCCCCTTCGTGGTGCTCACGACCCAGCTGCCCCGCTCGGGCACCGAGGCCGACCGCGCCCTGCGCGCGCCGGGGCCGGGCGGGATCTTCGATGCCGTGGACCTCCTCTCCCCCGACGGCCGTGCGAGGCTGGCCTCCTACGCGGCTGGTCGCTGCGGGTCGCCCCTCGCCGGATTCTGGGCCGACTCGGACCTGGCGCCGGGCGCCGTCTGAGTCATGGGCGTGGTCTGAGCATGGGTACCGTCGTCGCCTGCGCGGTCGTGCGCGACGATCCCCCGCGTGTCTTCGTCGCCGAGGACCTCGACACGCTGAACTGGGTGCTGGCCTGCCAGCTGGTGGCCACCACCCCCGGGCGGGACCTGCCGCCCGGCGAACGCGCCGCGTTGCGCCAAGCGCTGCGCGAGGAGCGGTGGGGTGACGCCGTCTTCGCCTTCATCGCCCGCACCGGTGTCGCGGTGGACGTCTACGAGAGCACGGAGCTGCATCTCGCCACCAACGCCGCCGTCGGCCCGCTGGAGCTGCAGCTCACTCCCCTCTTCACCGAGTAGGAGCGCCGCTCGGTCACGAACCGACCACCTTGATGGAACCGCCCATGAAGACGATGAAGGGCGAGTAAGGCGATCGACGCAGGTCGGGCGGGCGGGCGGCGGCCAGGCGGCCCGCCGGCTCACGTGCGTGGAAGGATTCCCCCGTGCCCAGCGACCGCACCACGGTGACCGAGCTCGGGACCGGGCTCGGCATGCTGGGTCTGGCCGGCATCGACGAGGCGGTGCGGTCGTGCACGCCGGTCATGCACAGCCTGTCGCCCGAGGGCTGGGAGCGCCTGGCCGGGCTGCGGGCGGGTGGCGCCTACGACGCCGAGTTCCACGCGGCGTGGGCCAACGGGCAGGCCTTCCTCGCCGCCGACGACGGCCTGCGGGGGCGCCTCCCCAAAGTGGTGGAGTGGAAGGGGACGGGCCGTGCCCCCGGTGACGAGGTGGCGCCCATCGACCTGCGCGTGGACCACGTCTACCTCGTCAGCTGCAAGTACCTCTCCAACATCCTGTTCAACGTGTCGCCACAGCACGTCTTCGACCACCTCCTCGCCGCGGGCCCGGCCCGCAGCAGCCGCGTGGCCAGGGAGGTGCCCACTGGCGCTGGGGACTGGTACGCGGAAGTAGCGCCTGCCGAGTACCAGGCGCTGTACGAGACCGTCCGCCTGGCCGCCGGCCGCTGCGACGGGGTGGCGCCGACCGCGGCGTCCCACGCTCGTCGCAACCACCCCGCGCGTCCCGATCGCTCCCCCGCTGCTGTCTCGCTGCCCGGACTGGGGGGCGGGGACGTGCCGACCGACGACGCGGGGACCGACAGCGCCGCCCATACCNNCCCCCGCTGCCGCGGGACCTCCCGGAGCGTGCTCGCGACCTGACGACTCCGCAGCGCGACGCGCTCAGGCGATGGCTCCGTCCCGGATGGCCCCCGGGCGCCAAGGACCTCTACGCCCACCTCTCGGATGCGGTGGCACGGGCGTCGGTACGGCGCTGGGAGGAGGCCATGGACGCCGGTGGCGGCACCAGCGAAGCCATGGTGTGGCGGCTCCTGCGCATCGGGAGCGCCCCCTACTTCGTGCTGGGTTCCTCGGCGGCCCGGTCGTTGCGCCTGCGCATCGCCACGTCGTGGGACTGGCGCCAGCAGTACCAGCTGCTCTCCGTCGCCATGGAGCCCCAACCGGGCGGGCAGCCCCGCGTCGGCTGGGAGGCTGTCGTGCGCGACCGCGTCTCGAGCGAGCTGCACGAGGTGGCGGGCCACATGGAGGTGCGCTGGAGCCACGGCCGCTTCGGCGGCCTCCCCGAAGCGAAGGGCTACCTGGACACGCCGCACCACCTCGTCCCGGGGTACTACACCCTCCGATGAAGACGTTCGACGTCGACGCCTTCGCGCCTCCGTTGCGCGTCCCCCACCTCACGGCGCCACCGGTGCTGCTCCGCCCCTTTGCGATCTCGGACCTCGCCATGGTGCGCCAGGCCTCCACGGACCCGCTGATCCCCTCCATCACGTCGGTGCCCCGGACGTACACCGATGACGCGGGGCGGGCGTTCATCGAGCGCCAGCACGACCGTGCCGTCCAGGGTGACGGGTACTCCTTCGTGATCGCGGAGGACGCGGACCCGACGTCGGGCGTCGGGTCGATCGGGCTGTGGCTCCAGGAGATCGAGAGCGGCCGGGCCTCCATCGGCTACTGGGTCGTGGCCGCCGCGCGCGGCCGTGGTCTCGCCGCCCACGCGTTGCGGGCGGTGGTGGAGTTCGCGTTCGGAGAGCTGGCCATCCCCCGGCTGCACCTCTTCGTGGAGCCCTGGAACACGGCCTCGGCCCGGACGGCCCAGGCCGGTGGTTTCGGGCGTGAGGCGACCTTGCGGGGCTGGGAGAGGATCGACGGCGAGCAGCGCGACGCCGACTGCTTCGCCCTCCTGCACGACGAGTGGATGCGCCTGGGGTGACGGGGCGTCGAGGGATTGGTGCCCACCGTGCCGGTGGTCGATCATGAGGAGAGCAGACATGGGGAGGGAACGCTGATGCTGGTGGAGGTCGAGGTCGAGGACCGGGTGGCCACGGTCACTCTCAACCGCCCCGAGGCGCGCAACGCGATCTCGGCCGAGCTGCACCAACTGCTCGACGATGCCATCACCGGCCTCGACGGGCGGGAGGACGTGGGGTGCATGGTGCTCACCGGAGCGGACCCGGCGTTCTGCGCCGGCATGGACCTCAAATCGCTGTCCACCGAGCTCCGGTCGGTGCAGCAGGAGCGTCAGCGGGAACCCGCTCGGCGCATCGGGATGATGCCGCCCCACGCCACACCCGTCATCGGAGCCATCAACGGGCCGACGGTGACCGGCGGTCTGGAGCTGGCCCTGTGCTGTGACTTTCTCATCGCGTCGGACCGGGCCCGCTTCGCGGACACCCATGCCCGGGTGGGCGTGATGCCGGGGGGTGGCATGACGATCCGCCTGCCCCAGCTCATCGGGATCGACCGGGCCCGGCGCATGAGCTTCACCGGTGACTACATTGACGCCGGCGTGGCACGCGATTGGGGTCTGGTCGTCGAAGTGGTGCCGCACGAGTCGTTGCTGGCACGGGCACGCGAGCTCGCGTCGACCATCGCGTCGCTCTCCCCCGACGTGGTGCGGGAGCTCCGGCGTGGCTACGAGGAGATCGGCGCTCTGACCGGCGAGACGGCCTTCGCGGCCGAGACCGAGTGGTCGCGCCAGTGGATGGCCGAGCGCTTCGACCAGTCACGCCTGTCCGCGGAACGCGAGAGCATCGTGGCCCGGGGCCGGGAGCAGAGCACGGGGCTGGGCGGACCGCCGGCGTGAAGGTCTACGCGGGCATGGATCCGCGTCTCAGCCTGCCCGATGCCATCGCCCACGCGGTACGAGTCGAAGGTCTCGGCTACGACGGGCTGCACGTCGCCGAGACGGTGCACGACGCGCTGGCCGTGGCGCTGCTCGTCGCCGAACACACGCAGCGGATCGTCGTCCGCACCAGCGTGGCGCTCGCCTTCACCCGCAGTCCCACGCTGCTCGCCTACGCCGCCTGGGACATCTCGAAGCTCAGCGGCGGGCGGTTCGAGCTGGGCCTCGGCACACAGATCCGCCAGAACATCGAGGACCGTTACGGCGTGCCCTTCGGCCAGGATCCCATCGGCCGCCTCGGTGACTACGTGGGGGCGGTCCGGGCTGCGTTCGCCTCGTTCGCCTCGGGCGAGGCACCGTCGTACGAGAGCCCGCACTACCGGGTGACCCGCCTGCAGCCGTACTTCAACCCGGGGCCGGACGAAGAGACGGTGGCCCCCCCGATCTACCTGGGGGGCGTGCAACGACGGGCCTGCGAGCTGGCCGGCGCCGTCGGGGACGGCTTCGTCAGCCACCCCACCAACTCGAACCCGCTCTACCTGCGCCAGGTGTGCCTGCCCGCCCTGGCCGAAGGGGCGCGGACGGCGGGTCGGGACCTGGGCGCGGCCGGGTTCGAGACCGTCATCGGCACCTCGGTGATCACCGGGGCCACGGTGGATGCCGTACTGGCCGAGCGCGAACGCCAGCGCCGGCTGTTGGCCTTCTTGTACTCGACCCCGGCGTACGCCCCGACGCTCGAGCTCTACGGCTGGGCCGACCTCGGGCCGCGCCTGCGGGACCTCATCCGCCACGACCGCTGGGAGGACCTGGCCGGCGTGCTCTCCGACGAGGTGCTCGACACCCTCGTCCCGTGCGGCACCTTCGACGAGCTGCCCGCAATTCTCCACGAGCGCTTCGCCGGCCTGGGACAGGGCATCGTCGTGTCCCCACCGGCCGAGAGCGGCAACGACGCTGCGTTCCGAGCGGTGATCGCGGCGCTGCAGTCAGCCTGAGGCGGGACCGGCCCAGCCTCAGCGGGGCATCGGGAAGATGAGCTCCTCCGCCGCCATGGCCTCGACCGCGGCCCGGCGCTCGTCGTCGGCCATCGGCCTGTAGCGCTCGGCCGAGGCGAGCACCCGGGGCAGCAGCGCGATGTCCCCCGGCGTGCAGAACGCATGGACGCCCGGCGTGGAAAGGGCGAAGTGGATGCCTTGGTCCATCTCCTCGTCGCTCGCCGCCGGCTCGTACCACGAGTCCGCCCACCGGTCGGCTGTGGCGGGGCTGCCGGCGACCGCGTCGGCCAGGGGCCGGCCGTCCGCCCAGGGCCGGCGCGCCACCGCCTTGATGGCCATCACCCCGAGGTCGCGCTCGACGCACAGGGCAAGGAGCTCCTCGGCAGGCTCACGGTACTCGGGGCGGGCCCACAGGGCCGGGTAGACGGGGAACATGACCGTGTCGAGGTCGAAGCGGCGCAGCGCCTCGAGGTGGGCCCGGGGCACCTCGATGTCGTGGCCGGTGATGCCGGCGAAGCGCGTATGGCCGGCCTCTCGCAGCTGCACGATCCGCTCCAGGGCGGCGGATCGACGGTCGAGCTCCTCCAACGAGGTGACGGCATGCGCCTGGTAGAGGTCGAGGACCTCGGCGTTGAGCAGGCGCCGCGTCGTGTCGAACTGGTCGGTCACGCCGTCGGGATTGGCCCGAAGGGTCTTACCGGCGATGAAGAGCTCGTCCCGGTGCGCCGCCAGGTGCGGGCCGACGACCGACTCTGCCGCTCCGTACTGCGGTGCGATGTCGAGATGGTTCACACCGCGGTCGAGCGCGAGCTGCAGCCAGGTCCCGGCCTCCTCGACCGTGGCGGCCCAGCAGGCGGCGCCGCCGAGCACCGCCACGCTGCTGTGGTGACCGGTCCGTCCGAGGCGACGCTGCTCCATCGGTGCGTCCGGTTATGCCTTGAGCCGCAGGACGTTGAAGACGGCGCCCGCATTGTCGGCGAGCACCGCAAAGCGGCCCGGCTCAATATCGGTCGGGCCCATCAGCACCGAGCCGCCGAGCTCCTGCGCCTTGGCCACCGTGGCGTCGGTGTCCGCCACCGCGAAATAGACACCCCAGTTCGGCGGCATCTCCGCCGGCATCTCGGGGGTCTTCAGCATCATGCCCCCGACCGACCTCCCGGCGAGCTTCCACTCCGTGTAGGCCGGCGGGCCGCCCGGAGGGCCCTGGTCCTCGGCGTCCCACCCGAACACCGCTTTGTAGAACGCCTTCGCGCCGTCCAGGTCCGTCGTGATGAGCTCGTTCCAGCAGAGCGCACCGGGCTCGTTGACCACCTGCGCTCCCGTGTGCTCCTTGGGCTGCCACAGCCCGATGACGGCCCCTGCCGGGTCGGCGAAGAGGGACATACGACCCGCCTGCATGACGTCCATGGGGGGCATGAACACGGTGCCGCCGTTGGCCGACACCTTGGCCACGGTGTCGTCGGCGTCGTCCACGTTGACGTAGGTGACCCAGACCGGCGGCATGGCCGGGTTCATCTGCGGGCCAAGCCCCGCCACCGTCCTCCCGCCCAGGTCGCAGACCGAGTAGCCACCGGCCTCGGGTGGCCCCTCGGGGCAGTTCCAGCCGAAGAGGCTCCCGTAGAACTCCTTGGACTTGGCCTGGTCGGTGCTCCCCAGGTCCACCCACGAGGGCACTCCGTTGTCGTAGCGCTCGATCTCCACGGTGCGATCTCCCTGTGCTCGTCTGCCGTCTCTCCGACGGTACCCGATGGATGTCCCACTCGCACCTGGCCCCGGGGTGAGAAGATCGCGGGAATGTCACAGTTCCGGGTGGCCCGATGACCCCCAATCCCATCGGCTTGAAGGTGGAGCAGCTGGCCCAGGCACTGGCCGAGCGCATCGTCCCACTGATCGTCGACGCCATCGACATCGACGCACTGCTCGACAAGGTCGACGTGGAGAAGATCATTGAGCGGGTCGACGTCGACAAGATCGTCGAGCGGGTCGACGTGGAGAAGATCATCGACCGGGTAGACGTCCAGAAGATCATCGACCGCGTCGACATCAATGCCATCGTCGACAAGGTCGACATCGACTCCCTCGTGGAGCATACCGAACTGGGGTCGATCATCGCCCGGTCGACCACCGGGGTCCTCACCGAGGTCCTCGACGTCGTCCGGGCCCAGGGGGTTGGCTTAGACGACTTCGTTCTGCGCTGGGGCAACCGGCTGATCCTGCGTGGCAGGCGGACGGCCACGTGGCCCGACGGGCCGCCCCTCCTGGTCGAGCCCAAGGTGGCGTCGTGACCACGGTCCCGGTCCCTTCCGCAGAACTGACCGTCGGCCGTCAGGGCCACTACGCCGGAGCGGTCAGCCGGCTGGTGGCGTTCGCGGCCGACGTCGGTGCCTCGTGGGGCGTCTACACGCTCGGAGTGTTGCTCGTGAACGCCGCTCTCAAGCTGGTGACCGGGCACTCCTACTCCTTCGGCCAGGACAAGCTCCTGAGCTTCGTCACTCTGACGATCTGGGAGTTCTTGTACTTTGCGTACCAGTGGGCGGTCAGCGGCAAGACACTGGGTATGGCCATCCTGGGCCTGCAGGTGGTCACCCGGCAGGGCGCGCCCATCGCCGGCCGTCAGGCCGTCCTCCGGACACTCGGACTCGGGTTCACCCTCTTCTTCACGCTCGGGATCGGGTTCCTCGGCATTGTGTACCAACGGGAGCGTCGCGCTCTCAACGACTTCATCGCAGGTACGGCGGTCGTCTACGACTGGGACGCCCGGGCCGCTCGGTTGCGCTGGATCGCCCGTAAGGAGGGACCATTGCGCCGAGGGGCCGACCACGCGACGCCGGCGGCATCGACACACCCCGACTGAGGGCCCGCCGCGCATCTACGATGCCGCGCATGTCCTTCACCGAAATCAGCCGATCACATCCCGGGGTCGCCGTCGTCACGCTCAACCGGCCGGAGCGCATGAACGCAATGGCCTTCGACGTCATGATCCCTTTTCGCGATGCATTGCGCGAGATCGGCAGTGACAACGGCGTACGGGTCGTCGTCATCACCGGCGCGGGACGCGGCTTCTGCTCCGGAGCGGACCACGAGAACCCCGGGACGATGCCGAACATGGACGGCCTCACCCTTCCGACGATCGCGCTGCGCTCCATGGAGCTGTTGGACGACGTCATCTCGACGATCCGGCGACTCCATCAACCCGTGATCGCAGCCGTCAACGGTGCCGCCATCGGGGGCGGATTCTGCCTCGCGCTGGCTGCAGACATCAGGATCGCGGCCGACGACGCCTACTTCCGGGCGGCGGGCATCAACAACGGCCTGACGGCCGCCGAGCTCGGGTTGAGCTACCTCCTGCCTCGGTCGGTCGGGCAGTCGCGGGCCGCCGAGATCATGCTCACGGGACGCGACATCGACGCCACCGAGGCGGACCGGATCGGACTGGTCTCGAGGGTCGTGCCCAACGCCCGGCTGCTGCCGGAGTGCTTCGAGCTGGCCGACCGCATCAACGGCTGGGGCCGGGCCGGCGTCGAGCTCACGAAGCGACAGCTCTGGAACAGCCTCGACGCCAGCAGCCTGCAGTCCCACATGGACGCCGAGGGCACCGCACAGCTCTTCGTCCGCATCACGACACGCAATTTCGAGGAGTCAGTGGCAGCGCGCATGGAGGGCCGCAAGCCCGAGTTCAAGGACTGAAGACCCGGGACGGTCAAGGGGAATTGACGAGCGAGTTGGCCGCCATCTCGAGGTAGTCGCGCAGCTCGATCGCGTCGGCCGCGGAGATCCGTGAAGCCGATTCCAGGTCCAAGAGCGCTCCGAGCATGTGCCGCAACCACGCGTCCCGCTCACCAGGGCCGATGACGAAGGGGGCGTGGCGCATGCGCAGCCGCGGATGCCCCCGTTCCTCGCCGTAAGTGCGGGGGCCGCCCCAGTACTGCATCAGGAACAGAGCGAGATGCCGTGAGGATTCGGCAAGGTCGTCGGGGTACAGGGGCCGGAGGAGCGGGTCCCCGGCGACTCCCACATAGAACCGGTCGACCAGGTCGACGAAGAATTGATCGCCACCGACCCGTACGAACAGCGTGTCCATGGAGTGGAGAGTAGAGGACTTAGAATGCACCCCGATTCGCGGCCGTAGTTCAATGGTAGAACCTCAGCCTTCCAAGCTGATGATGCCAGTTCGATCCTGGTCGGCCGCTCTCTGCGAAGTACCTGATGGCGGTGGGCGCTCGCACCGTTGCGTGTGCATCGACGGTTCGAGCACAGCGCTACAGACCACACACAGACCACAACTGCTGCGTCGTCAGCCGTTGCGCTCGGATTCGGCTGAGCGACGTCGCGGTCCGTCGTCTCGTGCGTTCCCCTCGGAGCCTTTCAACGCTTCCTCGGTCATCGCCGACAGCCGCTCGGCGATCATCACGTCCCTCTCCTCCGATGCGTGCTGGTAGATGAGGGCGGCCCGGGCACTGGCGTAGCCCATGCGGGCCATCAGCTCCTTGGTGCTGGCCCCCGTCCCAGCTGCCAGCGTGTTGCCGGTGTGGGCAGGTCGTGGAAGTGGAAATCGTCCATCCCGACCGCACGGCGGGCTCGGTCCCATGCGCTGTTGAACGTCGCCCGGTAGAGCTCCGATGCCTTGGGTCCCGTGAACAACAGGTCGGTCGGCGAAGGACCGACCCAGCGCAGCATGTGGTCCTCGACGTCGGCGACGAGATGCGGAGGGAGTGCCACCGTGCGGACGCCGGCCGCCGTCTTGGGCGGACCGTAGTGCCTGGTCCCGTCGGCGAGCTCCTGCCCCTGCTCGCTGACGATCACCCGTCGGTGCAGGACGTCGATCCGGTCCCGCCGCAAGGCCAGCAGCTCGCCGAGCCGGAGCCCGCAGAACGTGCCGAGCAGCACCATCAACCGGTAGCGGTCCTCGATGGCGTCGGCCAGCCCGTACACCTGGGCGATACTGGCCACCGGGCGCTCCGGCGATCGCTCCACGCCCGCCCCCCGGATGGTGCACGGGTTTCGCACCAGCAGTCCGTCCTCGACGGCGTCGTTCAGGATGCCCCGCAGCAAGCGGTAGGCCTTGGCCACGGTCACCGAGCCGGGCTTGCCCTTCCGCAGGAGCTCCGCGTGCCACGCCCTGATCTCCGCCGTGGTGAGCGAGCCGAACCGGCAGTCACCCAGGTGCGGCTCGATGTGGAGGCGGAGCAGGCCGTCGTAGAGCTCGCGGGTCCTCGGGCGCAGCTCGGGCCGGTTCTCGAGCCACAAGGTGGTGTACTCCGCCAGTCGGACCTTGGCCAGCGCCGGGTCCCGCCACGCTCCGTCGCCGATCGACGTGCCCGTCCGGTCGAGGAACTCCTGCGCCTCTCGCTTCGTCCGGAAGGTCTTGCCCCGGAGTCGACCACCGGGATCCCGATAGCGGGCCTCGTAGCGGCCGGACGGCTTCTTGCGGATGCTGGACACTGCCTCCCCTACCCTTCTGCCGCCGCCCTGTACCGAAGCCACGGCGGATCGCCGACTTCGATCTCCGAAGACTCACGCCTTGGGGTACTCGATGGCCTTCGCCCCTGGCCGTGTGCACCATGCGACAGCCGAACCCAGGGCGGCCCGTCCTTTCCTGTCTCCCCGTCCGCCGTCGACACCCTCTGCTGGTCGAGCCAGGCCTCGATGTCGGTGGGGTCGAACCGGACGTAGTGCCCGATCTTGAGGTAGGGGACCCGCTGCTCCTCGACGAGCCGGCGGACATGGCGCTGACTGGTGGCCAGCCACCGGGCCAGTTCGGCAATGTCGATCAGGGGTGTCCCGTAGGACTCGGGCCGTGTCCTTCCGCACTCGCATCGGGCCAGGGGGCCGACTCGCCCTACGCCACCGTTCGTGTCCCGATCGAGTGGTGCTGCCCGCATCAGAACGGCTCCCCCGCCCCCGACGCCGGCCACTCGGGCCGCTCCCGGCTGTAGAAGTCCTCGAGGGCGCACCGTCTCTCGTCTTCCCTTCTCCGGCGCTGCGCTTCGGCCCAGGTGGCTTCTCCCTCGTTCGCCCACCCGATGCCGACCGCACGCCACCGGGCATGGAGGGAACGGTCGTCGGATTCCACCGATTTACGCGCACGTTCCACCTGCCACTGCTGCCGGGCGGCACGCAGGGCCCCGAGTGTCGTCGAGTACCCCTTGGACTTGGAGAGGAAGTGCCCTCCGTACCCGAGGCTGTGGGCATGACGACGCAGGTGCCACTGTTCGAAGGCGGCCACTCCCCCCAGCTCCCAGGACACTTCGGCCATGCGGTGCAGGTGGGCGGGCAGGCGACGCTTGGCCAGGTCCCATTCGGAGCGGATGCGGACGTCGAGCGCCCCGGAGTCGTCGCTGCTCTTGGTGGCGTACTTGGCGACGTAGCTCGCCACGGCCTTCGCCCGCTGCTTCTCCGATCGCTCGAGGACCTGGACGTCGATCTGCTCACCCCAACGGGCTGCCCCTCGGGGATGGACGATCGTCACGCCATTGGCGGCCCGCAAGGCGGCCTGCACGAGCTGCTCGGGGCTGACCACGGGGAGGGTCTGCTCGGGACCGTCCGCCCGGATGACGGCATGCAGGTGGACGATGCCCCGCCGCTGGTACTCGGCGACTCGGCAGAAGGACAGCCGCACCAGCTGCTTCGCATCGGACTGTGTGCACCCGAGCGCGGCGGCCAGCTGTCGATGCATGGAGATCATGGTCCGTCGCCACAATTCCGGGGTGCAGGCGTTGTGGAGCACGGCGCCGGCGTAGTCGTAGCACTCATGGCACAACGGCGAACCCACGACGTCGCTGCGCCCGTCGTGTCGGGAGGAGCAGGAGCGAGCTCGTCCATGCCGACAGCGTGCGGCGGGTGAACCTGGGCGGCAGGGTCCACCCGCCGCCTCGGCGTGCACCGCACCGAAGCTCGGGGCGGTCAGCGTGAGAAAGATCACTGGGTGCTCGACCACCGACTCCGGGATGCCCTTGCCTCCCACGAGTCCCGCTCGCACGAGATGACGGGCGTCACCTCGATAGAGGGCAGCGCACGCCGGGCAATGGGTTTCACGCCTACTTCCACACCCCTTCAGGGTCACGCCGTCGGGCAAGGCTGCGGTCCAGAACGTCAGCCGAGGAGAATCGCCGGCGTGATCGATGACGGTCCCACGGATGCGGATCGGATGGCGGCACCAGCCGCACTGCTCACCCTGCGCCTGGAACGCTTCGAACTGCTGGCGGTCGATGCGTCGCCCGATCGAGCGGAACATCTCCCAGTCCTCTGCGCCGAACTCATGTCCCCCTGTCGCTGCCATGGAGTCCTTCTACCGCATCGGTGTACCGAGCACGATCAGCGAATTTCGAATGAACGCGCACCAGCGGGCCCCAACGGTCATTAGCGGGCACCAGCGCACAACAGCGGGCATTCAAACTGCAACCAGATTCTTATGAAGCAAGAGGTCGCCGGAGTCCGCTCTGCGACTGAGACGGGGCCACGGAGACGGGGATTCGTGATGAGTTTCTTTACTCGATCAAGACGCCTGGCCGTTCGGCGGCGGCTTCGCCGCCGCCTCGGCCGGCGAATGGCGTTGCGCTGAGCCCTGTCAGTGACCGAGCAGAGCCCTCTCGACGGCGAGTCCCGGGACATCGACGAAGATGCCGTCGTTGGACACGAGCGGTATGCCGAGGCGCACGGCCGTGGCCGCTACCCAGCGATCCGCATCGTGCTCACGCTGGGCGAGCGCATGGCCGATGCGTGCACAGTCGGCCCGAAGCTGGGCGTAGGTGACGATGAGCTCCGGACCCGTGTGCACGGTCTCGGCGCTGCCGATCCTGGCTTCCAGCGCCACCATCCGTGTCTCGCCCCAGCCCCGCCGGAGAGCTCCGTAGCGCAGTTCCGCCGCGGTCTGAAGCGAGATGAACGCCGGTCTGCCGACGATGATCGGCTCGAATCGTTCCGCCAAGGGGGAGCGTCGGACCAGGTCCGCACCGAACACGTCGGTGTCGATGACGATCGGACCCCGGGAGGCCTGGCCGCTCACCCCTCGAGGACAGCCAGGAACGCAGCCCCTTCGTCGTCGTCCAGGTCGTCGATCACCATGTCCTCGTGGGGAGACAGTGGCCGGGCACGGCGAACCAGCTCTTCCACTGGAAGTTCGAGGGATCGGGATCCCGGCATCACGGGCTCGGTCGACATCGCAATGTCTAACCTATCGGGCGGCTGCGATCCGCCCGGAGCGGTGACGCTGACCGATCAGGTTCCGCCCATTGCGACGCCAAGTCCCGCCTGAGGTAGGACGGCGCACAGCTCCGTGGCCATCGCAACACCCAGTCCGGCGGCGGGATGAGCACTCGCATGGACAGTCCGCAGACGATCAATGCTGACTCGGGTGTAGCGCTGGGTGGTTTCCAGCCGTGTATGTCCGAGCATCTCGGCCACGTAGCGAATGTCGGCACCGCCTTCGAGCATGAGTGTGGCGACGGTGTGACGGAGGAGGTGACAACTACCCCGCTTCTCGATGCCGGCAAGAGCGATGTAGCGACGAACCGACCGTGAGAGCCAATCTGGGCATAGCGGCGTTCCGACCGATGAGAGGAAGAGGTGGTTGGGGAAACGGTCGGTCACGAAATGAGGTCGAACCAGTTCGCTGTAGAGACGAAGCCAGAACAGTGCTCGTTCGCCGATGGGGACGTAGCGGTCCTTGGCGCCCTTCCCACACCGCACGAACACGGTGCCTCGGGCGTAGTCGACGTCCCGACACGCAAGCTCGATCAGTTCATTGCGCCGCAAGCCGCAGGAGTAGAACACCTCCAGAACGGCCCGGTCGCGCAACCCCAGGGGCTTGGACACCACCGGGGTGCTCAAAACGGCGGCCATTTCGATTGCGCTCAAGGTGGACTCAGGGAGGCGCCGGTCCGGGCGCGGCATCGTCATGTCCGCTGCCGGATTGACCTTCAGGTGTCCAATGCGGCGCAACCACGAGAAGAACTGAGCCACCGGGATCAGACGCTGTACCTGAGTGGCAACCGTCAACGGGAGACCGTCGCGCTTGCGATGACTGAAGAGCTCATGCTGGTAGGCGAGGAGATCCTCCAGGGTGACGTCTTCGCTCGTGTCAATGTCTCGCTTGGCAAGAAAGCAGGCCAGACTGGCGAGGTAGCGCCGTCGACCTGCAATGGTCGTCCGGGCGTAGTTGTGGATCTGCATCCACATCAAGTACTCGCCGATGTCCGTTTCGATGGGCGTCATGAAGGCCCTCCTTCACGACGGCCGGCCGAGGGACGATGGCAGGTCCGACCCTGCCGCCGGACCGCCAACGGAGACCGATCATCCCCTTGCTCCCAGCCTGCGACCCTGTTTCATGAGAATCAAGCCTGCGGGCCAACTGACGCCATAATCGAGGTGTGCCGACTGCGCCTCACCGTCGCCCGCAGAGGTTGAACCGTCGCTACGGAGCCACCCGGAACTTGGCCATCTCGGAGCGTGCAGTCAGGCGATCGCGCACCCCGCAGAGTCGTCGAAGGTGCCCAAACTCGGGACGGCATGACCTGCGTGAATTCTCGGTTGGGCGCTACTACGACCCGGCGACTGGGCAGTTCCTGAGCGTGGATCCGCTGGTCGACGAGACCGAACAGCCCTACGCCTATGCGGGGGACAACTCCGTGAATGTGACCGATCCCAGTGGCTTGTGTTCCGCAGAGGATGTGGTGCTCTGTCTCGGACCTGGTCAAGCGTATGCTTCTGGAGCGGCGGGACAGCCCAGGTACTATTTTCCTCCGCTTACGGCTGGTGGCATGTTCGGTCACGTTCCCGGCGACCAAAATGGACTACCTACAATTGATAATCCAGATATCAATTCGGGACCTCCTCCCGCATATGCGAATGGAGGAGGAGTAATAGCAAATGCCCCCTCAGGATCTGAGAGCGGCCCTTCGTCGGGTGCTATCAGACAGTGTCCGCCAGTATCCAAAGGGCAGCCACAGATCAACGGGGGAGGGCACGCTCCCCTCGTGTTCTAGTCCTTCGCGTATGAGGGTTGGAATTATCGCTCTCACGGTAACCATCTCAGCTGCGGCGACATTGGTGCTTCCCTACCGTTCAGTCGGCGCCTCCGGAGCTACCTACCGCGTCCCATTAGAAACGTGGTTTAGGTTGTCTGATAGCGGTGGCTTGCCCACAATTGACGTACAGCTTGGCAACGACAGACCAGTTCGGCTTCTTCTGGATACTGCTTCGGTTGGTATTCGGGTTCTGCACGACGACGTGGCGATCGGCACCAAGTCTTCCATCGTTGTCGGTACAACGAGCGACAATGTGACATTCACCGACGGTGTCCATCTGACGGGGGTTGTTGCGCGAACTTCCGTCAAGCTCGGCTCAGTTGAAATACCAAATGTTCCTTTTCAATACGTCACCTCAATCTCGTGCACCACAAGTGGCGGTTGTCCAGCATTCACTGGGAGCGGACCAGAACAAATAGACGGCATATTTGGAACGTCCATCAGTCCCCCACAAAGATCAGATCCGCTCATCAACCCTCTAATGGAACTCCCGTCTGCATACCAAGGAAGGTGGAGAATCAACTACGGAGCGTCACTGCAAGGGGCGAGCACAGGAGCACTAATCCTGGGCGCTCCAATTCCGAATCACGCCGCGGCGGTAATTAAGTTAAGACCTTCGGGCCGTCAGCGAGCAACCGGTTTACGATATTGGAACGATTTACCGTATCTTTGTTGGTCCTTTAGCTCATCAACTCGGTATTGTGGGCCATCACGGTTCGATTCTGGCTCCGACGAGATGTACGTCCAATCCAATCCGTTGCCAACAATTTTGGGCGTAACTTCAACCCTGCTCCCCACTCAGGTACGCTCGGGGATAGAGGTGTCTCTTTTTACCCCGAGACCTCGGAGTCGATCGTTTTGGTCCTATACAACCGGGGATACGCCTGACTTCGATAGCACAGAGGCACTCGTGGCGTCCCCCTCGTTTTTTGATAGTGGCGTGCAGGCTTTTTACGACTTGAACTTCATCTATAACGTAGCCTCCGGGCAAATTGTCGTCATAAATTCTAGCTGAGGTTAGGCGCTCCGCATTGCGCATTCGACTAGTTCGAACGGCCACATTTCAATCGCCTTTTGTCACGCCGTATGAGGTCGTAGTAGCCGCCAACCGAGACATTCCGCGAGCAGCTCCGCGGTTCTTGAGCCATCCTCTGGCGCCGCTAACCGCAGGTCACGGCGGTGGCGTGTGATTCAAGAGGTTTCATGAGCAGAGGACAACAGTCAGATCGAGGCGTCGCTACCATAGAGGCGTGACCCACGCTCACGAAGCACAGAGGACCGAGGCCGAGATCGAGGCTCGAGAGGCGTTGATGCGACAGCAGTTCGACCGCGAAGCCGAGGCGTGGGAGCAGGGGGTTCCCGCCGATGAGGTCCTGTCTGCGTTGGAAGCAAGGATCAAATCAACGAAGTGAACAGCTGGACGGTCCGATTCGATCGTGCCGTCGACGTTGACCGCTGGGCCGAAGGGCGTCCATTCGACGTCATCGTCGGTCTTCACAGTTGGATCGCCACATGCGTCGAGTCGGGCCCCCCGGAAAATGCCTGGCTGAGCGAACTCGAAGAGGGTTACCGTTACCGATACTGGATTGTGCAGATCAATGTGACCGTGGAGTTCATCGCGGTGACATACGAGCGATGGATGTTGATCACTCGAATCGACTGAGACCGAGTTCGTCTAGAAGTAAGCGGTTGTTACGATTCGAACGACGAAAGAGGCTCAGCGGTGGTCCTGAAGCTGCTGCTCCACCTCCGCTCGAAGTGATGCCGCGTCGATACGCCCCTCGCAGGTTCCGAACGAGTCCAACACACTCATCGCCCAGTGACTCTCTCCACGAATACGACCGCGTTGTCGGTCCGACCCCCGCCGAGGCGCGAGCACCTACGATCGACAGATGATCCTTCGATGCACGAAGAAGCTGCTCGACGTGATCCGTCCAGAGCAGCTGGCGACTACGAATCCGGACGGCAGTGACTGGTACGCGAATCTCCTCTCCTTCGATCGCCGCAAATGCCTACTACTTACCCACACCGACACCTTGTTCACGATCTTCGAACCAGAAGTCCGGGCATCCGACCTGCGCTCGACCCATGCCCTTGTCGAACACCTAATCGGGCGGGAGCTCCTCAGTGAGGCGCTCCCCCGGGGCACCTTCGGAGATCTTGGGACCGAGGAGCTGCTGATCGCCAAGACCGCGAATCGCAGCGTACTCGGCTGCATGAACGACATAGCCTACCTCTGCGAAGACGTTGTCATTCGTGCGGGAAGCCTGGCCCGTACGGACGTCCGCTCGCTCAACCGCGCGTTGCGGCGGAACATCAACAGCACTCGGGACTACCAGCGGCCTATCGACCTCGTCACCGAGTGGACCGCCAGATAGCGGGTGACGCGATTGCACGCCGCAGCCGCCGTGGGCATCGGCGGCTAGCACGACCGCCGCCGCAGGCCCGTCGTTCTTGGATTCTCGACCCCTTGGCATAGGTATGTCATACTGATATAGCCATGTCCCAGCTAGAGGCGCACCCCGACATCGATTCGGCGCGGCAGCGTCTGATCGAGGCAGAAGAGGCGTACCAACGCGCACGCACGGACGACTACGTGATTCGCGTGATCAGAGACTCCGCCATCGTCGATGCCCATCGAGCTGGGCTTTCATCTCGAGCTATTAGTGAACTCGTTGGTGACATCGGACAACCCAACGTGGTGCGAGCTCGTCGGCGGGCAGTGACCCGAAGAGAGATCGTCCCCGACGGTCTTTTGTCGCCTGCAGACGCGCTCCGCGAGTCGGGCCTGGGCCCCCAAGATTTCATCATGGCTGTGCGCGACGGTCGTCTCTCGTCGGTTGAATTGCCCGGAGCCGTTCGAGCATTTAGGACAGAAGACGTTGCTCGACTACGCACGGCCGGCTGATCCTTCTTTCTTTCGTTGCCACCTGAGTCCGAGGGATCCGTTCGCTTCACCCTCGGCGAAGTCGTTGCGATGGTTGAGGACCTGGTTCGGATTGCCGATGGGCTTCGTCGCGACGAACATGAGGTAGACGCATATTTGATCGACCTCGTAGTCAATCGAATTCTTGACAGAGCATTCGGTGGGGATCGATAGTCGTCCCGGCGATGACCGCTCAGCTTCTTTCGGGGTTTGTCGAGCTCGGCGGCTACTAGGACCGGATTTCCTTGTCTAATTCATGACCCTACTTGTGAGAACCGTCCCCTCCCTGCAGTGTGTAGGAGTTGAGTGCTTCGACGTATCTGTCCGTAGTGGACCGCTGGACCAGTCGAGTAATCGGCCCGCCGAGTCGAGCGAAGATCTCCACCGGCTTTGAGAAGGCCGCAATTGTGAAAACCACACCATCATCGTGTCGCTCCACAACGAATGATTCTTCACCTTGTTCCGGGTGTCCGGGTAACGTGCCATAGCTGAAGCCAAACGCGTCGGCGCTATCAACAACACGTATGATTCGGCACGGCGCAAGTATCCGAACAGGACCAAGTTTTAGAATCGCAAGAACGGTCGAGTTCTGGGCTATCGGTTGATTGTTCGGATAAATATGAACGCCTGCCCCTTGATGGGCCACCCAGTGACGCAAACCCCAGACGGCACGGTCAAAGCTCTCAAGACCACCGATCCGCCGCAAGTAGTGATCGTGACAGTAGCCGGAAGGAAGTTCAGAGTCCTGAGTAGCACCGACTTCTGGATAGGAAGGTTGGTCCAGACTAGAAAGCAACAGCTGCCTCTCCAACGTCGCCGCCGACAGAGGACCAAGGGTCAGCAAGGTGCTGCGCTACGAGAGACTGCCGATGGACATAGTCACATTATGGCGATCACGAGCAGGAGTGGGAGAAACAGGAGCTGAATCACCATCGAATAGAGGGATGCCCTCCGAATCAATGCGATCCGACCCAAGCCTCGTCGCATCCACGGCCTCGCAATGGCACAGGGAACAACTCCGACGAAGGTCACATATATGAGTATCCAGAGGACGGACCCAGTCGAGTAGTCGCTCGTTTGACAGTTCGAGACGGCAATCTCAAATCCGAGAGCCATCAACACAAGGGCGGCCAGCCCCAATGCAGCGGTCAGAAGTACATTCAAACGAGGCACTCGCAGCCCGAAGTCATGACTTTGGGTCACACGTCACCAACTTCTCCTTGGGATTTCAGATACTGCGCCTGAGCGTATGCCCATTCAAACCCAGCCGCCATACTCGCCCACGTTGATTTTGCAATTAAGAAGTCGGGGATCTCAAGTGGCGGTTTGGTAAGAAGACTGCCATTACTAGAAGTGTGAACGTTCAATAGATCCTCACCATCCGAACCTTGCTCGAACGTAAACGTGATTGTCCTATCCGCACCCTCCGGATGTCCGGGTAACGCTGTCAACGTAAATGAAGATGCGCCAATACTGGTCACACAGACAGGAAACGATTCCGTAAATCCTGCGATGTGGGTAGCCAGTGGAAGCTCCTGACCCACTTGGAAGTTATCGGGACATCCCGAGACGGCGAACACCGTTGAGCAGTTTTGACGCAGAAAGGTCGCCAGCTGCGCAGGCGGAATACTGTTGAGGCCCAGATCGAACGTGTAGTTGTAGGGAGCCAGGCCGTTCGGATCCACCAGATTCACCGGATCGTCCCCCGTGTAGGAGTAAGGCTGCCCTGTCGCATCCACCAGGGGATCCACGTTCAAGAACTGACCCGTCGCTGGGTCGTAGTAGCGCCCTACTAAGCTAAGACCAACGCCGGACTGTAGGCACAGACACTTGTGTCAGGTCTTGTTCGCCCGTGATCCATACCGCTGTCGGGCCGCCTCACCTGATGTTCCGAGCATCGCTCCGATTGCTCCCCAGCTCTGACCGTCATTTCGTGCACTGAGCACAGCATTGAGCAGCTCCTCTTCCGACGCAGCCCTTCGGAGGAAGGCCTTTCGGATCCTTCGCAAAGTGGCGGCATCGCGTACAGTCGCCGCATCGGGGTCGTGATCCTCAAAATGCTTCGCCAGGTGATCGGCCTGACTCATGATCTCTTGCGCGGTTCGTGGCATGGCTCTCACCTCAGGTACTTGGGCCGGGCTTCCATTGCGTGCACGATGACTGGACCGTCCAAGGTGGCAACGACGCCAATCTCAAGCATGCTCCCCGCTCGGTTGGCTCCGACCAACATGAACAGCTCCTCATCGAGCTCTTCGACTCGAATCGGATTGTTGTATGCGTGGAAGATGTCCTCGACGCCGACGCCATGCTTGTAGGCACTCTCGGCGACGATCGGATCGCCTTCCACCTAGACAAAATAGCTTGCATTGGTGCGAATTGCAAGTTACCTTGCACTCAACAGAGGAGCCGTCGAACAAAGCGCCTGTACTGGGAGATCTCCATGGGCATCCAAGCCGGCCCTCGGGGGCCGGCTTCGTCCATTGTGATCTCCGGTGCCTTCCCGCCACGTCAAGGACCGCTCCGGGACGCCGCTTCGCTCCGTTCCTCGCTCGCCTTCGGCGTCCTTGACCCGTCTCGTCCACTTGCTGAGCGAAGTTCCGCCGTGAACGGAGCACGTCGCCGGATTTCAGACCACAAACAGACCACAAGTCATCGGGAAATGGTGGTCAATGCGGTGCATCAACAAAGTGCAGCGGTACCCTCTGCCAGGAGTTCTTCTAGATCGACCAGTTCCAAACGATGACCTGAGGCGCCTTCCAAGCTGATGATGCCAGCTCGATCCTGGTCGGCCGCTCTCTACCGGAAGCTCAGACAGGGGCGGTCGTCGTGAGAGACCCGTTGGGCGCACGGAATCGCCCACCCTACGACTTGCGATCGCCGCCGCCAGCAATATTCTCGTGACATGGCAAGTAGGGAGGTGTGGGTTCAGGGACAAACCCAACAGACCGGGGCGGGCGCGGTGCGGATCTGGCACCTCGCGGAGACGCCCGACGTGACACTGTGCGGAAGGGCGACAGAGTCGATGAAGGCCCTCCCGCAGGCAGCGTGGGACCAGGTGCTGAACCCATGCACCCAGTGCCGGACGCAAAATGAGCTCCCTGCCGGGAGCAGCACGGGTCCTGCTGCTGAACCCGTGCACCGGGAATCGGACGAGAGCACCGTGTCCGAGATGGGTGGCGCACCACCGAATTCGACCAACTGACTCGGTCGGTTGGCGCCGGTTGGGATTTGCCCACACACGCGCGACGGCAGTGCGTCCCGGGTCGTGCCGGAAGGTGCGCTGGTCAGCCCAGTCAGACCTCGCACTCGTTCGGGTCGATGTGGCCCAGGTTCTCCACGACCCTGAACGTGCCACCTTCCGACCGTGCGATGTACATGTTCATCCGGAACTGCGTCGACGTGTGCCTCACTCCTTTGAGGACATGACGAGAGGCAGCGGCAGGCAATGCCCCGGTCGCCGGCGGTGGCCTGGGAATAGGGTGGCGCATGCCCAATCTCGATGTCGTCGCACTGATCACCGCCAAGCCCGGTTCAGAGGTGATCGTAGAAGAAGCTCTTCAGAGGCTCGTTGTCGCGAGCAGGGGTGACCGCGGGTGCATCTCTTACGATCTGTATGCCTCGGAGTCAGTGCCTGGCACCTTTGTCACCATCGAGGCCTGGGGGTCGCCTGAGGACCTCGACACACACATGGCGTCGCCACACATCGCCGACTTCATCACGACCGCCGGGGACCACTTCGAGGGATTTCCCGTCATCCACACTCTTCGCTCGTTGGGGTCCTGACGATCGTGATGTTGGGCCCCGGGATGCTCGGCATCCCCAGGTCGAAAATCCTGGTCGGAGCGGGCAACACCTGAACAGAGGCGGAGGCCTGGTGATTTGGGACCGGCGGTGCCTCTCTCGGGCGTGGTCTCCGGCATCACACCACTCGCCGCGTGGGGGCGAGCTTTCGGCGTGAACGGCCACGTCGGGCCTGATCCAGGGCTCAGCCCAGGCTCGGAGCTCATGGTCCGCTCGGGCCACCGGTCGCCGGGTCTCCCTATGATCGGCGCCACGCCGACACACCGGGGGGCTCATGACGACAGAGACGGAAACGGCATTCGCCGAGCTGCTGCACGAGGTGGGGGTGACCCACGCCCGTATGGTCGAGCAGCTGGCCGACGATCCGACCACCCTGCTCGAGGCGCACAAATGGATCCTCTCCATCCTCCAGGTGGCGGCAGACGTGAACCTGTGGGCCGACACCGCCAGGCCCCGCTTCGTCGAGATCGTTGGCCCCTACAAGAAGTGGGGTGGCGACAACGCCGACGCCTTCTATTGCTTTGCGCCCATCGACCCCACCCGCAGCTACCGCGTCACCATTGAGCCCGGTGACGCGGTCTACCTCTCATTGACCGTCTACGGCGGGCCGAACGACGGGCGCTACTCCGAGCGCATCGTCGGTTCGGCCAACAGCCGCGATGCCGGCTGGAGCCAAGGGGGGTCCTTCCGCCTCGTGGTGTCGCCCGACCCGCCCTCGGAACCCGACGTGGCCTGGATACGGCTGGAGCCCGACGCGGTGGCCGCCATCACCCGCGACTACCTGGAAGACCCGGAGACCGGACAGCGGGCGAAGTGGCACATTGAGGCCGACGACCCGCCCGACACCTACCGGGACGACGATGCCGATCTGGCCCGGCGAGTCAGGGCCATGACCACGTGGCTCCGCGAGCAGGCGAGCATCGTCCCCCTGCCACCGGCGCCGCCGAACACCATCGACCCGCCGTACCCGGTGCCCACGTCCACCTTCGGCTGGGCCGCCGGCGACGCCGCCTACGCCATGGGCGCATTCGAACTGGACGACGATCAGGCCATGGTCATCCGCGGGCGGTCCCCCGAGTGCGTGTTCTGGAACATGTGCCTGTGGAACCCGCTCCTGCACACCTATAACTACGACTACGAACGCGTGACGGTCAACGGTGCCCAGATTGAGTACGAGCCCGACGGATCGTGGACGATCGTGATCGCTTCGAGACGCCCGAACCATCCCAACTGGGTGTCGACGGCCGGACACCGGAAGGGCCGCATCTGGTTCCGCTGGTTCCTCCCGACCGAGACCCCCGAGCATCCACAGGTGGAGGTCGTGCCGGTCACAAGCCTGTGAACGGGCGCCCCGCGCCCGTCCGCATCGACGACCTCGCGGAGCCTCGCTTCAGCGCTGAGGCGCGGGCGATCATCGACTTCATGGAGGACGCGGGATCCGGGCTCACCCTGGAGCCGGAATCGCTCATGGGTGCAGTGGTGGCAGAGACGGGGCTCGACGACTTCGGGCCCGACGACTTCGTGGAGCGCCTCGAGGTGCTGTGCCGAGCGATGCGGGAGGAGGGCGACTTCAACGGGGCGGGCGTGCTACAGCAGCACGTCTTCATCTCGGGACTGCTGAAGAACCGGCTCCTCCTGGAGAACCTCCTGCGACGCCACCCCGAGATCCTCGAGGAGCGGATCGTCGCCCCGATCATCATCTGTGGGCTGCCCCGGACGGGGACGACGCACCTGCACAACCTGATGTCCGCCGACCCCGCCCTGCGGTCACTCCCCTACTGGGAGAGCCTCGAACCCGTGCTGGCCGAGTCCGAGCAACCCGAACCCGGCGCGCCGGACCCCCGCCAACAGCGCACGGAGGCGGCGCTCGCGTTCCTGCACAGCGCCCTCCCGTACTTCGACCGCATGCACGAGATGACGGTCGACCACGCGCACGAGGAGATACAGCTGCTGGCGATCGACTTCTCGACGATGTTCTTCGAGACCACCGCACCCATCCCCACATGGCGGGACTACTACCTGTCGCACGACCAGGCTTCCAGCTACGCCTACCTGCTCAGAATCCTCCAAGTGCTCCAGTGGCTGCGGGGCGGTACCCGCTGGGTGCTCAAGTCACCCCAACACCTGGAGCAATTCCCAACCTTGCTCCAGACGTTCCCCGACGCCACCTTCGTGGTCACCCACCGGGACCCCGTGGCGGTCACGGCGTCGATGGTGACCATGATCGCCTACACCGCCCGGCTCACCCGCGACCACGTCGACCTCGAGGACATGGGGCAGTACTGGGGGGACCGGCTCGAGCGAATGCTGGGCCGCTGTGCCGCAGAACGCCATGTCCTGCCGGCGCAGCAGACGATCGACGTGCACTTCGACGAGTTCATGGCGGACGACCTCGCCATGGTCGGGCGGGTCTACGAGCTCGCCTGCCAGCCCTTCGACGAACGCGCCAGGGCAGCGATGGCAGCCTTCATGACCGAACACCCGCGGGGCCGCCACGGCGCGGTGCTCTACGACCTGGACGAATTCGGCCTCGACCCGGGCGAGCGCCGCGCCGCGCTGGCCTTCTACACCGATCAATTCGGGGTGACGCTCGAGTCCTAGCGAATGGCGGAATGCCGGATGCGGCCCCAGCGGCGCGCGACGTGCACGCACAGGTACACGAGCAGCACGAGCGCAGAGAGGACGTGCCACCCGATGTCGCGGAACGGAACACCGATGTCGTGTGGGTGGAGAATCACCTGGCTGCCCGACGCGAGGTCGTAGGTCCCCGAAACCAGCACGTTCAAGGTCAACACGGCGAGGACGACGTCGGACCACGCCAGCTGCCCTCGGCGGCGGAACCAGGTACGGACGCGCCCCAGGTTCGCGAACAGCCGCGCCGCGGTGTGACGGCGTTGCACCACGTGCACCCCGACCAGCGTCACGAACGCCAGCCCCACGCCGAGATGCGGCAGCCCCTCCGTGATCAACGTCACGGTGGCCAATGAGGCGGCGAAGGTCGCCAGCAGGAGGAGGTGGACCGCGAAGCGGGTGTGCATCCGATGACCCTGGGTCACTAGACGGCCCGGCGGCGGCGAGGGGGGCTCGTTCGTCGCCAGCCCACCGTCGGTGCGGAGGGTCACGGTCGCCTACTCCATCGGCCGGGTTGCGATCCCCTTGGGGTCTCGTCCCGCCAGCAGCCAGCCGAGGAGCATGGCGACGACCGGCATGGCGATGAGGATGAGGAACAGGTTGTCCCACGGGACGTGATTGATGATGTCCGACACGCCGCCTTCCAACTTGTTCGTGCGGAACCACCCGAACAGGCCGACGTACGCCGCCACCGTCCCGAGCAACGCTCCCAAGAAGGCAAGGCCACCGGCGGTGACTGCCGTCAGGCTGCGCCGGGTACGCGAGCTCGCCCCGGTGGCGGTCAGGGTGCGCAGCTCGCTCGCGGTCTCACTCCGGATCAGGCCCACGCTCATGGCAAGGACACCGAGGGCGAGCGCGATGCCGAACACGGTGGCCCAGTTCACGATCTCCGCCGACGTCGGCGCGTCGTTCTTCGATTCGGTGCTCAGGTCGGCGGAGGCGGCCAGCGAGTTGGCACTCGTCAGCTGGGCCTGGGTGATCGGGCTGTTGGNNGCCTCGCACTGGTTCGGAGTGCACTGGTTGTAGTTGCCGGGACCGTTGTTGCCTTTCCCGCCGCCGTAGGTGAGCTGCACGCCCGAGCCCGCCAGTCCCGGCCGCGAGCTGAGGATGTCCACGCTGGACGGGATCGACGAGGGGTTGATGCCGTAGGCCCGCAGGAGGGCCGGTGTCGCCACGTAGATCGGTCCGCTCCATTGGCGGCCGCCTGCGCTCGGGTTCTGCAAGCCGACCACCGGACTGTCGAGCTCGACGAGTTTCGTGGCGCCGACAGCGGCGGCGATGCCATGCACGGCGGCGTCCTGCGTCTGGATGCTCGGCGGCGGCGTGGTGATCCCCTCTTGACCGTTCGGTCCGAAGGTCGGAACGCTGGGCGGCGAGTACACGTTCAGAGCGTTCGCCGCCATGTTCGTCCCGACGTAGTCGAACACGTTGGCGTAACGGGCGACGGCCACGGCGCAGATGATCACCGCGATCATGATGCCGAGGCTGATGGCCGAGAGGGCCGAGCCGGAGCGCGCCCGGTACCGTGCCATGTCGCGCAGCGGGAGGCGGATGGCGACGGGCGACCTGCCGCCGATCCGGGCCAACAGGGCGAGAAAGAACGGGGAGACGAGGATGATCCCCACGATCAGGGCGATGAGCCCGGGGATCAGCCACACCACGCCGCCGCCACTCCCCGAGGCCCCCGAGACGGAGAACATCACGAATCCGATGGCGAGCGCGATCACTCCCGGAACCAGCGAACGGTGGATCTGCCGGGGCGGCGCGGGACGTCCGGCCAGGGCGCTCACCACGGGCACGCGGGTGATGGCGCGGGCGGGGTAGCCGGCGGCGAAGAAGGTGGCAACGACCGCCAGTACCAGGGCCGGCGCGATCACGTTCCACGGCAGGGCGAAGGTCGGAATGAGATGATGCGCGCTCTGTTCGTTGTGCGGTCGGTAGGCCAGCCAGAGCACCAACCCCAGAGCGAAGCCCAGGACGGCGCCCACGACGCCGACGATGACGCCGTTGGCCTCCAAGACGAGTCGGACATTGCGGTCCGTGGCCCCCATGGACTCCACCATGCCGAGGGATCGCATCCGGCGCTGGGCCAGCACGGTGAAGCCGCCGATCGACACCAAGGCGATGAGGAGCATGCCGACCGTCGCCAACGCCAGCACGACGGTCGCCGGGTTGACGATGTTGCCGGCGTTCGAGCCCGGCATCGTGATGAAGGAGGAGAGGGAGGAGAGGGATTTGGCCGAGTCGGGCGACGCGTCGAAGAGGACGCTCAGCTGCGTGGGGCGTGTCACCTGGCCCGGCGGGACGAGCGCGAACTCGTCGAGCAGGCTCTGGGGGTTCTGCACGATGCCGACGACGGTCTTGCCGCCCTGGGACCACGTGTCGCCCACCCGCAGGTTGAGCTCGGACGCCAGCCCCGGGGTGACGGCGATCTCGTTCGGCCCGGTCGGGTAGCGCCCGGACAACAACTCCAGCATCGGGCCGCCATAGGGCCCATGGGGATCCTGGGACCGCAGCTCATAAGTCTGCGTCGAGCCCGGGACGGTCAACGTCTCGTTGGCGATGACCTGCACGGTGCCGACCGCGTGCTCGATCTCGGCGATCCGCGCCTCGTCGGCCGGCAGGCTGGTCGACGCGGACTTGCCGGTCGGCGTCAGGTCGAACGTGGCGAGATCCTGGGCCGTGCCGAACCCGGCGTTGGTCGGCGGCGGTGTGTTGACCGCGACGGCCGAGCCGACCACGACGGCCGCCACCGCGACGACGATCAGCAACAGGATGAGGACCTGCTGCCGCCATTCGCGTTTGAAGAGACGCCAGGACCATCGCAGCATGGCCCGGCGGGCCGGGACGCCGCCGGTGGTCGGCTCGGGAGCCGACCCGGTGACCGGCCGTTCGCGGACACCGACGCTCATTGGTTCGGGAGGTGGGCGAGGACCGCTTCGGGGCCCTCGACCGGGAGCGTCTGGTCGACGACTCTGCCGTCGCGCAGGAAGACCACGCGGTCGGCCCACGAGGCGAGCTGGGCGTCATGGGTCACCACGACGGCGGCCAGGCCGCGATGGCAGGCCGCCAGGATCAGGCGCATGACGGATTCCGCGTTGGTGGAATCGAGCGCGCCGGAGGGCTCGTCGGCCAGCAGCAACTGCCGGTTGCCCACGACAGCCCGGGAGATGGCGACCCGCTGGCGTTCACCACCGGATAGCTGGTCCGGGAAGCTCGACGCCCGGTCGGCCAGTCCGAAGTCCGCGAGCGACTCGAGTGCCGCCGCCTGGGCCTTGCGGGCCGTCACGCCGTCGAGCTCGAGGGGCAGGGAGACGTTCTCCGCCGCACTCAGCCCCGCGAGCAGGTTGTAGTCCTGGAAGACGTAGCCGATGGACTGCCGGCGCAGCTGCGCCTTGCCGTTGCGTGACAGCGACGACAAGGGGCGGCCGCCCACGTAGACCTCGCCGCTGGTGGGGTCTTCGAGGCTGCCGGCGATGGTCAAGAGCGTGCTCTTGCCCGATCCGCTGGCGCCCATCACGGCCACCAGAGACCCGGCGTCGACCGAGAGATCGATGCGTCGCAGGGCATGCACCTCGGCGGCCCCTTCTCCGTAGACCTTGGAGATGTCGCGTAACTCCAGGTAGCTCATGGCCTCACTCCCACCCGGCGCCGGGTCTTGGGGAGGGGGAACGACTGCGGGGCCGGCGCCTCGCCCTCCGCTTCCGCTCTCTTCAGTCGGCCGTCGGCGGTGTCCAACCACCGGATCAGCGAGTCCAGCCTGAACAGCTCCGCATCGACGACAAGGGCGAAGTTCAGGTCGAACCTGGACTCGTCCTCCTTGAGGCGCGTCCACTGCTGCATCAGCTCGACCAGGTAGCGCCGGTGGAGCTGCACCACCTCGTGCACATCCACCCCCGGAAGACCCAGGGCCACGAGGACCTTGATCACGAGCTCGTCCCGGGGTGGCGACGAGAAGTCGGGCGGCGTGCGCAGCCAGCTGTCCAGCTCGTCCTCCCCCTCGGACGTGATGTGGAACCCCTTCTGAGGCCCCTCGTCGGCGGCGTCGTCGGACTCCACGAGCCCGTCACGCTCCAGCCGCTGCAGGGTGGTGTACACCTGCCCGACGTTCAGCGGCCACACCTCGCCGGTTCGTGCCTCGAATTCCTGGCGCAGCTGCAACCCGTACTTGGGACCCTCGCTCAGGAGGGCCAGGAGGGCATGGCGGACGCTCACGACTGCTCTCTTCGGGGTAGCATACGCAGTATCCTAACCCGTAGGTGCCATCGGCACAAGGGGGCAAACCCCCGGAAAGGCCGGGCGGCCCCTCGACTGCATGTGAAGCGCCGGTCCCCCCTGGGTGGGGAGACCCCGGCCGGCCCCCGGGTGGGTAGGGATTGGGGCCGACGGGGCGGCCTCCCTGCGCCTGGCTCCAGGCGTGCGCCCGGTCGACCTGCGTCCGCGGCTGCTGTGATGCCGGGGGCGGCGATCCCATCCCGATCTTGCGGGACGGCACACACCATTCCACCGCAATTCGGACTCGCGAGGCGGCTTTCCGGCGCAGCAGCCGGACGACCGCGTCGGTTGCCGCACCGCGTGATCGCCGTGCACGCCGGCGGCGAGCGCCAGGGCGACCAGGCTCAGAGAGCGGCGAGCACCTCTTCGACCGAGCTGGCGTTGAGCCCGGGCCCGGGTTCGACCGCCAACCAGCTGACGACACCGTCCTGGAGGATCGCCGCGTAGCGCTGTGAGCGCGACCCGAGCCCGAACCCGCTGCCGTCCATGGTCAGGCCCAGCGCCTCGGCCAGCTCGCCGTTGCCGTCCGCCAGCATCTCGACCGAGCTGCCGACGTTCTGGTCCTTGCCCCAGGCGCCCATGACGAACGGGTCGTTCACGGACACGCAGACGACCTTGTCGACGCCCTTGGCGCGCAGCTCCTCGGCACGGAGCACGAAGCCCGGCAGGTGGTGGTCGGAGCAGGTGGGTGTGAAGGCGCCGGGCACCCCGAAGAGGACGACCTTGCCGTGGCCGAGCACGTCCGTCGAGGTGGTCGCCTCGGGCCCCTTCTCCCCGAAGGTGAACACCTTCACCTCGGGCACGCGGTCGCCGACTGCGATCGTCATACGATTCTCCTTCTCGTCGTGTGGTCCGGGACCAGGTTGCCATACCCCCCGCCGGGACCAGCAATCGGCTCCCGTCCCGGCCCCGCGATCCGCCGCCCCAGGCCCCCAATGGCGCCCTCGAGTCCGCCACCCAAAATCAGTCACGAAGCTGTAACCTGCCGCAGTCGCACCGCAGCGCAGTCGTCACACGTGGGATTGAGACCGGGGGGTTGCCATGTCGCACTCGTATGACCGCAGATCGTTCCTGGCCGGGGGGCTCGCCCTGGGTGCCGGCGCCGCCATGCTCGGCGCACTCGGTGACGCCGGTGTCGCCGGTGCGGCCCAGACCAACGGGCCCGGGCGGAACGGCATCTCGAGCGCCAAACCCAAGCGGGGCGGCTCCGTCACCTTCGGCATCGACACCGAGGAGAGCGGCTTCAACCCGTCGACCGCGCGCTGGGACGAGGGCGGGTTCCTCTACGGCCGCACCGTCATGGACCCCATCGCCATCGTGAACGCGGCAGGCGGCGTGGAGCCCTACCTGGCCGAGTCGATCACGTCGAACGAGGACTACACGGCCTTCACCATCACGCTGCGGCCGGGCATCGTCTTCCACGACGGGACGCCGCTCGACGGCAACGCACTGCACCTCAACATCGAGAAGCAGGCCACGTCCGTCCTGACCGGTCCGGCCTTCGCCGATCAGATCGCCAGCGCCTCGGTGACCGGACCGCTGGCGGTCACCATCAACATGAAGACGTCGTGGGCCCCGTTCCCCTACTACCTGGCTCAGGCCCAGACCGGCTACGTCGCCGCGCCCTCCATGCTCAACGCCCCCGACGGCGGCACGTCGAACCCGGTCGGCACCGGTCCCTTCGTCTTCCAGGACTGGGTCCCCAACAGCCACATGACCGCCACGGCCAACCCCCACTACTGGCGCAAGGGCTACCCCTACCTGAGCTCCATCACGTACAAGCCGATCATCAACCACTCCTCGCGCGCCGACGCGCTCGAGACCGGCGAGATCGACATGCTGCACTCCAACTCCCCCGACGACCTCCTCCAGTTCCGGGGCAACACGAAGTGGTCCTACTACGACAACAGCGGGCAGGTGGTGGGCCAGCCCACGGTGCAGTGCGTCATGCTCAACACCTCCGCCGCGCCGTTCGACAACAAGACGCTGCGTGTCGCCATGGCCAAGAGCATCAACCGGGCCCAGTACGCCAAGATCATCGACAAGGGCATCGACGCCCCGATGAGCGGCCTCTTCCTTCCGGGAAGCGAGTACTACTCCAAGACCGCCTACCCCGCCTACGACCCGTCGGGCGCGACTGCGCTGGTCAAGCAGGTCGCGCAGCAGACGGGCAAGCCGATCAACTTCACCCTCCTGTCCACCAGCGACCCGGAGACGCTGGCGGCCGCCCAGTTCCTGCAACAGGCCTGGCAGCAGGCGGGCATGACGGTCAACATCAGCATCGTGGCCCAAGCGGAGATCATCAACGACGCGCTCGCCGGCACCTACGAGGCCACGCTGTGGCGCCAGTTCGGCGCGGTCGACCCCGACCTGAACTACGTGTGGTTCAGCACACAGACGACGGCGCCGCCCCTGGCGCTCAACATGGCCCGCAACAGTGACCCCAAGATTCAAACGGCGTTGCTGGCCGGCCGGACCACCAGCGAGAAGGCGGACCGGGTCAAGGCGTACCAGCAGGTCAACCAGTACCTGGCCCAGGACGTCCCCTACCTGTGGTTGGCCCGCGACACCTGGGCCGTCGTCGCCAACCCGAAGGTGCAGAACTTCGCCAACCCGGTGACGCTGCAGGGCTCCAAGGCCGTCGCCTTCGACGAGGGCGTGCTCTGGCCGACCCAGATCTGGGTGTCGTAGGCGGGCGAGTTACCGCATCTCCACGTCGTCGAGGTACTCCTCGCGCCAGTGGGTGAAGCGCTCCTCGGGGAGCCGGAGGCAGTAGGTCGGCTGCAGAGCCTCGACGAAGCCCCGCTCGTGGCTGACCGCCACGATCGTCCCCGGCCACGCGCCGAGCATGGCGCCGACCGCGGCGATGGACGAGGGGTCGAGGTTGTTGGTGGGCTCGTCGAGCAGCAGCAGGTTCGTCTCCCCGGCGGACAGCATCGCCAGGCCGAGCTTGGCCCGCTCGCCGCCCGACAGGGTGGAGGGCAACTGGTCGGCGGCCTTGGACGGCAGGCCGAACGAACCCAGGAGGGCCCGCCGGTCCCTCTCGGCCTTCAGGACGGCGTCGCTGACGTTGGCCAGCGCGCTGAGGGTCGGGTCGATCTGCTCGTGCTCCTGGGCGAAGTAGCCCACTTCGACGTTGGCACCGAGCTCCACGACGCCGTTGGTGGGCTCCTGCACGCCGGCGAGGCAGCGCAGGAGGGACGACTTGCCGGCGCCGTTGCGGCCGATGATCACGATGTGGTCCCCGCGGCCGGCGTGGAAGGTGACGTCGGCGAGCACCTCGTTGGACCCGTAGCGGACGCCGAGCTTCGCCACCTCCAGGGGCGTGGCTCCCGACCGGGGCGGCGTGGGGAGCTTGAATTTGCTGGCGCGCTCGCGCTTGTCGACCTGCGTCCGATCCGCCTGCATACGGTCGACCCGCTTGTCGAGCGACTTCGCCTTGCGGGCCCGCTTCTCCGTGCTGGCGCGCATGGAGTCGGCCAGGGTCGAGAGACGGGCGATCTCCCGCTGCTCGAGCTCCGAGGCGCGCTCGCGCTGCGACTGGTCGGCCTCGTGCTGGGCCTGGAACCGCGAGTAGTTGCCCTTCCACTCGGTGAGCCGCTGGTTCGAGATGTGCAGCACCTTGGTGATGGAGTGGTCGAGCAGCTTGAGGTCGTGGCTCACGACGAGGAGGGCGCCGCCGAACCGAGCGAGCTCGTCGAGCAGCCACCGCTTGGCCGAGCGGTCGAGGTGGTTGGTCGGCTCGTCGAGGATCATCAGCTCGGGCTCCAGGAACAGCACGCGCATGAGGTCCACCCGGCGGCGCTGGCCTCCCGAGAGCTCGTCGATGTCCTCCAGCAGGAGCTCCTGGCGGAGGCCCAGCCCGTCGGCCAGGCGGGCCATCACCGACTCCGCCTCGTAGCCGCCGCTCGACTGGAACTGCTCCTGCAGGTCGGTGAAGAGCTCGATGTTCTCCTCGGACGGGTCGTCGGCCATCGACCTGCGGGCCGCACCGAGGGCGTCGTCGAGCACATCGAGCCCGCGGGCCGAGAGGATGTGGGAGAAACCGGTCCGCTCGAGGCCGAGCCCGCCGGGGACCGGGGCCTGGGGCAGGTACCCGAAGGAGCCGAGGAGCCGGACATTGCCCCGGTGGCGCAGCTGCGCGGACGCCTCGCCCACCAGCACGGAGATGAAGGACGATTTCCCGGTCCCNNCCGATTTCGATGGTGAGGGCTGATCCGACGATCACGACACATTGTACGGGGGAGAAGACCTGGTCGATACACTCCGAAAATGCCAGCTCTCGACCGCAAGTGGTGGACCCTCATCGCTGTCTGCACGGCCACCTTCATGCTCCTGCTCGACATCACGGTCGTGAACGTGGCACTACCCGACATCCAGCGGTCGCTCCACGCGAGCTTCTCCGACCTCCAGTGGGTGGTCGACGCCTACTCCCTGACGCTCGCCGCCTTCCTCCTCACGGCCGGCGTGGTGGGCGACATCTACGGTCGCCGCGAGGTGTTCGCCATCGGCTTGGTCGTCTTCTCGCTGTCCTCGCTGGTGTGCGGGCTCTCGACCGACCCGCTGATGCTCAACCTGGCCCGCGCCGTCCAGGGCGTCGGGGGCGCCATCATGTTCGCCACCTCGCTGGCACTGATCGCCGGCGCCTTCGTGGGGCGAGACCGCGGGACCGCGTTCGGCATCTACGGCGCGGTCATCGGCGGCGCCGTCGCCATCGGCCCGCTGATCGGCGGCGCCATCACCAGTGGCATCGGCTGGCGGTGGATCTTCTTCGTCAACGTCCCCATCGGCGTCATCGCGGTCGCCATCACGATCTCGAAGATCGCGGAGTCCAAGGACCCGCGGCTGCGCCGGATCGACTGGGTGGGGTTCATCACCTTCTCGGTCAGCCTCTTCTGCCTCGTCTTCGCCCTCGTGCGGGGCAACGACCTCGGCTGGGGCAGCGCCGGCATCGTGGGCCTGCTCGTGGGCGCGGCCGTCCTCATGGTGGCGTTCTTCGTCAACGAGCGGTTCACGAGCGACCCCATGCTCGACCTCGGCCTCTTCAAGATCCCGGCCTTCGTGGGGATCTCGGTCGTGGCCTTCACGCTGGCCGCCTCCATCTTCGCCATGTTCTTGTACCTCACGCTCTACATCCAGGACGACCTCGGCTACGGGCCGCTGGCCGCCGGGGTGCGCTTCCTGCCCCTGACCCTGCTCGCCTTCATCGTGGCGTTCTTCGCCGGCCGCCTCACCGTGCGGGTGCAATCGCGCCTCTTGTTGGGCGTGGGAATGCTCGCCGTCACGGCCGGCCTGCTCTTGATGGGGACGACGCACGCGGATTCGACCTGGACGGTGCTGCTGCCCGGCTTCATCGTGTGCGGGCTGGGGATCGGTGCCGTCAACCCGGTGCTGGCCTCGGGGGCCATCTCGGTCGTGCAGCCCCAGCGCAGCGGCATGGCCTCGGGGGCCAACAACACGTTCCGGCAGGTGGGCATCGCGACGGGCATCGCCGTGCTCGGGGCCGTGTTCCAGAGCCAGATCGTGGCGCACACCTCGGCCGCGCTGAACAAGACGATCTACGGGCACGAGGTGCTGCAGCGGGGCGGCGCCCAGCTGCGCGGTGCCCTCGCGGCCGGTGAGGTGCAGCAGGTGGCCGCCTCGATCCCCGTCGTCGCCGCACGGCACGCGCTGCTCAACGCCTATCACACCGGGTTCTCGAGCACGATCAACCACCTGATGGACATCGCCGCCGTGGTGGCCTTCGTGGGGGTGCTCTGCGGGTTCATCCTGGTGCGCCAGAGCGACTTCGTCGTCCCCACCGGCGGTGGTGCAGGCCACGGGTCTCCGGGCGGTCCGGGCGGTCCGGGCGGGGGGCCTCCGGCGGACGCGGTGCCCGCCGCGCATGCCTGAGCCGTTCACCCTGGACGGCCGGTTCGTGCGGCTCGAGCCGCTGTCCGAGTCCCACATCCCCGCCCTCGTCGAGGCGGCTGCCGAGGACCGGGGCTCCTATCAGTGGACCTACACCCCCGATGGCTCGGAGGAGATGACGGCCTACGTGCGCGACGCGTTGGCCAAGGTGGCCCGGGGCGCCCACGTCGCCTTCGCCACCGTGCGCAGGGGCGCCGGGCCGGGCGGTTCCGACCGGGTGGTCGGAGCGACGCGCTTCTGCGAGATCGCCTACTGGGAGTGGCCACCGGGGGCGACCCACCAGCGGCACGGGGTACCCGACGTCGTCGACATCGGCTTCACGTGGCTCTCCGGCTCGGCGCAGCGGACCGCGGTCAACACGGAGGCGAAGCTGTTGATGATGACCCACGCCTTCGAGGTGTGGCGGGTGCACCGCGTCGCGCTGCAGACCGACGTGCGCAACACGCGGTCACGGGCTGCCATTGAGCGGATCGGCGGGCAGCTCGACGGCATCATGCGGGCCGACCGTCCCGGCGCGGACGACACGGTGCGCACCTCGGCCCGCTACTCAATCGTCGCGGCGGAGTGGCCCGGCGTGAAGGCGCGGCTGGCGGCACGGCTGGAGGCCGAGCAGGGGGCCGACGCAGCGCAGTAGTCGCGGCCCGGCGTGCCGTGCCGGTGCGCTACCGCAGCAGGCTGACGCCGTGCGCCACGAAGAAAAGGGCATAGACCGACAGCAGGGCACCGGCGAGCGCGACCGGGATGCCGAGGAGCACGGCGGACGCCACCAAGACCATGCGTGCGCCGAACCCCGAGCCCGGGTGCCGCCCGGGTGATGGTGACGGCCCGCCGTGGGCGCGGGCCGTCGACCGGGCCGCCGTGCGGGCCAGCAGCACGGTCGCCACCAGCAGGGGCAGCGCGATCCCCAGCAGCCAGGCCATCCGGGACCCGTAGACGCCCGACGAGGCGACGACGCCGAAGACGACAATGAGCATCGCGACGCTGAAGGTGAGCATGGCGCCCGCCGTCAGCAGCGACGACCTCGTCACGGCGTCCCGAAGTGGCGGTCGAGCTCGTTGGCGTAGCGGAGCCCCAGAGAGTCCCCGTGCCGGACCAACCAGCCGGACAGGGCGGTGGGCCCCGTGGCGGGACCATCGGTGTCGGCCAGTCCGCCGGCCATGGCCCGGTACTCGTCGGCGGTCAGGAGGACGTCGCGCAGCACGAGGCCCAGGGCGCGCGAGAGCGGAGGGACGCTCACTCCCGGGACGTGGACCAGGCGTGCCCGGCCGCCCACCGCGTCCCGGATGGAGCGGACGAGCTCGGCGAAGGTCGGGCGCTCCGGACCCACGGCGTCGGTGACGCTGTCGTGCCACTCCGTCCCCTTCTCCACGCACAACCGAGCCAGGTCGTCGACGTGGATGCCCCGGATGCGGTACTCCCCGCGGCCGCCGATGGCGAAGACGGGCGCCCGCCGAAGGAGCCAGGCAATGTTGTTCAGCAGCACGCCGTCCCCACCGAAGAGGATGGCGGGGCGGACGATGGCGTACGACACGTCGCACTCGGCCAGCGCCCTCTCCACGAGCGCCTTGCCCCGGAAGTACGGCAAGGGCGACGCGGCGCTGGGGTGCGTGATGCTCACGTGCACGATGCGCTGGACGCCGGCCCGCCGGGCGGCCTGGAAGAGCGCCCTCGAGTTGGCGACGGCGACCTCGTGATCGATCGTGCCGCGGGCGAAGCGGACCCAGTACGTGTTGTAGAGCGTGGTCGCCCCCGCCAGGGAGGCGACGAGACCGAGCGGGTCGTCGAAGTCGAGCGGTCGCACCTCGATCGCCGTGTCCTGGGGGGCCCGTCCGGGATGGCCCGTCATGGTGCGCACCCGGCGCCCGGCGTCGTGCAGCGCCCGCGCCATGGCGGCCCCCGAGTAGCTGAAGGCGCCCGTCACCACGTCGAGCCCGGTGTCGGCCCGCCGGGCCGCCGGCATGGCGGCGGCGGTGCCGATCACGGCTTGCCCTGTGGCGGTGGCGAGCCGAGCGCGTCGAGGAGGCCGGTCAGGCTCTTGGCGTGGTCGAAGAGGGCGAGGGCGCGGCTGGGGTNNGCTCCAGGGCGTGCTCGGCGAATGCGAACCAGGGCCCGAGGCGGGCGGACACCTCGGGCCCCAGCCCGGGTGTGGACGCGGCGCCGGCGATCATTTCGACGAGGACGGTGACGTGGCCCGAATCGAGATCCTCGCGGAAGATCGCCATCGCCACGTCGACCAGCTCGGACGGGGACCCGATGCCGTCGACCGCGGCACCGTACTGCTCCATCCGCTGGTCGCTCACCGAGTCGAGTGCGGCCAGCAGGAGGTCGGCCACCGATCCGAAGTGGTAGAAGATCAGGCCCTGGTTGACCCCCGCACGCTCGGCGATGGCCCGTGCGCTCGTCCCCGCGTAGCCCTCGGCCTTGAGCGTCTCGACCGCGGCCTCCACCAGCTGCTTCCTGGTACCCGCCGATCGGGACGAGTCCGCGTCCCTGGCCGCCACCCTGCTCGACGTCCCCGACTTGGCCATCTCGACCTCCCTCGGTTGAGTGATTGCTCAAACTCTACACTCAATGGGCCGGGTGCGCCGGGGCAGCGCTGGGGTTGTGTCGCTGGGGGCGTCCGGGAAGTGGCCGAGCGGGGCGGGGCGGGGCGGCCTAGGCCCGGCTGAGCGTGGCCGAGATCTTGCGCAGGTGCAGTGCGTGCACCGCGGCCTCGGCCTCGTCCTTCGGACGCACGGCCGCCACGGCCTTGCCGGTCCGGTGGATCTTCCAGGCCAGCTGGTCGGCGCGCTCGACCGAGTGCCCGAAGATCTCGACGAAGGCGCGGATCACGGTCTGGAAGGTGGTCACGTCGTCGTTCCAGACGATCACGGCCCACAGGTCCTCGACCTCGAAGAAGGCGCTGATGTCCTCGTCGACGACCTCGGGGAGGCTGATGGTCGAGGGATGGTCGAGCGTGGACGTCATGTGGTTCGGGGCCTTCCGGGACCAATTTTTGGCCCAGGGCAGTCTAGTCCCGCGATATAGCGTGCAGGGATGCGAGCCACCGTCCTCGAAGGACCGCGCGACATCCGGGTCGAGAACGT
>PMPX01000209.1:0-9824 GCA_003169235.1 Acidimicrobiaceae bacterium | reverse complement strand
GGTGGCGGAGTCCGGCCCGCAGGTGCACAGCGTGAGGCCCGGGGATCGGGTGCTGGTCTCGGGCGTGATCGGGTGCGGCCTCTGCCGTCCGTGCCTGGCCGGCCAGCCCAACGTCTGCCGCGCCGGCAAGTCGGCCGCGTTCGGAACGGTACCCGACCTGCCCGGTGGTCAGGCCGAGGCGATGGCGGTCCCCTTCGCCGACCTCTTCGCTCTCCCCATCCCGGAGGGCGTTGCTGACGACGAGGCCGTCCTGCTGACGGACATCCTCCCCACCGGCTACCTCGGCGCGCTGCGAGCCTCCATCCGACCCGGCTCGACGGTGGCCGTCGTCGGACTGGGCCCCGTCGGGATCATGGCGCTCCAGTGCGCCACGCTCTTCGGCCCGGCCAGGATCCTGGCCATCGACATGGTGCCCGAGCGGCTGGCCCGGGCCGAGGCGCTCGGAGCCGAGCCGATCGACGCTCGCGACGCCCCGGGGTCGGCACAGGTGCTCGAGGCCACCGACGGGTGGGGCGCCGACTCGGTGATCGAGGCGGTCGGCGCGGACGCCACCGTGCTGGACGCCCTGTCGTGCGTCGCCACGGGCGGCACGGTCTCCATCGTCGGCGTCAACCTGTCCATGGAGCTCCCCTTCCCCATGGGGCTGGTCTTCTTGAAGAGCCTCACCGTGCGGACCGTCTTTGCGCCGATCCCCGGCACGTGGGCGTCACTGGTCCCGCTGGTCCAGTCGGGCCGCCTCGCGCTGGGCGGCACCTTCACCCACCGGATGGGACTGAGCCAGGCGGCGCAGGCCTACGAGCTCTTCGACTCCCGGGCCGACGGCGTCTTGAAGGTCTTGCTGGACCCGAACGTCTGAGCACCCTGCGGCTCGTCGGGAGTCCGGTTGAGGATGAGCGGCCACTGCGTGGCGCCGATGTCGGGCTGGGCGACGAACCACGGAGCGGGCGGCGGCGCGATCAGTCGCGTGAGGGCGTCGACGATGGGCTCGTAGTTCACCCTCCACCCCTGGAAGTGGCGCCACGACTCCTCCAGGTCACGCTCGAGCGGGAAATGCACCTCCTCGAGCCTTCGGAACCCGCTCTCGAATTCCTGCCTGGTCAAGCGGATGCCCGTCGTCGGCAGCGGATCGGGGTCGTAGGGGATGTGCAGCGCACCCGCCATGGAGCGCAGGCAACGGATGCCCATGGACAGGCAGAGCCTGGCCTGGCGGGGCGTCAGTTGCGGGCTCACCGCGTGGTACAGCGCAGCGGAATCCATCATCGCCACAAGGCCCACCAACCAACTACGCGACGACTCCGGTGAGCGGAACCAGATGAGGCCGGGGTAGTTGGCGTGGCTCTCCGACACGGCAGAGGCCCAGCGCTCCCAGTCGGCGTAGAGCGGGGGGAGCTCGTCCATGATCTGGAGCCAGAAGTGGCGGCCCAGGATCTCGGGGCCCCAGGCCGGGGTGCCCGCACGGGCGCTGAGCAGCGTTACCTCGGTCTCCCGGGTGGCGAATGCGCTGTACAGGGCAGGGAGGTAGGCGATCTCGAGGGCGACCACACCGAGGCCCATACCGGCCGCCAGGATCTCCAGGGTCCGTGCGCCGGCCCCGCCGGACGCGGCGATGCCCAACGTGGTCACCGAGGAGCCGGCGATGCCGAGGGCTTCGAGGAAGTTGACGCCGGTGTCCCACCAGACGATCAGGGAGAAGCCGAGCAGGATGAGGCACAGCCAGATGCCGAACACGGCGACGACGGCTCCCGGGCCGACGAAGGAGAGGAGGCGGTCCCGCACTTCGTAGGTGGGCAACCGCGGGGCGAGGCGGCGCGCCGAACCACCCAGGATGCGGGCCAGGGCACGCGCCATGCGCGAGGACGTCGCCCGCGGGAGCACGAGCGAGGTGAAGACGCTCCACACCGTCAGGATCACGATGACGATGCCTGCGACGAGGGCGATCAGGCGCGCGACCGTCTCCACCGCGCCATCCTGCCAGATGCCCGGGCGCCCGCCCCAGGGCCGGCGTCAGGCCGTGGCGAGGCGCCTCGCCGGCCCGCCCGTCGCCACGAGTGACGCCGGCACGTCGACCAGGCGGGACCGGAGCAATTCGCCCAGCCCCTTCGCCTGGGTGTCGAGCCGCAGGTTGGAGGCGACACCCCAGCCGAGGAGGCCGTGGACGACGAAGTTCACCGCCCACAGGTTCGGGAGGGGGTACCGGCTCACCGGGTGGGGCTCGACCTCAGGCAGCAGCGCCTTGAGCACAGCCGTGCTCAGGTGCTGCCCGAGCCAGGCGGCCACGGCCTGCTCGTCGGCCCAGACCCCCACGTTGGCGTCGCCCCCCTTGTCACCCGAGCGTGCCCCGACGAGCACCCACAACGGCACGCGCACCAGGTCGGGCCCCTGCGGCGCCGCGTCGGGGCCCGGCTCCGTCGGGGTCTCGACTGCCGGGGCGGTCCCGTACGAAGGATGCCCGGTGCCCGCGGGCGTCACCACCACCGCCTCGCCGTCGCACTCGATCCGCGGCTCGACGGCGGCGGCGGCGACCGTCGTGGGCCAGTAACGGGCGACGCCCTGCGCCCCCGACGGCGCCGACGTGAAGAAGGTGCCGGGGTAGCTCGAGAGGCTGGTCTCGACGACGGCCCCGGAGAAGGCGCGACCGACCGCTCGCTCGTCGCTGCCGCGCACCGACAGCCGCAGGTAGGCCATGCCGCCGCCGGTCAGGTCACCCGAGAGGTCCTCGGCCGTCTCGGCGAACGCCTCCCGGCCGCCCGGGATCCCGGCCCACACGGCCGCGGCGGCGAAGCGCGCCTTCTCGGCCACCTGGGCCCCCGTCAGCGCCAGGGTCATGGAGTTGCGCCAGCCGCCATGGAGGTTGGCCGTCACCTTCAGCGTGGGTGGCGGGGGCTCGCCGCGCACCCCTGCGATGCGCACCCGGTCGGGCCCGTCCGGGGAGAGCGCAATGGTGTCGAACCGGGCCACGGCGTCCGGGCTCAGGTAGCGCGGGCTGCCGATTTCGTAGAGGAGCTGTGCGGTCACGGTCCCCACCGTCACCGCACCGCCAGTCCCCGGGTGCTTGGTGATCACCGACGAGCCGTCCGCATGCACCTCGGCCAGCGGGAAGCCGATGCGCTCCCGGTGCGGGACCTCCTCGAAGAAGGCGTAGTTGCCGCCGCAGCACTGGGCGCCGCACTCGATCACGTGACCGGCCACGACCGCGCCGGCGATGGCGTCGTGATCGCCGTCGTCCCACCCGAAGGCGTGCAACGCGGGGCCGACGACGAGAGCGGCGTCGGTGATCCGGCCGGTCACCACCACCTGCGCGCCGGCCGCGAGCGCGTCGGCGATCGGGCGCGCCCGGAGGTAGGCGTTGGCGGTGACGACGGGCGTCCCGACCGGCAGGGGCTCTCCGGTGTCGAGGTTGACGAAGTCCTCACCGGCGGCCCGGAGCTCGTGGAGCCTCGGCGTGATGTCGTCGCCCGAGACGGAGGCCACACGCACGTCGAGACCCTGGCGGCGAGCCAGCTCCCCCACCGCGGCCGCCAATGCCTCCGGCTGCAGGCCGCCGGCATTGGAGACGACGGTGATCCCGCGCTCGAGACAGGTCGGGAGCACCTCTTCCATCTGGCGCAGGAAGGTCCGCGCGTAGCCGCCGCTCCGCTCCCGGGTCTTGTGGAGGATGTACATCGTCAGCTCGGCCAGCCAGTCGCCGGTCAGCACGTCGATCGGGCCGCCCTCGACCATCTCGCGCGCCGCGCTGAGGCGGTCCCCGAAGAAGCCACTGCAGTTCGCCACCCGCAACACGGCCGGTNNGCCATTGGCGCGCAGGGTGTGCTCCATCTTCATCGCCTCGAGGACGACGAGCCCGTCGCCCTCGGCCACGGTGTCGCCGACCGCGACGAGGACCTTGGTCACGGATCCGGGCAGGGGGGCCCGGCACTCGCCGGCGATGCCGCCGCGCTCGTCGGGGTCGTCCTCGGTGCGCAGCGCAAAGGTCGACTGGCCCTCAGGGCCGTTGACGTCGGCCGCGTGCACGGTGTGGCGCACGCGGTAGCGCCGCCGCAGGCCGTCCTCCGCCGCCAGGTCGACCACGCCGTCCCGGGTGGTGGCCGAGCCGACGGGCCGCCACCTGCCGTCGACGAGCACGTGCGCGGGCTGGTCGGGCACGGCGGCACGCACCACCATGGTGCCGGCCGCATCGGTCAGCTCGTCGGCGTGGAGCGCGGGCCCGACGTTGCGCCACCCCGCCGCGGGCACCGGGACCAGGCTGCGGGCGGCCCGCTCGTCGGTCAGGCAGAACGCCACCGCGGCCCCGTGGCGGCGCCGCACCGCGTCGGGCAGCGCGGCGTCGCGCAGGTCCGGGCGGTGCTCCAGGTAGTGGATGTCCGCCTCGCCGCGCCGGAAGGCATCGTCGTCGAGCACCGCGGCGAGGAGGTCACGATTGGTCTCGAGACCGTCGAGCTCGAGGGTGCGCAGCGCCAGGGACAATTTGGCAACGGCCGCGACGCGATCGCCGCCGTGGGCCATGAGCTTCGCCACCAGCGAGTCGTAGGCGGGGCTGACGGTGCTGCCGGACTCCACGGCGCGGTCGGTGCGCAGGCCCGGACCCTCGGGCCAGGACACGTGCGTGACCGAGCCCGGGGTGGGCCGGTAGTCCTCCCGGGGGCGCTCGGCGCACAGGCGGACCTCCACGGCATGGCCGGTCGCCGTCACGTCGGCCTGGCCGAAGGGCAGTGGGAGGCCGGAGGCCACCGCCAGCTGCAGGCCGACCAGGTCCAGGCCGGTGATCAGCTCGGTCACGCCGTGCTCCACCTGGAGCCGGGTGTTCATCTCGAGGAAGTAGAAGCCGCTGCCGTCGACGAGGTACTCCACGGTGCCCGCCCCCACGTAGCCCACTGTCCGCGCCGCGGCGACGGCGGCGTCCCACATGAGGCGGCGGGTCGCCTCGGGCACGAGGACGGCCGGCGCCTCCTCCACCACCTTCTGGTGACGGCGCTGCACCGAGCACTCCCGGTCGTAGAGGTGCAGCACCTCCCCTCGGGTGTCGCCGAAGACCTGGACCTCGACGTGGCGGGGCGCGGCGAGGTAGCGCTCCAGGAAGACCTCGTCGGAGCCGAAGGCCGCGGCCGACTCGCGCTGTGCGGACGCCACGGCGTCGGCCAGATCGCCCGGACCCGGCACCAGCCGCATGCCCCGTCCCCCGCCGCCGGCGGACGCCTTGACCAGCAGCGGGTAGCCCACGCGGTCGGCGGCGGCGGCGAGCTCACGCGCCGTCGCCCCGGCGGCGATCACGGCGCTCGGCAGCACGGGGACACCCGCCTGCGCCACCACCTCCTTGGCGCGCGCCTTGTGCCCCATCACGCGCATGGCCTCGGGCGGGGGGCCCACCCACACGATGCCGGCCCGTTCGCAGGCCTCGGGCAGGGCCGGGTTCTCGGAGAGGAAGCCGTAGCCGGGGTGCAGCGCGTCGGCCTCCGCAGACCGCGCGGCGCGGACCAGAGCGGCCGGACTGAGGTAGGTCTCGGCCAGTGTCGCACCGGGGAGCAGAACGGCGGCGTCGGCCTCGCCGACGTGCGGGCTGGCGGTGTCGTCGGCCGCGTAGACGGCGACCGCCTCGCAGCCGGCATCGTGGGCGCCCCGAATGAGGCGCCGAGCGATCTCACCACGGTTGGCGACGAGGACGCGTCGGATCGGGTGCGCGACCGGTGCCATCAGTGCCGCACCACCCCGAAGACCGCGGTCCCCTGCACCGGTGCCGAGTGCACCGCGGTGAGCGCGATGGCGAGCACGGTCCGCGTGTCGCGAGGGTCGATGATCCCGTCGTCCCACAGCCGGCCCGTGGCGTACTGCGCCGTCGACTCCTCCTCAATCTGGCGCTCGGTGGCCTGGCGCAGCTCCTCGTCGGCCGCTTCGTCGAACGGCCGGCCCGCCGCCTCGGCGGCATTGCGGCGCACGATGGAGAGGACGCCGGCCAGCTGCTTGGGCCCCATGACGGCGATCCGGTGGTTCGGCCAGGTGAAGACGAAACGGGGGTCGTAGGCCCGGCCCGCCATGGCGTAATTGCCTGCGCCGTAGCTGGCGCCGACCATCAGGGTCAGGTGCGGCACCTTCGAGTTGGACACGGCGTTGATCAGCTTGGCCCCGTCCTTGATGATGCCGCCCTGCTCGTAGCGCGTGCCCACCATGAATCCCGTGATGTTCTGCACGAACAGGATCGGCGTGTCCGTCCGGTTGCACAAAGCGATGAACTGGGCGCCCTTCTGCGCCTCGGGCGAGAACAGGATGCCGTTGTTGGCCACCACGCCGATCGGGTAGCCGCCGATGGAGCCCCACCCGCAGACCAACTGTGCGCCGTAGGACTCCTTGAATTCCTCGAAGCGGGAGCCGTCGAGGACGCGGGCCAGGACTTCGCGCACGTCGAAGGGCACCCGCACGTCGACCGACGCGATGCCGAGCAGTTCCTCCGCCGGGTACAGGGGCTCGTCGGCCGGGCCGGCCGGGCCGGGCCCGAGACGTCGCCAGTGCAGGTGGGCCACGACGCCACGGGCGATGCGGATGGCCTCGGGCTCGTCCCGGGCCAGGTAGTCGCACAGGCCCGACGTGCGGGCGTGCATGAGGGCACCGCCCAGCTCCTCCTCGTCCGCGTCCTCGCCGATGGCCATCTTCACGAGGGGCGGGCCGCCCAGGAACACCCGGGCCCGATCCTCGACCATGACCGTGTAGTCGCTCATGCCCGGCAGGTAGGCGCCGCCGGCGGTGGACGAGCCGAACACCACACACACCGTCGGGATCCCCTGTGCCGACAGCTGGGTCAGGCGGCGGAACTGCTCACCCCCGGGCACGAAGACGTCGGCCTGGCGGGGAAGGTCGGCCCCTCCGGACTCCACGAGGATCAGCAGCGGGAGGCGGTTCTCCTCGGCGACGTCCATGGCGCGCAGGAGCTTGCGGATCGTCGTCGGGCTCGTGGTGCCGCCCCGCACGGTCGGATCGTTCGCGATCACCAGGCACTGGGTATGCGACACCTCGGCCAGCGCGACGACCACACCGCCGCCCACCGGGTCGCCGGTGTGCAGTCCGGCCAGCGGGCACAGCTCGAGCACAGGAGTACCCGGGTCGACCAGGGCCTCGAGCCGCTCGCGCACCATCATCTTGCCGCGGGCCCGGTGGCGCTCGACGTACTGCGGGCCGCCGCCGGCCAGCACCTGGTCGTGCAGCGCCCGCACCTCCTCGGCCAGCGCCCGCATGGCGTTCGCGTCGTCCGTGAACTCCTCACCCGCCGTGGCCAGGTGCGATCGGATGGGTGTGCTCATGGCGTCACGTCCCAGGCCGGCCGGCGCTTCTCGAGGAACGCCGCCATCCCCTCCCCCGCCTCGGTGCCGGCGAAGAGCGCGGCCGAGGTCGTTGCCGCCGACGCCAGCCCGTCGGCCCACCCCTGAGCCGGGAGCGTCCGCAGCAGGGCCTTGGTGGCACGCACGGCGCCGGGCGCTGACCGGAGGACGGACTCCGTCCGCGCCGCGACCCACTCCTCGAGTGCGCCCTCGTCTCCGACGACCGCCGTGAGCAGCCCCGCGGCGGCGGCCTCGTGTGCGGTGAACGACTCGCCAGTGAGCATCGTGGCGGCGAGGAACCGCTGCTCGACCACGCGCAGGGCCGGGACCATGATCATGGCGGGCGCGACACCGACCCGCACCTCGCTGAACGCGAAGGTGCTCCCCTCGACCGCGACGGCCAGGTCGCAGGCTGCGATCAGGCCGAGCCCGCCCGCTCGGGCATGTCCGTTCACCCGCGCGATCACCGGCACCGGGCTCTCGACGAGTGTGGTGAGGATGCCGGGCATGCGGTTGGGCGCCGCCACGCCGCGCTCGGAGAGGTCCGCGCCCGAGCAGAACACCGGGCCCGTCCCGGTGAGCACGATGGCCCTCACGTCGGGGTCGGTCGTTGCGTCACGCAACGCCCGGTCCAGCTCCTCGAGGAGGCGGGTCGACAGCGCGTTGCGGTTGGCGGGCGAATGGAGCGTCAGGGTGCGGATACTGCCGTGCTGCACGTCGACCAACGCATCCGTCACGGGGCGAAGTGTAGGGGGGGCCGGAGAGCGGCGGGAATGGGCCCGAGAGGGCCCCAAAAATGGCCGGTGGTATCGTTCGCCGGTGATCGAGACCGACGAGCATCAGCTGTTCCGAAAGACGCTCCGGGACCTCTTCGCACGGGAGATAGAGCCCCACGTCGACGAGTGGGAGGCGGCCCGCACCTTCCCTGCGCACGACCTGTTCCCCAAATTGGCGGCCGTGGGGCTTCTCGGCCTGGAGTACGACGAGGCCTACGGCGGCATGGGGGCCGACCACAGCTACACCCTCATCGCCGGCGAGGAGATGGGGCGCATCAGCTGCGGCGGGGTCCCGATGGCGATGGCGGTCCAGATGTCGATGGCCACCCCCGCACTCGCCCGCTACGGCTCCGAGGAGCTGAAGGAGCAGTATCTCGCGCCCGCTATCCGCGGCGAGGTGGTGACCTCCATCGCGGTCACCGAGCCCGACGCCGGCAGCGACGTGGCGGGCATCCGCACCCGCGCCGTGCGCGACGGGGACGAATGGGTGATCAACGGGGCCAAGCTCTACATCACCAACGGCACCCAGGCCGACTGGCTGTGCCTGTTGGCCCGGACCTCCGACGACCCCGGGTACCACGGGATGTCGCTCATCGTGGTGCCCACCGCCGTCCCGGGCGTCGTCGTCTCGCGCAAGCTCGAGAAGCTCGGCATGTGGTCCAGCGACACCGCCGAGCTGTCGTTCACCGACGTCCGCGTCCCCGTCTCGAACACCATCGGCGAGGTCGGACGTGGATTTCAACAGCAGATGGCGCAGTTCCAGGCGGAGCGCCTCATCACGTTCTACAAGCAGGTGGGCTCCATTGAGCTGGCTCTGGAACGCACCACGGCCTACCTGCGCGAGCGGAAGGCGTTCGGCGCTCCCCTGCTGGCCAACCAGCACCTCCAGTTCGTGCTGGCCGAGCTCTCGGCCCGGCACGACGTATTGAAGCACTACGCCCGCACCACGGCCGACGCGGTGCTCCGGGGCGAGGACGCCACCCGTTACGCCACAATCGGCAAGCTGCTCGGGTCCCGCCTCCAGCGCGAGGTGGCGGACTGTGCCGTGCAGTTCCATGGCGGCATGGGCTACATGGACGAGAACTGGACCTCGCGCTACTTCCGCGACACCCGGCTCGACTCCATAGGAGCCGGCGCAGACGAGGTCATGCTGCGCATTTTGGCGCGGATGGACGGCTACTCCGTGGAGTGACGGCGGACCGTCGCCATGCCCAGGATGTCGGGATCGTCCCCCCGACATCCTGGCACGGCTGCCGCCAAGTCCCTGGTGGCGGCGGTTTCTCTAGCGCCCGGTCACCTTCGAGCTGACACTGGCGGTGTAGTTGGACGCCGGCGTCCCGACGGGCGTCAGGTTGACCGTGTTCGTCACCGTGGTCCCAGCCCGGGCGGTCACGAGCACCCCCACGCCGATGTACACGACGCCGTGAGCCGGAATGGCGCCCTTGGAGGTGCACGTCAAGGTGTTGGTCCTGGAGCTCGAGCTGCAACTGAAGTCCGGTGGGATCACCAGCGACCCCTCGAGGGTGAGACCGGCCGGCAGCACGTCCGTCAGCGTCAGCGTCCCAGTGGTCGTGGCCGAGGCCTGGTTGGTCACCGAGATCAGGTAGGCGTTCGGGGCGTTCGAGAGGAAGGTCGGGAGCGCCAGCAACTGGACCTTGAGGTTGTTGGTCGATGTCGTCCCCTCCGGCGTGGCCGACTTCTCGTTGCTGGCCACGCTCGGCCCCACCCCGTTGACCGCCTCGAC
>PMPX01000070.1 GCA_003169235.1 Acidimicrobiaceae bacterium | reverse complement strand
CCGACCAAGCGGTCGGAGATCTTCACCACGGCCGAGGACAACCAGCCGTCGGTCGAGATCCACGTGCTCCAGGGTGAGCGCGAGATGGCGATGTACAACAAGACGCTCGGCAAGTTCCAGCTGGTCGACCTGCCGCCGGCACCGCGGGGGATCCCGCAGATCGAGGTCACCTTCGACATCGACGCCAACGGCATCGTGCACGTGTCCGCCCAGGACAAGGCGACGGGCAAGGAGCAGTCGATGACGATCACCGGCCAGTCCTCACTGGCCAAGGACGACATCGACCGCATGGTGCGCGACGCCGAGGCCCACGCCGAGGACGACCGCCAGCGTCGCGAGGAGGCCGAGGTGCGCAACACCGCGGACACCCTCGTGTACCAGACCGAGAAGCTGCTCAGGGACCAGGGCGAGAAGTTCGAGGGCACCGAGAAGGACGACGTGGAGTCGGCCCTCAAGGGTCTGAAGGACGCACTGGCCGGGACCTCGCTGGAGGGCATCAAGGACGCGACCGAGAAGCTGGTCGGCGTGTCCCAGAGCTTCAGCCAGCGCCTGTACGAGCAGGCGTCGGCCTCGGCCTCGCAGCCGGGCGGCGGTGCCGGTCCCGACGGCGGAGCCGGCGGCGAGGGTGCCCCCGAGGGTGGTTCGGACGACGACGTCGTCGACGCCGAGATCGTCGATGAGCAATGAGCTTCGGCGACGAGGCCATGCCCGAGGAGGAGCGCGCCTTCTCTGAGGCCGACGCGGCGGAGGAGGCTGCCGACGCAGCCGCCGCCGCGGCCGCCTCGCACGGCAAGGGCCACCCCGACGGGAACGGAGACGGCAACGGCCACGGCAACGGGGCCGCGCCGTCCGGCGCCCTGGCCGAGGAGGCCGACCCCCGGGAGGTGCTGGCGCGTGAGCGGGACGAGTACCTGCTCGCGCTCCAGCGCACCCAGGCCGACTTCGAGAACTACCGCAAGCGCGTGGCGCGCCTGCAGGACGAGCAGTCGGCGCGAGCGTCGAGCGACCTCGTCGACAAGCTGCTGCCCGTGCTCGACACGCTCGACCTGGCCGAGGCCCACCTGAACGAGTCGCTCGAGGTGACCGAGGACGGCAAGGCGCTGCGCGCCTCGCGGGCCATGCTGATGGACATCCTGACCAAGGCGGGTCTCGAGCGCGTCGACCAGGCCGGCGTCCCCTTCGACCCGGTCGTGCACGACGCCGTGGCCCAGGCCGAGGCCCAGGAGGGCGACGACGGCCGGCAGCTGGTCGACGCGGTCATGCGCTCGGGCTACCGCTGGAAGGGCCAAGTGCTCCGTCCCGCCATGGTCCGCGTCCGAGGGTGACCTGACCCGTGGCCGCACAGCGCGAATGGTTCGAGAAGGACTACTACAAGGTGCTCGGCGTCGTGCCCACGGCGACCGACAAGGAGATCACGCGGGCCTATCGCAAGCTGGCCAAGCAGCACCACCCCGACGCCAACCCCGGGTCGGAGGAGCGCTTCAAGGAGATCAGCGCGGCGTACGACGTGCTCGGCGACGCCGAGAAGCGCAAGGAGTACGACGAGGTGCGGCGCTCGGGCCCGGTGGGTGGTTTCGGCGGCCAGCCCGGTGCCGGCGGGACGTTCCGCATGGAGGACATGGGCGACCTGAGCGACCTCTTCGGAGGCTTGTTCGGGGGTGGCGGGCGGACGCGCACCCAGCAGCGGGGCCCGCAGCGGGGCGCCGACATGGAGGCCCAGCTGCACCTGTCCTTCCAGGACGCCGTGCACGGCGTCACCACCTCGGTCAACGTGCCCCAGGAGGTGCGCTGCTCGAACTGCCGCGGCTCGGGTGCCGCGCCGGGGACGTCGACGCACAGCTGCCCGCGCTGCGGCGGGACCGGCAGCCTCAACGACAACCAGGGCCTGTTCTCGCTCAGCACCGTCTGCCCCGACTGCGTCGGGCGGGGAACGCTGTTCGACACGCCGTGCCCGGTCTGCCACGGCACCGGCACCGAGCAGAAGGTCCGCTCGGTCAAGGTGCGGATCCCGCCCGGGGTCGAGAGCGGGCAGCGCATCAGGGTCAAGGGACGGGGCGCGCCCGGGCAGGGCATGGCGCCCCCCGGCGACCTCTACGTCGTCGTGCACGTCTCGCGCCACCCGGTCTTCGGGCGGAGCGGGCGCAACCTGACCATCACGGTGCCGGTCACCTACCCCGAGGCGGTGCTGGGCACGACCATCACGGTGCCGACGCTCGACAGCAAGGTGACGCTCAAGGTGCCGCCGGGCACGCAGTCCGGCAAGGTGCTGCGCGTGCGCGGCCGCGGCGTCCCCGCCGGGTCGGGCCGCAACGGGAAGAACACGGGCGACCTGATGGTCAAGGTCGAGGTCGTGGTGCCGACCGAGCTGACCGACGAGCAGAAGGCGGCGGTGGAGTCGCTGGCCGCGGTGAGCGAGCCGGCGCCGCGCCTCGAGGTGGACGGGTTACGTCATGGACGGCATGAGGGAGCGGATGACGGAGCGCCGGATGGACCGCGACGCCAACTAGGCCGTCTACGTCATCTCGGTGGCGGCCGAGCTGACCGGGATGCACCCCCAGACGCTGCGCATCTACGAGCGCAAGGGCCTGCTCGACCCGTCGCGCACCAGCGGAGGGAGCCGGCGCTTCTCCGAGCGCGACCTGGAGCGGCTGCGCCACATTCAGGAGCTGACGTCGACCGGGCTCAATCTCGAAGGGGTGCGCCGGGTGCTCCAGCTGGAGTCCGAGCTGGCCCGGCTCCGCGCCGAGCTCGTGGAGGTGCGGGCCCAGGCCCTCGAGGCCGTGGCCGCCACGCACCGCCAGTACCGGCGCGACCTGGTGCCGCTGCGCCAGTCGCCGGTGCCCTACCGGCGGAGTGCGGGGGCGGGGCAGTGATCGAAACGACAACGCACGACGAGATGAGAGGGGCGGGCGCATGCCGATAGACCCTGAACGCTGGACCAACAACACGAAGGCCGCCTTCAGCGCGGCCACGGGGCACGCGGCGTCCTCCAACCACCCGGAGCTGACGCCGGCCCACCTGCTCGACGCGCTGCTGCAGCAGCAGGAGACGATGACGCGTCCGCTGCTCAGCCAGGTCGGCATCGACCCCGACGTGCTGGCCAGCCGGGTGCACGAGCAGCTGGCGCGGTTGCCCCGCGCCGAGGGCGGCTCGGAGCCCGGGCTGTCGCGCGACGCGCGGGCGGTGCTGGAGGCGGCGGACCAGAACCGGCGCGACCTGGGCGACGACTACGTGTCGGTCGAGCATCTCGTGCTCGCCCTGGCCGACCAGATCGGCGTCACGAAGGACGCGCTGCTCACCGCGCTGCGCGCCGTGCGGGGGAACCACCGCGTGGCCACGCCGGATCCCGAGCAGACCTACCAGGCCCTGGCCAAGTACGGGCGCGACCTGACCGAGGCGGCCCGCGAGGGCAAGCTCGACCCGGTCATCGGGCGCGACGAGGAGATCCGCCGGGTGATTCAGGTGCTGTCCCGGCGCACCAAGAACAACCCGGTGCTCATCGGCGAGCCCGGCGTCGGCAAGACGGCGATCGTCGAGGGCCTGGCCAACCGGATCATCGAGGGCGACGTGCCCGAGGGCCTCAAGGGCAAGCGCGTCATCGCGCTGGACCTGGGCTCCATGGTCGCCGGCGCCAAGTACCGGGGCGAGTTCGAGGAGCGGCTGAAGGCCGTCCTGAAGGAGATCACCGACGCCGAGGGGGAGATCGTCACCTTCATTGACGAGCTGCACACCATCGTCGGCGCCGGCGCGGCCGAGGGCGCCATGGACGCCGGGCAGATGATCAAGCCCATGCTGGCCCGGGGCGAGCTCCGCCTCATCGGTGCCACCACGCTCGACGAGTACCGGACGTCCATTGAGAAGGACGCCGCGCTCGAACGCCGCTTCCAGCCCGTCTTCGTGGGCGAGCCCTCGGTGGAGGACACGATCGCCATTCTGCGCGGGCTGTCCGAGCGCTACATGGCGCACCACAAGGTGCGGATTCAGGACGCCGCGCTGGTGGCGGCGGCGGTGCTGTCGGACCGCTACGTCACCGGGCGCTTCCTGCCCGACAAGGCGATCGACCTCATTGACGAGGCGGCGTCGAAGCTGCGCATTGAGATCGACTCCATGCCGACCGAGCTCGACCAGATCTCGCGGCGCATCCGCCAGCTCGAGATCGAGAAGCTGGCGCTGGAGAAGGAGACCGACGAGGCGTCGGCGGAGCGCCTCGAGCGCCTGCAGCTCGAGCTGGCCGAACTGGGCGAGCAGCGCGACTCCATGGCGGCGCACTGGGAGCAGGAGAAGAGCTACCTCAACGCGGTCAGCCAGCTGCAGGAGGAGAAGACGCTCAAGGAGGAGGAGGCGGCCCGGCTGGAGCGCGACGCCGACCTGGCCGGCGCGGCGGCCATCCGCTACGGCGAGCTGCCCGAGCTCGAGCGCCGTATCGGCGAGGCCAACGAGGACCTGGCCAAGCTGCAGGCCGGCTCGCGCTTCTTGAAGGAGGAGGTCGACGCCGAGGACATCGCCGAGGTGGTGAGCCGCTGGACCGGCGTCCCCGTCTCGCGCCTCCTGGAGGGCGAGGTCCAGAAGCTGGTCCGGTTGGAGTCCACCCTCCACGAGCGCGTGGTGGGCCAGGACGAGGCGGTCTCCGCCGTGGCCAACGCCATCCGGCGCAGCCGCGCCGGGTTGAGCGACCCCAACCGGCCCATCGGGTCGTTCCTCTTCCTCGGGCCGACGGGCGTCGGCAAGACCGAGCTGGCGCGGGCGCTGGCCGAGTTCCTCTTCGACGACGAGCATGCCATGGTGCGCATCGACATGTCCGAATACATGGAACGCCACGCCGTGAGCCGCCTCGTCGGCGCGCCCCCGGGCTACGTCGGCTAC
>PMPX01000289.1 GCA_003169235.1 Acidimicrobiaceae bacterium | reverse complement strand
CACACCGTCTCGGTCTGGGGCTCCACGCCGGCCACGGCGTCGAACACGGCGACCGCGCCGTCGAGCACGCGCAGCGAGCGCTCCACCTCGACGGTGAAGTCGACGTGGCCCGGGGTGTCGATGATGTTGATCCAGTTGTCGCGCCAGCTGCAGGTGGTGGCGGCCGAGGTGATCGTGATGCCGCGCTCTTGCTCCTGGACCATCCAGTCCATGGTCGCGGCGCCTTCGTGCACCTCGCCGATCTTGTAGTTGCGACCGGTGTAGTAGAGGATGCGCTCGGTCGTGGTGGTCTTGCCCGCGTCGATGTGGGCCATGATCCCGATGTTGCGGGTCTTGGCGAGCGGGAAGTCGCGGGTGGGGAGGGCGTCAGCCATGGCGCAGCGGTGTCCTGTCCACTACCAGCGGTAGTGAGCGAAGGCGCGGTTCGACTCCGCCATCTTGTGCATGTCCTCGCGGCGCTTCACCGAGGCCCCGATGCTGTTCGAGGCGTCGAGGATCTCGCCGGCCAGGCGCTCGGCCATGGTCTTCTCGCGACGCTGGCGCGAGTAGGTGGTCAGCCAGCGGATGGCGAGCGTGGTGGCGCGCCGGGGCCGTACCTCGACGGGCACCTGGTAGGTGGCGCCACCGACGCGACGGGACTTGACCTCGACCTCGGGGCGCGTGTTCTCGACGGCTCGCTTGAGGGCGGCGACCGGGTCGCCACCCGACTTCTCCTGCACCTGCTCCAGGGCGGTGTAGACGATGCGCTCGGCGAGGGTCCTCTTGCCGCGCGACAGCACCTTGTTGACCACCTGGGTCACGAGGACCGAGCGGTAGACGGGGTCCGGGGCGAGCTCCCGGCGGGCTGCGGGTCCGTTACGAGGCATCGACTATGACTCCTTCTTGGCGCCGTAGCGGCTGCGGGCCTGGCTGCGCTCGCGCACGCCCGAGGTGTCCAGCGCGCCGCGGACGACCTTGTAGCGCACGCCCGGCAGGTCCTTCACACGACCCCCGCGGACGAGGACGATGGAGTGCTCCTGCAGGTTGTGGCCCACGCCGGGGATGTAGGCGGTGATCTCGACGCCCGAGGACAGCCGGACACGGGCCACCTTGCGCAGCGCCGAGTTCGGCTTCTTGGGGGTGGTGGTGTAGACGCGGGTGCAGACCCCCCGGCGCTGGGGCGCGCCCTTCAGGGCCGGGGTCTTGGTCTTGGTCACCTTGGCCTGGCGTCCCTTGCGGACGAGTTGGGCGATTGTGGGCACGCGCTACCTCTCGATACTGAAAATGTGACTCCATGTGCGTGGCACTCGCGCGCCGGCCGAAGCCGCACAGGGCAGGGATTCAATGATAGCGGCTGCCTGGGGGTACGACAATCGCGGCCGCCACCGGAATGCGTGAGTGTACCCGGGGTGGGGCCGCCGCCCCGGACTGCCGGCGATGGGCCCTCAGCCCCGGCGATGGTTCTGAAAACTGTAAACGAGCTCGTGCACAGTTTTTGAAGAAGGTGTGCCGGGTCGGATGGGGGCGGGCCGGCGCCCGAGGGTGGCCGGCGCCCGGAACGACGGGGTGGCCCTCCCGAAATCCCTGGCCGGAGGCCCCTTCCCGCCGGAACCGGGGCGCCCCTCGGGCAGCAGGGGGCGCTCACGGCCCGAATTTCGGGGTCGAGCCTGCGGGCGTTAGCCTCACCCGCATGGAACACTCCATGGCCGAACGCCTGGCCGACCTGGCCGAACGCAAGAACGAGGCCCTCAACGCCGGGAGCCCCAGGGCCGTCGAGCGCCAGCACGCCAAGGGCAAGCTGACCGCTCGCGAGAGGATCGAGTACCTCCTGGACGAGGGGTCCTTCCAGGAGCTCGACATGCTGGCCCGGCACCGNNGGCGAGGTCTTCGCCGAGAAGATCCACAAGGTGATGGACCTGGCCGCCTCCACCGGGGTACCGATGATCGGGCTGAACGACGGCGCCGGCGCCCGGATCCAGGAGGGCGTCGTCTCGCTGCACTCCTACGGGGGCATCTTCCACCGCAACGTGACGGCATCGGGGGTCATCCCCCAGATCAGCGTCATCCTCGGCCCGTGCGCCGGCGGAGCGGTGTACTCGCCCGCCATGACCGACTTCATCTTCATGGTCCAGGGCACGTCCCACATGTTCATCACCGGCCCCGACGTCGTGAAGACGGTGACCGGCGAGGACGTCACCCTCGAGGAGCTGGGCGGCGCCATGAGCCACGCCACCAAGTCGGGCGTCGCCACCTTCGTGGCGCCCGACGAGAAGGCCTGCCTCGACGAGGTGCGGCACCTCCTCTCGTTCCTCCCCTCCAACAACCTCGAGGAACCACCGCTCGAGCCCACCGGCGACGAGCCGGACCGGCAGGTGACCGAGCTGGTCGACTTCCTCCCGACCTCGCCCAACCAGCCCTACGACATGAAGCGGATCATCGCCGCCGTCGTCGACGACGGCGAGTACCTCGAGGTGCACCGCCACTGGGCCATGTCGATCACGTGCGGCTTCGCCCGCATGAACGGCCGCGTCGTCGGCATCGTCGGCAACCAGCCCGCCGTGCTGGCCGGGGTGCTCGACATCGACTCGTCGGAGAAGGCGTCGCGCTTCGTGCGCGTCTGCGACGCCTTCAACGTCCCGCTCCTGACCTTCGTCGACGTGCCGGGTTTCATGCCCGGGACCGACCAGGAATACGGCGGCATCATCCGGCACGGGGCCAAGCTGCTCTACGCCTACTGCGAGGCCACCGTGCCCCGGATCCAGATCATCACGCGCAAGGCGTACGGCGGCGCCTACGTCGTCATGAACTCCAAGTCGATCGGGGCGGACCTCGCGTTCGCCTGGCCCTCGGCCGAGCTGGCCGTCATGGGGCCCAACGGCGCCGTCGAGATCGTGTACCGCCGCGAGCTGGCGGAGGCGGCCGACCCGGCCAAGCGGCGGGCCGAGCTGATCGACGAGTACACGGAGCGCTACGCCAACCCGTACATCGCCGCCGAGCGCGGGTACATCGACGACGTGATCTCGCCGGCGGACACCCGCGCCGTGATCTGCCGCAGCCTCGACATCCTGGCCTCCAAGCGCGAGGAGCTGCCGCGGCGCAAGCACGGCAACGTCCCGCTGTGACAGGCGCGGCGCCCGAGGCACCGGTGGTGCCGACCGTGGACCCCGACCAGCTCGCGCTGCGGGCGCCGAGCGAGCCCGATGCCGGCGTGCTGGCGGCCATCGCCGCCGCGGTCCAGCTGGCCTGGCCCCGCCCGGCGCCGGCCGACGAGCACGACCCGGTGCACGAGCCCTGGCGCTTCAGCGGGCGCTGGTGGAACAAGCCGGCGCCGCTCCGGCGCGACCGACCCTGGGCCCGCCGCTGACCGTCTACGTGGACGACTGGCGGCAGGTGGCCACGGTGCGTGACCATCCCGACCGCTGGTCGCATCTGCTGGCCGACGACCCCGAGGAGCTCCACGCCATGGCGGCGGCGCTCGGGATCCCGCCCCGGGGCTACCAGCGCCACCGGCGCTCGGCGGCCCTCAACCACTACGACGTGCCCGAGAGCCTCCGGCTCCGCGCCATTGAGCTCGGCGCCGTCCCGGTGACGTGGCGCCAGATGGCCCGGCTCACCCGCGAGTGGCGTCGCGCTGGCGCTCGGCCAACGCGACCAGGTCCTCCATGATGCGGTCGAAGGAGTAGTCCTTGGGCGTGTAGACCGAGGCCACGCCCTTGCCCAGCAGCAGCTCGGCGTCGTCGGGCGGGATGATGCCGCCCACGACGACCGCGGCGGTGCTCCCGGCGGCACGCAGCCGGTCGAGCACGTCGGGGACCAACTCCAGGTGGGAGCCCGACAGGATGGACAGCCCCACGATGTCGACGTCCTCGTCGAGGGCGGCGGCGGTGATCTGGGCCGGGGTCAGCCGGATCCCCTGGTAGATCACCTCGAACCCGGCGTCACGAGCCGCCACGGCGATCTGCTCGGCGCCGTTGGAGTGCCCGTCCAGCCCGGGCTTGGCCACGAGCAGGCGCGGCGGGCCGCCGGTGCGGTCGGCCAGCGCCCTGGTGCGGATGCGGACGGGTGCGAGATCCTCGCCGCGCCGGCCGACCCCGCCGCTGACGCCGGTCGGGGCCCGGAACTCGCCGAACACCCCGCGCAGCGCCCCGGCCCACTCCCCGGTGGTGCCGCCGGCGTGGGCCAGGGCGATGGTGGCCTCCATGATGTTGCCGTCGGGGCCTTCGTCGGCCGCCACCCGGCGCAGCTCGTCGACGGCGGCGGCCACGGCGCGGCCGTCGCGTCGCTCCCGCCAGCGCTCGAGGTCCGCGATCTGCTCGGCCTCGACGCGGTGGTCGACCCTGAGGATGTTCTCGATCTCGCCGTCGCCGAGAAGGGGGGACGCCGCGGTCTCGGTGAAGCAGTTGACGCCGATGACCTTCTGCTCGCCCGTCTCGATGCGCCGCACGCGCTCGGCCTGGCTGCCCACCAGGCGGCGCTTGAGCTCGTCGATGGCCTCGAAGGCGCCGCCGAGGGCCTCCACGTCGGCCAGTTCCGCCGTGGCGGCCTCGACCAGCTCGGCCGTCTTGGCCTCGACCACCACCGAGCCCTCGAAGATGTCGCCGTACTCGAGCAGGTCGGACTCGAAGGCGAGCACCTGCTGCATGCGCAGCGACCACTGCTGGTCCCACGGCCGGGGCAACCCCAGCGCCTCGTTCCAGGCCGGCAGCTGCATGGCGCGGGCCCGGGCGTTCTTGGACAGGGTCACGCCGAGCGTCTCGAGGACGATGCGCTGCACGTTGTTCTCCGGCTGCTGCTCGGTCAGGGACAGGGAGTTGACCTGGACCCCGTAGCGGAAGCGGCGGAGCTTGGGGTCCTCCACGCCGTAGCGCTCGGCACAGATGCGGTCCCACATTGCCGTGAAGGCCCGCATCTTGGCGGTCTCCTCCACGAAGCGGACGCCGGAGTTCACGAAGAAGCTGATGCGGCCCACGACGGCGGGCAGCTCGCTGACGTCGATCTTGCCCGAGGCCAGGACGCCGTCGAGGACGCCGATGGCGGTGGCCAACGCGTAGGCGATCTCCTGCACCGGCGTGGCGCCCGCTTCCTGGAGGTGGTAGCTGCACACGTTGATCGGGTTCCACTTCGGCGCGTGGCGCACCGTGTAGGCGATGGTGTCGACGGTGAGACGCAGGCTCGGCCCGGGCGGGAAGATGTACGTGCCGCGGCTCAGGTACTCCTTGACGATGTCGTTCTGCGTCGTACCCGCGAGGAGGGTGGGGCCCACGCCCATCTCCTCGGCGTGGGCCACGTAGAGTCCGAGGAGCCACGCCGCCGTGGCGTTGATGGTCATGGAGGTGTTCATGTCCGCCACCGGGATCCCGTCGAGCAGCTCCTTCATGTGGCCGAGGTGGGACACCGGGACACCGACCTTGCCCACCTCCCCGGCCGCCTCGGGGGCGTCGGAGTCGTAGCCGGTCTGGGTCGGCAGGTCGAAGGCGATGGAGAGGCCCGTCTGCCCCTTGGCGAGGTTGGTCCGGTAGAGCTCGTTCGAGGCGCGTGCGGTCGAGTGCCCCGAGTAGGTGCGCATGACCCAGGGCGCGTCACGCTGCGGGTCGCTGGTCATTTCACTTCACCTCCAGACGCGTGGGGTGCTCCACCATTGTGCCCGCCACCTCCGCCGCCGGCGCGCGCCTAGCGGCTGTAGTCGTAGAAGCCCTTCTTGGTCTTGCGGCCGAGCTGGCCCGCGGTCACCAGACGTCGCAACAGGGGGACCGCCGCGTAGTTGGGGTCGCGGTACTCCTCGTAGAGCGCATCCAGGATGGCCAGCGAGGTGTCGAGCCCGACCAGGTCGAGCAGCGCGAAGGGGCCCATCGGGAACCCGCACCCCCCCTTCATGGCGGAGTCGATGCCCTCCCGGGTGCCGACGCCCTGCTCCAGGAGGCGCACGGCGTTGTTGAGGTAGGGGAACAACAGCGCGTTCACGATGAAGCCGGCCTGGTCCTTCACCTCGACCGGGTCCTTGCCGCAGCTGCCCGCGAACTCCAGTGCGGCCGCCACCGTGGCGTCGCTGGCCGTGATGGGCCGCACGACCTCGACCAGAGCCATGGCCGGCGCCGGGTTGAAGAAGTGGATGCCGCACACCAGNNTCGGGCTTGCAGATGCTGTCGAGCTCGGCGAAGAGGTCCCGCTTCACCGAGAGGTCCTCCACCACCGACTCGATCACCAGGTCGACATCGACCAGCTCGCCCAGGTGCGTCGTGGCGTGCACCCGTCCGGCGATCTCGGCCGCCTCGGCATCGGTCCGCTTGCCCTTCTCCACCTGCTTGCCGAGCGACTTGGCCAGCGTGGCCACCATGGCGTCGGCGCTGGCCTGGCTCCGGCTGCGCAGCACCACCTCGTGCCCGTTGGCGGCCGCCACCTCCGCGATGCCCGAGCCCATGATTCCCGAACCGACGATTCCCACCCGTGTGATCGACATGGCCGCCCAGGCTACCGGTCGGTAACAAGCGCCGTCGAAGCCGGGCCACCGGCGCCCGGCGTGCAAGAGTGGCGCCATGGAGACGATCGGCACGCTGGCCCTGGTCGGGGGCGACGAGTGGACCGAAGGTTGCACCTTCGACGCCACCCTCCTGGCGGCCTCCGGCGGGGCGGACGTCCTCGTCCTGCCCACGGCGGCCGCCTACCAGCACCCCGAGCGGGTGGTCCTGCGGGCGGCCGAGTGGTTCGGGCCCATGGGCGGCCAGGTCGAGGGCCTGATGGTGGTGGACCGGGCGTCGGCGGAGGACCCGGGCATGGCGGCCGCGGTGGCCGGTGCCCGCTTCGTCTACCTCGCCGGCGGCTCTCCCCTGCACCTGCGCGCCGTGCTCAAGAAGTCGGCGGTCTTCGAGGCGCTCCGGGAGGCCTACGCCGCCGGCGCAGTGGTCGCCGGGGCCGGGGCCGGGGGCATGGTGCTCACCGACCCCATGGCCGACCCCCGCGGTGGTGCGCTGACCCTGGGCCTGGGCCTGGTCGACAACCTCACGGTCGTCCCCCACTTCGGTGACGAGCACGACGACGCCCACGGCCAGAAGCTCGAGCGCACGGTGGCGATGGCGCCGGCCGCGCTGCCGGTCGTCGCCCTCCCGGCGCGCACCGCGCTGATCAAGGAGGGCGGGGCGGCCTGGCGCTCCGAGGGTGCCGGGACGCCGGTCGTCTTCGTCGGGGGGGCGCAGACCGAGGGGCTCGGCGCGCTCGAGGGCTGAGGCCCCGGGGCCGTCAGTCCTTCTCGTCGATCGTGACGCTCTGGATCACGACCTGCTCGGTCGGCGTGCCGGAGCGGGTGCCGATGGCATCGATCGTCCCGATCACGTCGAGCCCGCTCACGACCTCGCCGAAGTGCGAGTAGAGCGGCGGCAGGCGGACCCCGTCGTCCCCGCTGATGACGAAGAACTGGCTGCCGTTGGTGTTCGGCCCGGCGTTCGCCATGGCCAGCGACCCCAGCTTGTAGCGGCCGGGCTCGGGCAATTCGTCGGCGAAGCGGTACCCCGGCCCACCCGCGCCGCTCCCCGTCGGGTCGCCGCCCTGCAGGACGAAGCCCGGGATGATGCGGTGGAACACGACGCCGTCGTAGTAGTGGTAGCGGGCCAGGAAGACGAAGTTGTTGACCGCCTTCGGTGCGGACAGGGGATCGAGGGCGATGACCATCGTGCCGTGGGACGTGACCATGGTGGCCACGTAGCGCTTGTTCGTGTCGATGAACATCGGCGGCTCCTCGTCGAACTTGCGCTGCTGGGGGCTCGAGCCGTCGACGGCGGGTGCGGTGGGGGTGGCCATGGTCTGTGCCTGCCTAACTGTTGATGGTGACGGAGATGATGCGCTGGGTCACGTCGGGCGGGACGCCGTTGGCCGAGGGGCTGCTGTTGCCCTGCTCGTTGATGGTCTGGACCACGCTCATGCCCGAGGTGACCTGCCCGAACAGCGCGTAGGTGTTGGGCAGGCCCTCGCCCTGGGGCCCGGCGACGATGAAGAACTGGCTGTTGCCCGAGTTCGGTTGGCCCGTGTTCGCCATGGCCAACGAACCCAGCGGGTATTGCTGCGACGGGTTGGCGGCCTTGGGCGGGTTCTCGTCCTGAATCGTGTAGCCCGGGCCGCCGGTCCCGGTGCCGGTGGGATCGCCCGTCTGGTCCATGAACCCGGGGATGACCCGGTGGAAGATCACGCAGTGGTAGAAGCCCTTGTCGGCGAGGAACACGAAGTTGTTGACGGTGATCGGGGCCGTCTTGGCATCGAGGGCGACGGTGAACGTGCCGGTGGTGGTGACCACGGTCGCCGTGTACGTCTTGGTGGTGTCGATGGTCATGGCCGGGGCGGCCGAGTACTGCTAAGTGTTCACCCGGGCCTTGGTGCTGGCCGGGCAGCCGGCCTTGACGGCAACCGCGTTGGCCTGGGCCTGCAACTTGGCGTCCCCGGCCGTGGCGGCGGTCGTCGTGCTGGTGGTCGTGCTGCCGACCTTGGACTGCGAGGACACCGGCGTATTGCTCCCGCCGGAGACGATGAAGGCGATCGCCACGATGACGCCGGCGACCACCACGACGATGATCGCGTTCCGGATCTGCCTGCGGCGCTTCTGCTGCTTGGCCTCGGCGGCCAGCCGGGCCTCCCTCGCCGCGCGCTGGCGGGCTCTCTTGTCGCTGGGCACGGCCCGAGACCCTACCCAATCCCCGGGGTGCCCTCTGATCGCCCACCCGTTCGGACCTGGCGCCGCCGGCAGGGCGGGGCGGCGGCGCACCCCGGGGCGATCGGGCCAGTGCGCAGTCTGTAGCCTCATCCGGATGCCATTGGTGGTCCAGAAGTTCGGTGGTACCTCGGTCGGCGACGCCGACCGGATCCGTGCCGTGGCCGACCACATCGCCCGGACGCGCCGCCAGGGGTCCGACGTGGTCGCCGTGGTCAGCGCCATGGGCAAGACGACCGACGACCTGATCCACCTGGCCGACTCCGTGAGCGCCACCCAACCGCCCCGGGAGTACGACATGCTCGTGAGCACCGGGGAGCGGATCTCCATGTCGCTGCTGGTCATGGCCCTGGCCGACCTCGGGGTCGACGCCGCCTCCTTCACCGGGAGCCAGGTCGGCATCATCACCGACAGCGACCACACCCGGGCCAAGATCAAGGAGGTCAAGGGCGACCGCCTGCGCCAGGCCCTGGCCGCCGGCAAGGTGCCCGTCGTGGCCGGGTTCCAGGGCGTCTCTGAGGAGCGCGAGATCACCACGCTGGGCCGCGGCGGATCGGACGCCACGGCGGTGGCCCTGGCGGCCGTCCTCAATGCCGACGTCTGCGAGATCTACACCGACGTCACCGGCGTCTTCACCGCGGACCCCCGGATCGTGCCCGAGGCGCACCGCATCAACCGGATCTCGTTCGAGGAGATGCTCGAGATGGCGGCGACCGGCGGGCGGGTCCTGATGCTGCGGGCCGTCGAGTTCGCCCGCAACCACAATGTCCCGCTGCACGTGCGCAGCAGTTTCACCTGGGAGCCCGGCACCTGGGTGGTGGAGGAGGATGCAGACATGGAAGACGCCGTCGTCACCGCAGTGACCCACGACACGTCGGAGGCCAAGGTCACCGTCAGCGGGGTGCCGGACCGGCCCGGCGTGGCGGCCCGGCTGTTCCGGGCGCTGGCGGACAAGTCGATCAACGTGGACATGATCGTGCAGAACACGTCCGCGCACGGGACCACCGACATCTCGTTCACCGTGCCCACCGCGGACCTGCCGGTCGCGGTCCAGACGTCGCAGACCCACGCCGACGAGCTGGGCGCGTCGGGGGTCGCGGCCGATGCCGACGTGGCGCGGGTGTCGCTCGTGGGGGTCGGCATGAAGTCGCACCCCGGGATCGCCGCGACCATGTTCGAGACGCTGGCCGACGAGCTGATCAACATCAACATGATCTCCACCTCGACGATCAGGACGTCGTGCATCGTGGCCGAGGACGACGTCGAGCGGGCCGTGCGCAGCCTGCACGCGGCATTCGCCCTGGGGTGATGGCCGCCAGTCCGAAGGGGTCGCGCACGCTGTGGTTGCTCCGGCACGCCAAGACCGTCACCGACCCGCCCCCGGGCGGCTCCGACTTCGACCGCGTACTCGCCCCTCGTGGCCGGCGCGACGCCGCCGCCCTGGGGCGCCTCTGGGCCGGCCACGGCGAAGGGCTGGGCCGCGCGCTGAGGGGCGTCCCCCTGCCGGCCATCGCGCTGGTCTCACCGGCGGCCCGCACGGCCGCCACGGCCGAGCTGGTGCTGGCCGACCTGGCCGAGCCCCCGGAACGCCGCCTGGACGACGAGCTCTACGGGGCCGACCCCGACGAGGTGCTCGCGTTCGTGCGCGGCCTGCCCGACCGCGTCGACTCGGCCATGGTCGTCGGGCACAACCCCACGGCGCACTCGCTGTCGCAGGGACTGCTGGCGCCCCGGGACAAGAAGGGGCGCTCCCTGGCGGCACGGCACGGCTTCCCCACCTGCGCCCTGGGCGTCTACGCCTTCCCCGTCACCCGATGGGCGGACGTGGAGGCCGGGACGGCCCGGCTGGTCGCCATCATGGCGCCGCCCTACGCCGAGGACTGACCTCCGGCCGACTGCTCGGAGGGCGCCCTCGGAAGGGCGAGCCGGCTCAGAGGATGCGCAGGACGGCGGCGTCGCCCTGCCCGCCGCCGCCGCAGAGCGCGACGGCTGCGGTCGAGGCGCCACGCCGGCGCAGCTCGAGCAGCGCGGTGAGCGCGAGCCGGGTGCCCGACATGCCCACGGGGTGGCCGAGGGCGATGGCGCCGCCGTTGACGTTCACCGTGTCCTCGTCGATCCCGAGGTCGTCGACCGAGGCCAGGCCGACGGCGGCGAAGGCCTCGTTGATCTCGAAGAGGTCGATGGAGCCGACGTCGACGCCCGCCTTCTGCGCCGCCTTGAGGATGGCCCGCGAGGGCTGGGTCAGCAACGAGTTGTCGGGGCCGGCCACCATGCCGTAGCCGACGATCTCGCCGAGCGGGGCGATGCCGAGCTCCTTGGCCTTGGCGGCCGACATCACGACCACGGCGGCGCCGCCGTCGGAGATCTGCGAGGCGTTGCCGGCGGTGATGGTGCCGTCCTTGGTGAA
>PMPX01000176.1 GCA_003169235.1 Acidimicrobiaceae bacterium | reverse complement strand
ATCACCGAGACCGAGGTCATGGCGGACCTCCTCCAGGCGAGCAGGGTCCTCGACGAGCTCTCTGCGCTGGGTACCCGGATCGCGATCGACGACTACGGTACGGGCTACTCGTCGTTGGCCTACCTGCACCGGCTTCCGGTGCAGGAGCTCAAGATCGACCGCTCCTTCGTGACGAACCTGCCCAACGAGTTGAGCAACGGGATCATCGTCCGGTCCTCCATCGCCATGGCCCATTCACTCGGCCTCAGCGTCGTCGCCGAGGGCGCAGAGGACGAGGTCACCTGCGCCATGTTGGCGGACGCAGGGTGTGACTTCATTCAGGGCTATTACCTCGCGAAGCCCATGAAGCCTTCGGACCTCACGGAGTGGCTCCTCCAGGGCGCCTCGCTCCAGTTCGCCCGGCTTCACCCGGACTCCGGCGAGGACTCGCCGTTCGTGCTGTCGAGCGTGAGCACCGCTCCTGCACCTGAGCTGTAGACCGACGTCCGTCGGATAGCGGCCGGATCAGCAGAACAGGCGCCGGCGTCGTCGTCCGCGGGTCTCGAGTCGGTCCTCGGTTCCTCCGAGACAGTCCGCCGGGACAGGTGAGGCACCCGCTGTCGGGAGGGTTCCGGCCGGCTCCCCGCCGCCGGTCGTCCAGTTCTGCTCAGTGGTCCAGGCTGTCAAGCCCCAGAATTGGACTTGACTCTACCCCCATTGCAGGGGGCCGAACCGAGTGTGCGGCAACCCGATTTTGTTCCTGGAAAGGCCCTCTAGGGGCACAATTCCTCGCCAAAATCCCAGGTCGCTCCACAACATCCACGCAACGTTAGGTTGCTACCTGGTTGCAAGGTGGACGTAGACTTCGCGTGCAGGGATGCGAGAGCCCCGGTTGCAAGGTGACTCTCCCATCCCCGCCTCGTACCGACGCAAAGGAGGTGAGCGCGATGACCACCATTCGTTGGAGCTAACGACCCCTAGTGATACCTCGAACCGTCTCCGAACGGTACAGGTGTTGCGAGAGAAGTATCGACACGGTGGGGCGCCGCCTTTAGGAAGAATCTTCGCTGGGGCGGCTCCCGCCGCTTTTCGTTCCCGCGGTAGTTCGACAGCGTTCCGGCACCGGGGTAGAAACGGCCACACGGCAACTTGTCGTCTCCAGGCAGTTCAACAGCGTTCCGGAACAGGGCAGAAGAAGCGGTCCACACAGAGGGGTTAGCCAGTCCATGGGGTTTCGTCGTCCAGCGGGGCACCGCCGCCGCCTAGGGCGTGCCTTCCACCGACTGTGGATCGGCTTTGCCCTCACCAGCTCGGGTGACGGCCTGGCGTACGGGGCTGTGCCCCTCATGGCTGTGGTCGTGAATCCACATCCATTCGCCGTCTCTTCCGTCGTCGCCGCTGACTCGCTCCCGTGGCTCCTCATGGCGCTGCCGGCCGGAGCTTTCGCAGACCGGTTCGAGCGAGGACCCGTCGCGGCCATTTCGAACGCTCTGCGCGCCCTGGTGATACTCCTCGCCGCGCTCCTCATCTTCAGCGATCGAATGACCTTGGTCCTCCTGCTCCTCATCGTGCTGTTCAACGCGAGCGGGAGGGCCTTCTACTTCTCGTCGTATCAGGCAATCGTCCCGCGCATCATCCACACTCGCGATATCGAGCACGCGAACGGGATACTCACCGCCACCGAAGCGGGCATCGACAACCTCGCCGGCCCCGTCGTCGGTACGTCACTGTTCGCGGTCGGGAAGTCCCTCCCGTTCTTCGCCGACGCGGTCGCTCTCCTGCTTTCCTGCCCCCCATTCACCAAGTTCCGAACCAGAGCATCCAGATCCGACGAGTCCTCTCAGTCGATGTGGGAAGGGGTGCGATTCCTCTACAAGGACAACCGGTTACGGATCTTGATCACCATGGTCGCATGCCTGTCCCTGCTTCAAGGAATGGAGTTCGGTGTTCTCGTGCTCCTGGCCACGACCAAGTGGGGCGTGAGCGAATGGGCGTACGGGTTCTTTCTCGCCGCCGGTGCCGCCGGAAGCCTCATCGGGAGCATCCTGTCCGACGGTCGAGTCAGGCGTTTCGGAAGCGGCCGGACGCTCATCGGGGCTGCCATCGTGTCGGGACTCGGGTATCTCGGCATGGCTGCCGCGAACAGTTGGACGCTGGCCGCCCCGGCGTACGTCGTGGTGGGGATCGCCGTCGGAACGGGAGCCGTCGTCGCCAACTCATTGCGCCAGCGCGTGACACCGGACGAGATGATGGGGCGCGTCGGGAGTGCCGCACGAGGCATCGTCTGGGGGGCAGGGCCCGTGGGGGCTCTCGCGGCAGGCATCGTTGCGACGTTCGCCGGACTCAGGGCGCCTTTGGTGCTCGCCGGGGTACTGCAATGCCTCGTTGCCCTGCTCCTGGCACGCCCCCTTCTTCGCAACATCCAGGAGAAGCGTCCGGAGGGAGGGCGGGCGCAAGGTCGCCGTCGTCACGGTGGTGAAGGATCCACACCGGCTCCACCACCACCCTCCGGCATCATGGAGATCCCCTGACCGTCACCGCCGTCGCCCACCGGGGCGAGCCCGTGGGTCATCGGGAGAACACCCTGCCGGCCTTCGCGGCGGCGGGGGCGCTCGGCGCGGACATGGTCGAGCTCGACCTGCGCCGTACCAGGGACGACGAGATCGTCGTCCTGCACGACCAGACGCTCGACCGCCTGTGGGGCGTGAGCCGGTCGGTGGGCGACCTCGACCTCGCACAGGTGCAGGGTGTCGGCGACGGTGACGTAGGGATCCCCACTTTTCGAGAGGTGCTGGCCGCGGTGCCGCTGGCTCTCATGGTCGACTTCACCCGGCGCGAGGTCGTGATGGGCGCTCTCCAGGCTGCGGTCGAGGCCGGCGCACTGGAGCGATGCCTCTTCGTCACCGGGAACGTCCAGGCACTCCGGAACCTGCGCGACCACTCCCCCGGCGCTCGCATCGGCCTCACCTGGGTCGAGGGTCCGGAGCCGCCGCTGACTCTGCTCAGAGCCCTCGGGGCCGAGTACTGGAACCCGATGTCCGGGCTGGTCACGCCCGAGGGGGTGGCGGCCGTGCACGGCGAGGGCCTCAAGGTCTCCACCTGGACCGTCGACGAGCCGCCGGACATGCAGCGGGTCGTCGANNACGCCGGCGTCGACGCCGTCGTGAGCAACCGGGTCGCCGACCTGGTGGCGTTCCTGCGGTCGTGACCACCGAGACCCCTCGGCGCTGACCGGGCGGCCGGACGCATCCCGGTCGATAATGGGGGCTTGCGGCAGGACGCGGGGAGGCACCCATGGGAGTCGAGCTCAACCACACCATCGTCCCGGTACAGGACAAGGAGGCGTCGGCCGCCTTCCTGGCCGAGATCCTCGGCCTGGAGCCCCCGAAGCCGTTCGGGCCCTTCCTCTGCGTCGAGACGGCCAACGGCGTGAGCCTGGACTACGACGACCGGTGGGCCACCGAGCACCATCACTATGCGTTCTTGGTCACCGAGGAGGAATTCGACGGCATCTTCGCCCGCGTGACCGCACGCGGCCTCACCTACTGGGCCGACCCCGGCCACCAGCAGGAGAACCGCCTGAACAGCCACGGCCGCGGCTTCTACTTCGAGGACCCCTCGGGCCACAACATGGAAGTGCTCACCCGGCCCTACGGCAGCTGAGCCTCCGCCCGGTGTTGGTCGTCGATGCCGCCAACGTGATCGGGTCCCGTCCCACGGGTTGGTGGAAGGACCGTCCCGGGGCGGCCCGGGCGTTCGTGGAACGGGTGCGGGCGGCGACCAGGAGCGGTCAGCTCGCCGGACCCGTCGTCGTGGTCCTCGAGGGAAAGGCGCGCGACGGTGTCGAGCCCGGTGCCGCCGACGGGGTCACGGTCGTCCACGCCCCCCGGAGCGGGGACGACAAGCTCCTGGACCTCGTCACCGGCTCCGACGGCCCCGTCACGCTCGTCTCCGCCGATCGCGCCCTGTGCGAGAAGGCGGAGGACCTGGGGGCGGTGATCGTGCGGCCCGGGTGGCTCCTCGGGCGCCTGGGCGAATGAGCCCCTGGCCCAGCCACGTCCCTCTGCACCGACGCCGGGTGACGGATGCCTAGGGTGGGGGTGGCCAGACGGTGCCGCCGCACCAGGAGGGAACACACGTGCTGCTCAAGGGCCTCAACCACGTCGCCGTCATCACCAACGACGCGACCCGCCTCAACGACTTCTATCGCGACGTCTTCGACGCGGAGATCCTCCGGGACGGCTCGGAGTTCCCGGAAGGACAGGGGCCGCGGCTGTCCATCATCAAGATCGGCGACTGGGCCGAGCTCAACGTCTTCCAGCTCGACGGCAATTCCGAAGCGGACCGCCAGACGCCGATGTTCGGCCGGGGGCGACTCGACCACCTGGCGCTCCAGGCGGCGTCGCTCGACGCCTTCGAGCAGATCCGCGAGCGGCTCATGGCCCGAGAGGCCGCCGACGACTTCGTGACCGACTTCGGCCCCATGCTGAGCCTCTTCTTCCGTGACCCCGACGGCCTGGAGTCGGAGGTCTGCGTCGAGAATCCCGACGCCGTCCCAGGTGTCTTCCATCCGCCCGGGACGCGCGCCGCGCGGTACTCGTAGGGCTCAGACCATCAGCACGACGGGCACGATCATGGGCCGGCGCCTCGTCCGGTCGCCCACGAACTTGCCCAGCGCCTTGCGGGTGTGGCGGCTCAGGACCTCGATGTCGTGCGCCCCGTCGCGCAGGGCCTTGGTCACCGCAGCGCCGACCACCTCGCTGGCATCGCCCAGGAGCTCCTCGGCCTCGGGAGCATAGACCCAGCCCCGGGTCTCTATGACGGGCGGGCAGCTCAACGTGCCCTCCTGACGGTCGACCGTGACGACGACCATCACCACGCCCTCCTCCGCCAGCTTCTTCCGGTCGCGCAGCACCCCGTGCTCGATGTCTCCCACCGTGCCGTCGACGTAGACGTACCCGGCGGGCACTTCGCCGTCGCGGCTGATCCCCTTGGCGTTCAGCTGGACCACGTCGCCGTCCTCGCACAAGAGCACCTTGGCCGGGTCCAGGCCCATGGAGAGCGCGAGGCGGGCGTGGTGCACCATGTGGCGGTACTCACCGTGGACCGGGACGAAGCACTCCGGACGGGTCACGTCGATGAGCGTCCGCAACTCCCCCTGGCGGGCGTGCCCGCTCACGTGGACCGCCTCCGCCCCCGAGTGCACCACCTCGGCGCCCCTGCGGTGCAGGTCGTCGATCACCCGACCCACCGACCATTCGTTGCCCGGAATGGGGTGGGCGCTGATCACGACGACGTCGTCCTCGCCGATGCGGAGCCATTTGTTCTCGCCCGTCGCCATGAGCGACAGGGCCGACATCGGCTCACCCTGCGAGCCGGTGGAGATCACGCACATTTCGCCTGCCGGCACGCTGTCGACGTCTTCGATGTCCACCAGAGACCCGTCGGGGATGGTGATGATGCCGAGCCGCGTGCCGAGCTCGACGTTCTTGCCCATGGATCGCCCCAGCGTGGCCACCTTGCGCCCGTTGGCGACGGCGGCGTCGATGATCTGCTGCACCCGGTGCATGTGGCTGGCGAAGCAGGCGACCACGATGCGCTTGCCGGATTCGGCGGCGAACACCCGTCGCAGGGCCACTCCCACCGTCGACTCCGACGCGGTGTAACCCGGCTCCTCGGCATTGGTCGAGTCCGACAGGAGGAGCCGGATCCCCTCGGTCCGGGCCAGCTCACCCATGCGGGGCATGTCCGTGCGGCGTCCGTCCACCGGTTGGAGATCGATCTTGAAGTCACCCGAGTGCAGGATGACGCCCTGCGGGGTGTGGAAGGCGATGGCCATGGCCTCGGGCACCGAGTGCGTCACCGGGATGAACTCGACGTCGCAGGCGCCGATCCGCACCCGCTCGCCGTCGGCCACCGACACGAAGCGGGTCTTGTCCGCCAAGCCCGCCTCGTCGATCCGGTGCCGCGCCAGGCCCACGGTCAGCTCGGAGCCGTAGATCGGGGCGCTCAGCTCACGCAGCAGGTAGGCCAACCCGCCGGTGTGGTCCTCGTGGCCGTGCGTGAGCACGATCGCGTCCACCCGGTCCTTGCGATCCTGCAGGTAGGTGAACTCGGGCAGGACCAGGTCGATGCCCGGCATGTCGGGTTCGGGGAACATGATCCCGCAGTCGAGGATGATGATGCGTCCCTCGACTTCGATGCAGGCGCAGTTGCGTCCGATCTCGCCGAGTCCGCCCAGGAAGACGACCCGGACAGGCTTGGGTTTTCCGCGCTCAGCCAAGTGGAGCGACCGTGACCGCCGGTGGCCCGACTGCGGCCAGGACCTTCGCCGCGTGGGCGTCGAGCTCGGGGGTGGACGCCCCCATGGGCAGGCGGCATTGACCGACCCGCAGGCCCAGCGCGCGCAGGATGGCCTTGGTGGGCAGCGGGTTCGGGTACTCCGCCGAGGACTCGAAGTCGAAGGAGTCGAGGAGCTCGGCGTTCGTCGCGATGGCGGTGGCCAGGTTGCCGGCGAGGAAGCTGTCGATCACCCGGCGGAACTGCGGGCCCACCCAGTGGGCGGCGACGCTGATCACGCCGACGGCCCCGACCGACATCAGGGGCAGCGTCATGACGTCGTCGCCGCTGTAGATCTCGAAGCCGGCCGGCGCCTGCGCCGCCAGGTGCGCCGTCGTCGGCGCGTCACCTGCGGCGTCCTTCAGCGCGACGATGGCAGGCACCTCACGCGCCAGTCGCAACATGGTCGCCGTCTCAATGCGCCTGCCCGATCGGACCGGGATGTCGTAGAGCACGACGGGCAGGTCGCCGGCGGCCTCGGCGACCACGCGGAAGTGCTCGTAGAGCCCGGCCTGTGAGGGCCGGTTGTAGTACGGCGTGACGACCAGGACCCCGTCCACGCCGCTCAGCACCGCCAGCTCCGTCATCTTGACGGAGTGCTCCGTGTCGTTGGAGCCCGTCCCGGCCAGGACCGGGATCGTGACCGCCTCCGCCACGGCCCGCCACAGCTCCACCTTCTCTTCGTCGGTGAGCACCGAGCTCTCCCCCGTGGAGCCGCTCAGCACGAGCCCGTCGCTCCCGTGCTCGGCCAGCCAGCGAGCCAGCTCCACCGCTGCGGGCAGGTCCAGCGCCCCGGCGTCGTCGAAGGGCGTCACCATGGCGGTGATCACCCGCCCGAACCGAGGTGCGTCCTGTGCGGGGCTCATTGCCCCTTCACGCTACCAGCGATGCGGCGCGCTCAGGCGACCTGGCGATCGGCGGGCGAGCCGTCGGCGAAGGCGTCCTCGTCCTCGGTGGAGTCGGTGAGATGCTCGAACGCGATGGCCCCCATTTCGGTGAACTTCGTACGCAACCACCCGTCGGCCGCGTCGAGGAGCCCGAGCTTCCTGAGGTTCGGCACGATCTTGGAGAACAAGAGGATCTGGAAGTCGTCCCGCTCGGGCGCCATCGACATGATCTTGACCACGTCGGACGTCGGGACCTCCATGCGCTCCCACACCTCCTGCATCGCCATGCGGTCCTTCATGCGGATGGCGGCCTCGAAGGCGAACTCCTGGCGCTCGCGCAGCTCGGCCGCGGTCAGCTCCTTGTAGTATTCCTGCAGGCTCAGCACGCCGAAGGCGACGTGGCGTGCCTCGTCCGCCATCACGTAGCGCAGCAGCTTCTTGAGCAGCGGCTCGGTCGTCATCATGTGGATGAAACCGAACGCGGCCAGCGCCAGGCCCTCCACCATGATCTGCATGCCGAGATAGGTCATGTCCCAGCGCGAGTCGGCCACGATGTCGTCGAGCAGCAGCCCGAGGTGGGCGTTCATCGGGTAATGGCCCGAGAGCTTCTCGTCGAGGTACTTGGAGAACACCTCGACGTGACGAGCCTCGTCCATCACCTGGGTGGCCGCGTAGTACTTGGCGTCGATCCACGGGACCGTCTCGACGATCTTGGCCGTGCAGAGCAGCGCGCCCTGCTCACCGTGCATGAACTGCGACAGGAGCCAGTTCTGGTTCTCGATGCCGAACTGCAGGAACCGCTTGTCGTCCCAGGTCTCGAGTGCGGTGCCCACCAGCGCGGCGGGATCCCACTGCATCTGGCCCGGGTTGGCCTCGGCGTTCGCCATCACCACCTTCTCCTGGTCGACCTCGATCGACCAGTCCAAGTCGGTCTGCGCGTTCCACTGCGCCTTCTTGGCCTTCTCGTAGAGCTTGTCGAGCTGTGGCTTCGCGCCCTTCTCGTAGTCCCACGTGAACTCGGCCGGACAGTTGTCCGGAACGCGGTGGAAGCCCTCCACCTCGTAGTGCCCGACCAGGCTCAGCACCGCCTCGAGGTCGTTGATGTTCTCCCGGCCGATCAGCTCGAGGTTGGACCTCAGCTGCTCCTGGTCGTCGTCGAGTGTGGTCATGGTCGTGCCGCCCCCTTGGTGAGTGGTCGTCTGTGCCTGGTGGAGTCGTCTGCCTGGTGGTCAGGTTCGGGAGAGCCGCCGGCTGCGTCCACGCGCAGGGCGAGGATGCCGGGGAGGACGAAGGCCCGCACCAGCGCGCGGGCGTCGTCGGGGTCGCCGAGGTCGGTGCCGGCCGGCGGCCCGGAGCAGTAGGCCAGCACGATGCGCACCGCCCACTCGGCCGCCCGGGAGGCCTCCGCCGGCTCGAGCCAGCGGGCGAAGAAGGGGGCCGCCAGGTCGCCCGCCACCAGGAGGACCCGGTCGAGCTCGGCGAAGGTCAGGTAGGGCAGCACCGTGCCCGGCTCGTGCTCCAGGAGATAGACCAGGGCGCCGTGCGACCGCATCCGGCGGGCCGCCTCGACCATGCCCGCCACGAGCACGTCCTCGAGATCGGTCGCCTCGCCCATGGCCACGGCCAGGGCCGAGAAGAGCCGGGCCACCTCCGTCTCCACGACGGCGGCGAGGATGCCCTCCCTGCCCCGCGGAAATGTCCGGTAGACGGTGGCCCTCGACAGCCCGGCCTCGCGGGCGATGTCGTCCACCGTCGTCTTGGCGATGCCCGAGCGGGCCAGGCAGCGCAGCGCCCCGTCGACGATGCGGACCCTGGTCGACGAACGGTCGTCGGCGCCGAGGTGCCGGACGACACCCTCGCGCCCTCCCGTCAGGGCACCCGGGAACCCGGGTTCAGATCTTGCCGCTGCCGCGCCCACCGTGAAACAGTATGGCGATTTTTGTCTCAGTGTCAATCAATGCCGGTTCAACTGAAGTTCACGTGACCGGGGGCGATGCCGGTGATCAACAGCGCCAGGACGGCCAGGATCGCCGCGGTGCCCCCGATGGTCATGGCCAGCTCCCTGGTCCGGCCGCGCACGCTGCCCGCATAGTCGTAGAGGAGCGCAAGGACGGAACCCGTCACCACTCCCCCGAGGTGGGCCCGCCAGTCGATGTCGCCCGTGAAGCCGATCAGGAAGTTGAGCACCAGCAGACCGACGACCGGTGCCACCGGAAGGTGGCGGCGCAGGCCCAGCACCACGTAGGCGCCCAGGATCCCCATGATGGCGCCCGATGCGCCGATGCCCGCCACGTTGGGCTGGCTCAGGAGGTACGAGCAGACGCTGCCCCCGAGCCCGGCGACCAGGTACAGGGCGAGGAAGCGGGCCTTGCCAAGGAGCACCTCGACCGCCGGCCCGACGATGAGGAGGGCCAGCATGTTGAAGAAGATGTGCAGGAAGTTGGCGTGGAGCCACATGGCCGTGAAGGCCCGGTAGTACTGGTTCTCCAGGTGCACCGCGGCGGGCCACATGGCGTAGCGGTCCACGAGCCGGGTGTCGGTCCCGAACCGCTCGAGGAAGAACACCACCACGTTGACCGCGATGATCGCCAGGACCATCGGCGTGGGGTTGGTGGATCCGACCACGCCCGTCCGCCCGGGGCTCGTGTGGGTGAAGGCCGGCACCTGACGCGAGCGCTTCGCGCCCTCGGAGGTGCACGGTGGGCACTGCCAGCCCACGGGCGCCTGCACCATGCAGTCGGTGCAGATGGGGCGGTCGCAGTGCGCGCACAGGACCGAGGCGGCCCGATCGGGGTGCCGGTAGCACGGGGGCGCCGGTGCGGGCTCCGGGAGCGGGCTGCTCACCGGATGCCGGCCAGCAGCTCGGACCGGACGAGCAGCGCAACCTGCTCGGGGTCGTCGAGGTCCCAGCGCCCCGGCGAGCTGATGTAGGACAGCACCATGCGGGCCAGGAAGTCGGCCGCGATGTCGAGGTCGGTGCCCTCGGCCATCCCGTGGCGGACGAGGTAGGGCGCCAGGAAGGCAGCCACCAGGGTGTGCGTCCCCTCCGCCTCGGTCGTCAGGCGCGGCAGGAGGATCTCGGGCTCGGTCACGAGGATGCGCTGCAGCACCTCGTGTTCCACGAGGGCATGGTGCGCGAACACGATGCCCCGCTCCATGACCTCCTCCAGCCCCTCCGCGTCGGACACCTCCTCGTACAGCCGGAGGAAGAACCGGGCGAACTCCCACCCCACCACGGCCGAGATCAGCTCGTCGCGCCCCCCGGGGAAGTAGCGGTACACGGTGGCCCGCGAGACGCCCGCCTGGCGCGCCGCGTCCTCGACCGTCGTCTTGGCCAGTCCCCAACGGGCCACGCAGTCGTAGGTGGCCTGCAGCAGGCGCTCCCGGACCTCGGGGTTCACAGCCCCAGCAACGCCTCGAGGCCCACCGTCACGCCCGGCCGGTCCGCCACCGAACGCACCGCCAGCAGGACACCCGGCATGAAGGAGCGGCGGTCGTAGGAGTCGTGGCGCAGGCTGAGACTCTGGCCCTGGGCGCCGAAGATCACTTCTTCGTGCGCCACCAGGCCGGGCAGCCGCACCGAGTGCACGTGGACGCCGTCGGGCGCCTCGGCCCCGCGGGCGCCGGCCAGCACCAGGTCGGTGGTCGGGTCCGGTGGGAGGGGGCCCGCGCCCGACTCCCGACGCGCCGCGGCGATCACGGCCGCGGTGTGCATGGCCGTCCCCGATGGCGCATCGCGCTTGGCGTCGTGATGCAGCTCAATGATCTCCACCCCCTCCATGAGGGGCGCCGCGATGCGGCAGAAGTGCATCAGCAGGACGGCCCCGATGGCGAAGTTCGCCACCACGATGGCGTTGGCCCGGCTCCCCTCGAAACGGTCGGTGAGCGCGGCCACGTCGTGGTCGGACAGCCCGCTCGTCCCGATGACGGTGTGCACCCCCTGGTCGGCGTAGTGCGGCACGTTGTGCCGTACGGCCTCGGCGATGGTGAAGTCCACCACCACCTCGGCGCCGAGGTCCGACAACGCGATCACCTCGCCGACGATCGAGCGGCCGCAGGCGTCCTCCCCCACATGCGCGGGGTCGATGGCGGCGACCAGCTCCATGTCGGCCGCCTCCGACACGGCGCGGCAGACCTCCTGGCCCATGCGGCCGCCGGCGCCGACCACACCGACCCTGTGCATGGCCTGCAGGCTACCGGGCGGCCAGGGCGGGCAGGTGGGACTCGAAGTCGTGCTCGTCGAACGGGCCCACCGCGCTCATCGTGCGTGGTGCGGTGGCCAGCTCGGCCGCCACGTCGCGCACCTGGTCGCGCTCCACCCCGTCGATGCGGGCCAGCACCTCGTCGACCGAGAGGATCTCGCCGTGCAGCAGCAGGGAGGCGCCAATGCGACTCATGCGCGCACCGGAGTCCTCGCCCGAGAGGAGCATCTCGGCACGCAGGTTCCCCTTGGCCACGGCCAGCTCCCGATCGCTCACACCCTCGGACGCCAGCAGCTCGAGCTCCTCGCTGACGATCTGCAGCACCTGGTCCACGTGCTCGGGCGCCGTCCCGACCACCACCGCCAGTGAGCCGGCGTCCTCGTAGGCCGCCCGCTCGGACCACACCGAGTAGGCCAGCCCGCGCTGCTCGCGCACCTTCTGGAACAGCCGGCTCGACAGGCCGCCCCCGAGGACATGGTTGAGCACGGCCAGCGGCCAGCGTCGCTCGTCGAAGCGCGACACCGAGCGCACGCCGTAGACGAGGTGCGCCTGCTCCGTGGGCCGTCGCACGACGTCGAGTGTGACCACGTCGGGCCCCGGCGCGCTCCGGGACGGCGCCGCGCCTCCCGGCGTCCCGAGGAAGCGGCGCTCCAGGTCGGCGGCCACGGCGTCGTGGGTGCAGTCCCCGGCCACCGAGACCACGATGTTCGAGGGCCGGTAGTGGCGCTCGAGGAAGGCACGGATGTCCTCGCGGGTGATCCGCTGCACCGAGGATGCCGTCCCCAGCGTGTCGCGCCCGAGCGCGTGGCCCGGGAACAGAGCCGACTGCCAGCGCTCGGACGCCAGGTCGGCGGGCTCGTCGGCGTGCATGAGGATCTCGTCGAGGATCACGGTGCGCTCCGCCTCGATGTCCTCGGAGCGCAGGGCCGGCGTCCACATGATCTCGCTCAGGATGTCCAGCCCGAGCCCCAGGTCCTCGGAGAGGAGGCGGACGTAGAACGTCGTGTACTCCTTGGTGGTGAAAGCGTTGCAGTCGCCCCCCACCTCGTCGAGCGCCTCGGCGATCGCCGCGGCGGAGCGATCCTCGGTGCCCTTGAACAGGAGGTGCTCCAGGAAGTGCGACGCCCCGGCCAGCTCGCCGGGCTCGTCACGCGACCCGGTGCCGACCCAGTAGGCGACCGCCACCGAGCGGACGTCCGTCATGGTCTCGGTGACCAGGCGGATGCCGCTCGGCAGGACGGACGTCTCGATCAACGACGGCGGGAACGACCGCGTGGCGGGCGGCGGTCGCCGCGCTCGCCGCGGTCACTGCGGCCGCCTTCGGCCTCGGCGGCGCCGGGACCCAGGTCACCCAGGTCCGCCACCAGCTCGGCCTCGAACGCGTCCTCGAAGGACGGTGCCGACCGCGGGGCCGACCCCGTGGAGCCCGACGACGGCGCGGCGTCGCCGTTGCCGGCCCCTCCGCTGCCACCGGCGCCCGATCCCGAGCCCGAGCCCGAGTCGCGTGCCGCCTCGGGCGCGGAGGCCAGGGACAGCGACACCTTGCCCTGCGGGTCGATGTCGTCGACGCGGACCTCGACCGCCTGGCCGAGCACGAGCACGTCCTCGACGTTGTTGATCCGCTTGCCGCCGGCGAGCGACGAAAGCTTCGAGATGTGCAGCAGGCCGTCACGACCCGGGAGCACGTTGACGAAGGCGCCGAACTTGGTGATGTTGACCACCTTGCCCGCGTAGATCGCCCCGACGTCGGCGGTCGGCGGGTCGAGGATCAGCGAGATCCGGCGACGTGCCTCCTCGACGGCGTGCCCGTCCTTGGCGCCGATGGTGACCGTCCCGACGACGCCGTCGTCGTCGACGGCGATGTCGGCCCCGGTCTCCTGCTGCAGGGTGTTGATGACCTTGCCCTTGGGGCCGATGACCTCGCCGATCTTGTCGATCGGGATCTCCATGGAGACGATCTTCGGTGCGCTGGCCGCGACGTGGTCGCGGGGCTCGGCGATGGCGGCGGCCATGACGCCCAGGATGGTGAGGCGGGCCTCCTTGGCCTGGAGCAGTGCCTTGGCCAGCACGTCGGCCGGGAGGCCGTCGATCTTCGTGTCGAGCTGCAGCGCGGTCACCGCGTCCGCCGTGCCCGCCACCTTGAAGTCCATGTCGCCGAAGGCGTCCTCGGAACCCAGGATGTCCGTCAGGGTGACGTAACGGCCCTCGTCGTAGACCAGGCCCATGGCGATGCCCGCCACCGGATCCTTGATCGGCACGCCGGCCGCCATCAGCGACAGCGTGGAACCGCAGACCGACGCCATGGAGGTGGACCCGTTCGAGGCCAGCACGTCGGAGACGACGCGCAGGGTGTAGGGGAACTCCTCCGCGCTCGGGACGACGGGCAGCAATGCCCGCTCGGCCAGCAGCCCGTGCCCGATCTCGCGCCGCTTCGGGCCGCGCATGAACCCGGTCTCGCCGGTCGAGAAGGGCGGGAAGTTGTAGTGGTGCATGTAGCGCTTGGTCTCGACCGGGGTGATCGTGTCGAGCAGCTGGTTCATGCGGGGCATGCCGAGCGTCGTCACGTTGAGCACCTGGGTCTCACCGCGCTGGAAGAGCGCCGAGCCGTGTGCCGTGGGGAACAGGTCGATCTCCGCCGAGAGGGGCCGGATGTCCGAGGTGCCCCGGCCGTCGACCCGGACCCCGTCCTCGACGATGCGCTTGCGCACCAGCTTCTTGGTCAGCGAGCGGATGGCCGCCTTGACCTCGCCGGGGCGGTCCTCGAACTCGTCGCCCAGGGCGGCGCGGATCTCCGCGCCGGCGGCATCGAGTGCGGCGTTGCGTTCGGCCTTGCTGGTGACCAGGTTGGCCTTGGCGCTCGGCTCGGTGCCGACGGCCTCGACCCGCGCCCACACGTCGTCCTGGTAGTCGGTGAAGGTGGAGAACGGGATGGTCTGAATCGGCCCGCGTGCCGCCGTGAAGTCCTCGACCAGGCGGCGCTGCAGGTTGATGGACTCGCGGATCCACTGCTTGGACGCCTCGAGTCCGGCCGCCAGCACCTCTTCGGTGACCTTGGGTGCGCCCGTCTCGTAGTACGACCACGACTTCTCGGTCCCGCCCGCCTCGACCATCATGATGGCGATCTCGCTGTCGGCGTCGTCGCTCAGCGCGCGGCCGGCCACGACGAGCTCGAAGGTGGACTCCTCACCCTCCTGGAAGGTGGGGTGCGGAATCCACTCACCCTCGGTGGTGTAGGCGATCCGGACCGCCCCGATGGGGCCGTCGAAGGGGATGCCCGAGATCATCAGCGCCGCCGAGGCCGCGTTGATGGCCAACACGTCGTGCGGGTTGACCTGGTCGGCGCCGACGATGGTGCCGACCACGTGCACCTCGTTGCGGAAGCCCTCGGGGAACGACGGCCGCAGCGGCCGGTCGATCAGCCGGCAGGTCAGGATGGCCTGGTCCGAGNNCGCCGGAAGAACGAGCCGGGGATCTTGCCCGCGGCGTAGGTCCGCTCCTCGATGTCGACGGTCAGCGGGAAGAAGTCGGTCCCCTCCCGTACCGAGCGGGCCGCCGTGGCGGTGGCCAGCAGGACGGTGTCCCCGATGCGGGCCAGGACGGCGCCGTCCGCGAGTTGGGCCAGCTTCCCGGCCTCGAAGGACATGGTGCGATCGGTCCCGCTGATCGGGACCGATACGGAAATGGCATCAGACATGATGCTCCTCGTTTTGTCGGGGGCATCTCTTCGTCTGGTTCCCAGTGGTCGACCACCTCGCTGTGGAAGTGACCGGCGACTGGCAGCCAGCGNNGCGGTAGCGCTCGACGTCGTTCTTGCGGACGTAGTCGAGCAGCCGGCGGCGCTGGCCGATGAGCTTCATCAGGCCCCGCCTGGTGTGGTGGTCCCCTTTGTGCTCCTTCAAGTGCTCCGTCAGGTGGTTGATCCGTCCCGACAAGAGCGCGATCTGCACCTCGGGAGAACCGGTGTCACTTTCGTGCAACCGGTACTCGGCGATGGTGCTCTGCGTGTCGGGCATGAAGGAAGTACCTCGGAGATTTCGTCGGAGTGTGCCGGGAACCTTCCCCAGCCGCCGAACATGGTAGCACCTGCCCGTTGATCAGGGAAGATCGGCCGAGGCCAGCACCCTCTCGGTGGCCTCCACGTCGGCCCGCATCTGGGCCACCAGGGCCTCGATGCTCTCGAAGCGCCGCTCGGCCCGGAGCCGGTGGGCGAAGGTCACCCGGGCCGCCTCCCCGTAGAGGTCGCCGTCGAAGTGCAGGAGATACGCCTCCACCAGCACCGGCGCGCTGCCCGGCTCGTAGAAGGTAGGCCGGCGCCCCACCGAGATCGCCGCCTGGTGCACCGTGCCGTCCGCCCGCCGGAAGTGCCCGGCGTAGACGGCGTCCGCCGGGAGCGCGATGTCGTCGGGGACGGCCAGGTTGGCCGTCGGGAACCCGAGTTCGGGCCCACCCCGGCCGTCGCCGTGGACGACCGGCCCCCGTACCTCGTGCGGCCGGCCCAGTAGCCGAGTCGCCGCCGCCACGTCGCCCGCCGCGATGAGCGCCCTGATGCGGGTGGAGGACACCGGGTCGCGCCCGTCGCCCGTGAGGCCGACGCCGACCACCTCGAACCCGTACTCCGCCCCGAGGCGGCGCAGGAGCTCGACGTTGCCGCGCCGGCCGTGCCCGAAGTGGAAGTCCTCCCCCACCACGACCAGGCGGGCCGACAGCTCGTCGACGAGCACCTCCTTGACGAAGTCCTCGGCCGACTCCTCGGCCCGGGTGGCGTCGAAGGGCACCACCAGCGTGCGGTCGATGCCGCAGTCGGCCAGGAGCTCGAGCTTCTGCTCCAGGGTCGTGAGCTGCCTCGGGGCCGACGTCGGGCGCACGACGTAGGCGGGGTGGCGGTCGAAGGTGACGACCACCGTGGAGAGCCCCGCGGCCTCCGCTCGTGCCGAGAGGTCACCGAGCAGGGCGCGGTGCCCGAGGTGGACCCCGTCGTAGGCCCCGATGGTGACGGCGGTTCCTGGTCCGGGCATCGCGACCGAGGGTAGTCGGGTGCCCGTCACGCCCCGGCCAGCACGACGGCCGGCCGGATCCGGTCGGTGCCCGTCGCCTCGTAGACGGCCAACAGGTCGCCGTGCTCGTCGAGCATCGCCCACGGCCCATCGCCGACTGCGCCCAGGGGGACCCTGTCCAGCGGGAGGCCGGTGCGGATGGAGGCGGCGGCGGCCGGCTCGACCCGCACGAAGTCGAGGTCCCGCATGGCCTGGGCCGGCGACAGCACGGCGTCCGGTCCGATCAGCTCGAGCGGGCGCATCTCGTCCTCGCCGAAGGAGCCGATGCGGGTCCGCCGCAGGTTGGCCAGGTGCGCCCCACCGCCGAGGGCCAGGCCGAGGTCGTGGGCCAGCACCCGGACGTAGGTGCNNTCCCGCCGGGCCGGGCCGGGTCGGGCTCGGTGTCGAAGCGGTACACGGTGACCGGTCGAGCCGGGCGCTCCACCTCGATCCCCTGGCGCGCCAGCTCGTGCAGGCGCCGGCCGCCGATCTTGACGGCCGAGACCATGGGGGGCACCTGTTCGATCTCCCCCGTCAGCGCGGCGGCCGCGGCCCGCACCTGCTCGGGGGTCACCTGCGACATGTCGTAGGTGCCGACCACCTCGCCCGAGGCGTCCAGGGT
>PMPX01000227.1:2338-2546 GCA_003169235.1 Acidimicrobiaceae bacterium | reverse complement strand
CGGCCTGGACGCCGAGCAGCGCGTACAGGTCCCCGAGCCCGTCAGTGGCGGCCATCGTGCCCTCCACCCAGCCGCTCTCCGAGCCGCTCGCCGACCACGTGGGCGGCCGCCATCGCCCGCGGGTAGTCCATGCGGGTCGGGCCGAGCAGCCCGACCGCACCGAGGTCGTGGCCGTCGAGGGACACGGGCGCCACGACGACCGCGCACG
>PMPX01000227.1:0-2286 GCA_003169235.1 Acidimicrobiaceae bacterium | reverse complement strand
CGATCTCCCTGGACCCGCCGGACGGCCCGGTCCAGGGCTCCGAGAGGGTCCGGCCCACGAGGTGGGCGCCCAGCAGCGCGCCGGCCCGTCCCAGGGCCTCGTCGGAGGTCCCTTCGGGGAGGTCGATGGTCCGCTTCTCCACCGCACCGTCGGAGAGGACGACGACGAGGAGCGCGTGCTGGGGCGACAAGCCCACGAGCTGGACCGATCGGATGCTGGCGGTCTCGTGCGTCGGCCCGACGACCACCGCGGCGTAGGAAGTCAGTTCCGTGAGCAGGCCGGTCGCCCGCTCCAGCACGGTCTCCATCTCGCCGTGCACCTGGTCGAAGAACTGGGTCACCTGGCGCCGCTGGATCGGGCCGAGGACGCCCGGCGCGGCCAGGTGGTCCACGAAGAAGCGGTAGCCCTNNGGCTGCACGAGGTAGCCCTCGCGCTCGAGCGCCACCATCTCCGAGCGGACGGTGGCCGGGGACACCTGCACCCCCGGCGCGCTGGCCACGTGGGAGGAGCCGACGGGCTCCGCCGTCCCGATGTACTCGGTCACCACGGCCTCGAGGATGGCGGCCCGTCGGGCGTTGAGGTCGCGCTCCTCACCGGCGTCGGAGGTCGGGGCGGTGTCGGCGTGGAAGGTCATTGGCGTGCCTGGCACTCGAGTCTACCGAGTGCCAGGGGTCCGGCTCCGGTCAGGACCAGCNNCTTGCCCTCCTTCTGCTTCTCCAGGAGCTTGCGCTTGCGGGTGATGTCACCGCCGTAGCACTTGGCCAGGACGTCCTTGCGCTTGGCCTTCACCGTCTCGCGGGCGACGATGCGCCCCCCGATGGCGGCCTGGATGGGCACGTCGAAGAGCTGGCGCGGGATGAGCTCACGCAGCTTCTCGGCCATCTTGCGACCGTAGACGTCGGCCGACGCCTTGTGGACGATGGTGGAGAAGGCGTCGCACGGCGCGTGGTTGATCAGGATGTCGACCCGCACCAGGTTGGCCGTGGCGTAGTCGGCCGTCTCGTAGTCCAGGCTGGCGTACCCCTTGGTGCGGCTCTTCAGCTGGTCGAAGAAGTCGATGACCACCTCGGCCAGCGGGATGGAGTAGACGAGCTCGACCCGTTCGGGTGAGAGGTACTCCATCCGGGTCATCTCGGCCCGGCGGCTCTGGCACAGCTCCATCACCGTGCCGGTGTACTCGCTCGGCGTGATGATGGTCGCCGTCAGAATCGGCTCGTCGATGTGATCGATCCGGCTGGCGTCCGGCAGCTCGGTGGGGTTGTCCACGTCGAGCTCGCTGCCGTCGGTCAGGAAGGCCCGGTAGGCCACGCTCGGAGCGGTGGCGATCAGCGAGAGGTCGAACTCGCGCTCCAGGCGCTCGCGCACGATCTCCATGTGCAGGAGGCCGAGGAAGCCGCAGCGGAAGCCGATGCCGAGGGCGTGGGAGGACTCGGGCTCGAAGGTGAAGCTGGCGTCGTTGAGCTTGAGCTTCTCCAGCGCGTCGCGCAGGTCGGGCAGCTCGTCCCCGTCCACCGGGTAGAGGCCGCAGAACACCATGGGCTTGGGGTCCCGGTAGCCGGCCAGCGCCTCGGTGGCCCCGTGCTGCGCCGTGGTGACCGTCTCACCGGAGCGGGCCTCGCCGACGTCCTTGATCCCGGCGATGAGGTAGCCGACCTCCCCGGGGCCGAGCTGCTGCACCGGGAGGGCCGTCGGCGTGCGCACGCCCACCTCCTCGATGTCGTGCACCGCGTTGGCCTGCATGAAGCGCAGGCGGGCACCCGAATGCAACGTGCCGTCGACGATCCGGATGGAGCTCACGACGCCGCGGTACTGGTCGTAGGAGGAGTCGAAGATCAGGGAGCGCAGCGGTGCGTCCGGGTCGCCCTGGGGGGCCGGGACGCGGGCGATGATGGCGTCGAGGAGCTCGGCCACCCCCTCGCCCGTCTTGGCCGAGATGCGCAGGATGTCGTCGGCCGGCAGGCCGAGCACGTGCTCGATCTCGAGCGCGCAGCGCACCGGGTCCGCCGCCGGGAGGTCGATCTTGTTGAGCACCGGCACGATCTCGAGGTCGTTCTCGAGGGCCTGGTAGCAGTTGGCCAGCGTCTGGGCCTGAATCCCCTGGGAGGCGTCCACCAGCAGGACGGCGCCCTCGCAGGCGGCCAGCGACCGGGAGACCTCGTAGCCGAAGTCGACGTGGCCCGGCGTGTCGATGAGGTGGAGGATGTGGCCGCCGTACTCGACCCGCACGTTCTGCGCCTTGATGGTGATGCCCCGCTCCCGCTCGATGTCCATGGAGTCGAGGTACTG
>PMPX01000104.1 GCA_003169235.1 Acidimicrobiaceae bacterium | reverse complement strand
GCAAGCTCTACGCCGCCTACAAGCTGGCCACCGAGCAGCGGGGGGCGCCGACCGTCATCTTGGCCAAGACGATCAAGGGGTGGACGCTCGGACCCGAGATCGAGGCGCGCAACGCCACCCACCAGATCAAGAAGATGACCAAGGCGCAGCTGCGCGCGCTGCGAGACCGGCTGTACCTGACCGACGACATCCCCGACTCCGCCCTCGAGGGCGATCCGCCCTACATCCGCCCCGCCGAGGGGTCCGACGCCATGGAGTACCTGCGTGCCCGCGGGCGCGTGCTGGCCGGGCCGGTGCCGGTGCGCGTCGTGCGCCCCACACCGCCGCAGCGGCCCGACGCCAAGGTCTTCGAGGAGTTCGCGGCCGGCTCGGGCGCACAATCGGTCTCGACCACCATGGTCTTCACCCGCCTCCTGCGCAACCTGGTGCGCGACCCCACGGTGGGCTCGCTCGTCGCCCCGATCGTCTCGGACGAGGCCCGGACGTTCGGGCTCGAGGCCCTCATCGCCGAGGCGAAGATCTACGCGCCCGAGGGGCAGCACTACATACCCGTCGATGCCGACCTGCCGCTGCACTACGCGGAGAGCACCTCGGGCCAGGTCCTCCAGGAGGGGATCACCGAGGCCGGCGCGCTGGCGACGTTCACCGCCCTCGCCACCGCGTACGCCACCTGGGGCCAGCCCATGGTGCCGGTCTTCCTCTTCTATTCGATGTTCGGATTCCAACGGGTGGGCGACCTGGCCTGGGCCCTCGGTGACATGCGCGGCCGGGGCATCCTGGCCGGCTGCACGGCCGGGCGCACCACCCTCCAGGGTGAGGGCCTCCAGCACGACGACGGCCAGTCCCCGCTGCTCGCCTCCACCAACCCCGCTGCCATGGTCTACGACGCCTCCTTCGCCTACGAGGTGGCGACGATCGTGGAGGCCGCGGTCACCGAAATGCTCGGGCCCGAGCCCAAGGACCGCTTCTGGTACCTCACGCTCTACAACGAGAACTACCCGATGCCCGCCCTCCCCGAGGGGGACGAGGGGGCGGCCGTCCGCCGGGGCATCATCGACGGCCTCTACCGCTTCGCCCCCGCACCCGACGTGGCCGGCGGCTCGGCCGGCCCCGGCGACCTGCGGGCGTCGCTGTGCTTCTCCGGCCCGATGTGGAGCATCGCCACCGACGCCCAGCGCGTCCTCGCCGAGCGTTACGGCGTGGCCGCCGACGCCTGGGCCGTGACCTCGTGGACCAGCCTGCGCACCGACGCGCTCGAGGTGGAGCGCTGGAACCGCCTCCACCCCGACGCCGAGCCCCGCACGGCCAAGGTCACCGAGGCGCTCGGCTCGGGACCCGACCCCGTCGTCGCCATCACGGACTACATGCGCAGCGTGCCCGACCAGGTGGCCCGCTTCGTGGACCGCCCCTACGCCTCGCTCGGGACCGACGGGTTCGGCCGCTCCGACGCCCGGACCGCGCTGCGGTCGTACTTCGAGGTCGACACCGCCCATCTCGTCGTCGCCGTGCTCCAGCAGCTGGCCCTCGCGGGCCGGGTCGAGCCGACGGTGGTGGCCGGGGCGATCACCGACCTCGGCATCGACCCCTCCCGCCTGGCCCCGTTCATGGTCTGAGCCGCCTCGGTGAACCGATCACCTCATGGGGTGAGCTGTGCCACGAAGGCCGCCAACGCCTCCTCCGCGCCGCGCGGCACCCGCAGCGAGAGCGAGCGGCCGTCGGGCCGGAGGTCGATGGCGACGTCGAAGAAGGCGCAGCACCGCGCCTCGCGTTGACCGAGCGACGCGGCGGCCACGAGCGCGCCGGGTGAGTCGTCGAGCGACAGGTGCACCGACGTCGCGTCGGCGTCCATCGCGACCACCGACGAAGCCACGAACGTGCGCCACTCCTCCATTCGATCCGCCACCGAGCCGGCGTCCAGGCTGCAGGCGATCGGGGCCGGTTCGCCCGCCGCCGTCATCGCCGTGCGCTCGTCACCAGCGCGTCGCGGGTGATCTGCATGTGGCCGAGATGCTGGAACAGCTCCTCGAGGATGTGGACCAGTGCCGCGCCCTTGGTCCTGGTGTAGGGCACGGGCTCCTCGGGATCGGGGCGCACGCTGACCGGGCGGGCCCTGGCGTCCAGACCGACGATGTCCTCGCGCAAGCGCCGGCGGGCGTGCTCGGTGCGACGCACGAGCCCGGCCACGTCGCCACTGGCGCCGTACTCGGCGGCATGGTCGCGCTGCACCGGCCGCTCGGCCACGGTCGCTCCACCCCAGTACTCCACGACGCCCAGGCAGTGGGCCAGGATCACGTAGGCGGAATTGGCGCCGCGAAAGGGTGGCCTCCGGTTGGCCAGTTCGTCGCCGAGGCCCTCGACGATGCCCGACATCTCGGACAGGGCGCGGTCGACGAACCACAGGTAGTCCTCCGTCGAGACTGCGACGGGCCCGGGCCCCGCGCCGTCAGTGGGCGACCCAGGCATCGGGGTCGGTGACGAGCTTCTGCACGTGCGGGGGGAGCTTGCCCGAGATCACGTCGGTGAGGGTGATCTTCTCGAGCACCAGCCGCAGGCTGGCGCGCACCGCCACCCAGACCTGCTGGAGGTTCTCGGCCGCGCCCTCGTAGCTGGTGGCCTCTGGCCGGAAGCCGCGCACCTCGGCCAGCGGTCCGTCGAGGGCGCGGATCACGTCGGCGATGGTGATGGCGGCGGGCTCACGGGCCAGCCGGTAGCCGCCCTCGGCGCCGCGCTGGCTGGCCACGATGCCGGCTCGCCGGAGGTCGGCCAGGATGGCCCCGAGGAAGCGGGGCGGCAGCCCCTGCTCCCCAGCCAGGTGCTCGGCCGTCTGGGGCGTCCCGGCGGCCGCCAGCGCCAGCAGGGCACGGATGCCGTAGTCCACCTTGGCCGGGATGTGCATGGCGAGAGTCTGCCCGCCCCGGAGCGTCGGGGCACGTCCGCCGCCGTGACAAGATCTTCCCGTGGCCCGGACCGCACTCCATGTCACCGGCGATGCAGCGTCGGACTCGCTGCTCAGCCGCGACCCGCTCGCCCTGCTCATCGGCATGGTCCTGGACCAGCAGGTGACCATGGAGAAGGCCTTCTCGTCGCCGGCCGAGCTGGCGCGCCGGCTCGGCGGCTCCCTGGACGCGGCGTCCATCGCCGCCATGGAGCCCGACGAGCTCGCCGAGGTCTTCAAGGAGCGTCCCGCGCTGCACCGCTTCCCCGGCTCCATGGCGGCGCGGGTGCAGCAGGTCTGCCGCGCCGTCGCCGAGGACTACGGCGGCCGGGCCGACGCCGTCTGGAAGGGCGTCCGGAGCGGGGACGAGCTGGTGGACCGGCTGAAGTCCCTGCCCGGGTTCGGGGAGCAGAAGGCGAAGATCTTCGCCGCGTTGCTCGGGAAGCAGCTGGGCGTGCGCCCCGAGGGATGGCGTGCGGCATCCGCCCCCTACGGCGGGGAGGGGACCTTCCTGTCGGTGGCGGACATCACCGATGCCGCGAGCCTGCAGCAGGTGAGGGCCACCAAGAAGGCCATGAAGGCCCGGGCGCGCGGCGGGGTGTGACCGCCGCGGGGGACCTCTCGGGTCGCCGCCTCTACCTCTGCACGCCGGACCGCCCGGACCTGCCCGACTTCCTCGGCGCGTGCATCGAGGGCGGTGTGGACATCGTCCAGCTGCGTGACAAGGATCTCGAGGCGCGGCCGTTGCTGGCCCGGGCGCGTGTGGCGGCTGAGGTGTGCCGCGCGCACGGCGTGCCCTTCATCCTCAACGACCGGCCCGACCTGGCACTCGAAGTGGGCGCCGACGGTGTCCATGTCGGACAGGACGACGCCCCGGTGGCGCTGGCGCGACGGATCCTCGGTCCCGAGGCCATCGTCGGCCTCTCCACACACTCCGGATCCGACCTCGCTGCTGCGGCGGGCGAGGACGTGAGCTACATCTCGGCCGGGCCGGTCGAGGCCACGCCGACCAAGCCGGGCCGGGAGGGAACGGGCGTGGGCTACGTCAGTCTGGCCAGCGCACGATCCAGGGTTCCCGTCTTCGTGACGGGCGGTGTGACACCGCAGAGAATCCCTGCCCTGACGGCCGCCGGGGTCCGTCACTTCGTGGTGGTGCGCTTTCTGACCCAGGCCGCCGATGCGCGGTGCGCCGCCCGGTCGCTGCGCGAGACGATCGACTCAGCGTTGAGTAGCGAGCCATCGGTGCGGTGACGTCGTCGTGCTCCGGCGCGCCGGACGGGCGGCGGGCCGGAGCCTGCTCGCTCGTCGCGGCTTGGGGGGCCGACGGGTGCGACGTCGCCAAGAATCCCTGGTCCAGCGTGGTCGTCCCCGCCCCGGAGAACTCGACCACCCCGCTGTAGGGCGCCGCTGCCCCGTCGGTCATGTTCATTACTCGGAACGAGCTGCACCGGCCTTGAGCGCGGTCTGAGCCCCGCCCGGCGGGGCCTGTCTGCCGGGGTTCCCGGGGGCCCTAGTGGCGCCGTTCGAGCCAGCCCACCAGGATGGCGATCACCCGGGGGTCGGCCCGCAGCCAGTGGCCCGCCCCCAGCACCACATGGAGCTCGGACGGCCCCGTGGCCACGTCGGCCAGGGAGCGGGCGTCGGCCACGGACACGTCGGGGTCGTCGGACCCGTGGACCATCAGGAGAGGCCTGCCCCTCAGGAGGGCGGCGTCCTCGGCCGGGTGCAGGACCGAGAGCTCCTTGGCCCAGGCCTCGACCGAGGCCGGGAAGCCCGGCGTGGTGATCAGGCCGTTCTGACGGCAGCGGGCCACGAGCTCCTCGGCGTCCCGGGCCAGGGGCCCGAGGTCGGACGGCGCGCCCAGGCTGGCGACGCCCGCCACCCGGTCGTCCCCGGCGGCCAGGTGGAGCGCCAGGACGCCGCCGAAGCCGAAGCCGATGACGAGGCGGGGTGAGTCCTCGGGGATCTCGCTCTCGGCCAGGAACCTCAGGTCGTCCAGCCAGCCCAGCGCCGAGAAGTCACCGGCCGACTCACCGGCGCCGCGCAGCGCCGCCGTCACGACACGCCAGCCGGACTCTCGTGTCAGGCGGTCGGCGAGCGCGGGATAGGTCAACGCCACGTCGGCGGCCGAGCCCTTGGGCCGCGGCAGGTCATGGCAGAGCACGACGTGGCCTCGGACGGGTGCGCCCGGGCCGGTGGAGCTCACATAGGACGCAAGGTCGCCCGCCGGTCCCGGCCGGAGCCTGAATGGCCCCGGCATCTCAGATCCCGATGCGCTGTGCCAGCAGCTCGCGGTGGTACGAGGGATCGCCGAGGAGCAGCTCGGACGACTTCGCCCGCTTGAAGTAGAGGTGGGCGGGGTGCTCCCACGTGAAACCGATGCCGCCGTGGATCTGGATGTTCTCCGCCGCGGCGTGGAAGTAGGCCTCCGAGCAGTACGACTTGGCCAGGCTGGCCACCACGGGCAGCTCGTCGGAGTCGTCGGCGGCGGCCCAGGCGGCGTAGTAGGCGGCCGACTTGGCCGACTCCACCTCGAGCAGCATGTCGGCNNGCTTGATCGCCTGGAAGCTGCCGATCGGCCGGCCGAACTGAATGCGGGTCTTGGCGTACTCGACCGACGCGTCGAGCACGCGCTGCGCGCCGCCCACCTGCTCGGCGGCGAGCGCAACGGCGGCGAGGTCGAGGGTCTTCGACAGGCCCGGCTCGGCGCCACCGTCGGTTCCGATGAGCACCGCGGGAGTGGAGGCGAACTCCAGGCGGGCCTGCTTGCGCGTCTGGTCCATCGTCGGCAGCGGCGTGCGCGTGAGTCCCGCCGCGTCACCGTCGACGGCGAAGAGGGACACGCCGGCCGCAGTGCGCGCCGCGACGATGATCAGGTTGGCGACGTGTCCGTCGATGACGAACATCTTGTGGCCGTTCAGCTCCCAGCCGTCGCCCTTCTTGGTGGCGGCGAGCTCGATACCGCTGAAGTCCCACTTGCCGTTGTCCTCGGTGATGGCGAGCGTGGCGATCGTCTCCCCGGACGCGATGCCGGGCAGGTAGGCCTTCTTGGCCTCGTCGTCGCCCGAGGTGAGCAGCGCGTTGGCCCCGAGCGCGACCGACGAGAAGAACGGCGCGCACAACAGCGCGGCGCCCATCTCCTCGAGAACGACGAGTAGCTCCACGTAGGTGAACCCCGAACCGCCGAACTCCTCGGGGATGGTCAGCGACTGCAGGCCCAGCTGGTCGGCCATCTGGCTCCACACCGCGGGGTCGTAGCCCTCGGTGGTGTCCATCAGACGGCGCACCTCGGTCTCGGGCGACTTCTCGGCCAAGAACCGGCGCACCGAGGTGCGCAGCTCCTCCTGCTCGTCACTGAAGGCGAAATTCATGCCCGGGCTCCTCTGCCTCTCCCCCCGGCAGCCCCGCCGGCGGTGCGTCGCTTGCTGACATGCGGTGTCTACCAGACCAGGGGCCTCGGCGACCAGAAGCCAGACCGTCCGGGTGACCGGCTCCGTGCCGTCCGGGCGACCCGGCTGTGCCACGCTGGGGCCATGGGACAGCTGGAGAAGATCTGGAGCGACGCGGTGGCCGAGGTCCACCAGATCGTGGTGGGCCCGATGGACAACAACGTCTACATCCTCCGTTGCCGGCGCACGGGGGACGCCATGCTGATCGACGCCGCCAACGAGCACGAGGAGCTCCTCGAGATCTGCCGCTCCCTCGGCGTGAACCAGGTGGTCGAGACGCACGGCCACTGGGACCACATCCAGGCCGTGCCCGCCGTGCGCGAGGCCGGCATCTCCGTGGCCGTGACCAGCGCCGACGCCGGCATGCTGCCCAGCTACGACCTCATCCTGGACGACGACGAGCTTCTCAGCGTCGGCGACCTGCGCATCAAGACCCTCGCCACGCCGGGCCACACCCCGGGTTCCATCTGCTTCGCCGTCGAGGGCACGAACCTGCTGTTCACCGGCGACACACTCTTCCCCGGCGGCCCCGGCAACACCTCGTTCGAGAACGCCGACTTCGACACCATCATCGAGTCGATCGACCGGCGGATCTTCGCCCGCTTCGACCCCGGCACCCTCGTCCTGCCGGGCCACGGCACGTCCACCACCGTCGGGGACGAGGCCCCCCACCTCCAAGAATGGGTGGACCGGGGTTGGTGAGGGCCGCCGGAGAAGGGCCCGACGGGCCGAGTGCGGCGGCCTGTTCCGAAAATCTGACCAAAACGGTAAGCTTTACGCGATGACCGGCGCCCCCCCGCTGCTCGAGATCCGGGACCTCCACGTCTCGGCCGAGGACGGCGCCATCCTGCGCGGCGTCGACCTCACCGTGGGCGCCGGCGAAGTCCACGCCCTCATGGGCCCCAACGGCGCCGGCAAGTCGACGCTGGCCGGCGCGCTGCTCGGGCACCCCGCCTACACGGTGACCTCCGGCGCCATCGTGCTCAACGGCGAGGACGTGACGCGCTGGCCCACCGACGTGCGCGCCAAGGCGGGCATCTTCCTCGCCTTCCAGTACCCCGAGTCGATCGAGGGCGTGTCGGTGGCCTCGTTCCTGCGCCAGGCCATGGCGGCGCGCACCGGTGAGGAGGTGTCGGTCCTCGAGGTCCGGGTGCTCATGACCGAGTGGATGGAACGCCTCGGCATGGACACGTCGTTCGCCAGCCGCCACCTGAACCAGGGCTTCTCGGGCGGCGAGAAGAAGCGCAACGAGATCCTCCAGATGGCGTTGCTGCAGCCGCTCGTGGCCGTCCTCGACGAGACGGACTCGGGCCTCGACATCGATGCACTGCGCGTCGTCGGCCGCGGCGTGCGGGCCGTGCGCGAGGCGCGCCCCGAGCTCGGCGTCCTCGCCATCACGCACTACCAGCGCCTGCTCGAGGAGCTCGTGCCCGACGTCGTGCACCTCCTCGTCGACGGGCGCATCGTCGCCAGCGGCGGCCCCGAGCTGGCCGCCCGGGTCGAGGCCGAGGGGTACGAGGCATGGCGGTGACGCCCCCCGCCGGCACGGCGCCGCTGAACGTGGAGGCCCTGCGCAAGGACTTCCCCCTGCTGACGCGCACGGTGCACGGCAGGCCCATCGTGTACCTCGACTCGGCCTCCTCCGCGCTCCAGCCGCGGTCGGTGATCGACGCCATGACGGCCTACTACGAGACGACGCACGCCAACGTCCACCGCGGCGTGTACGCCACGGCGGAGGCGGCCACCGCCCTGTACGAGCGGGCCCGGGTGGTGGCGGGACGCTTCATCGGCGCGCCGAGCCCCGCCCACGAGATCGTCTTCACCAAGAACACCACCGAGTCGCTCAACCTGGTGGCGCACTCGTGGGGCCGGGCCAACCTGCGGGCGGGCGACGCCATCCTCCTCACCGAGATGGAGCACCACGCGAACATCGTCCCGTGGATGATCCTCTCCGAGGAGATCGGCGGGCTCGACATCCGCTACATCCCGATCGACGGCGACGGGCGCCTGGCGCTCGACGACCTCGACGCGCTGGTCGACGGCGTCAAGCTCGTCGGCATCTCGGCCATGTCCAACGTGCTCGGCACCATCCCCCCGGTGGCCCGTGTCGCCGAGGCGGCGCACCGGGCCGGGGCGATCGTGGTGGTGGACGGGGCGCAGCTCGTCCCGCACGCGCCGGTCGACGTCACCGCGCTCGGGGCCGACTTCCTCGCCTTCTCGGCACACAAGACGATGGGACCGACCGGCATCGGCGTCCTCTGGGGCCGCGCCGCGCTGCTCGACGCCATGGGGCCGTTCCTGGGCGGCGGCGGCATGATCCTCGACGTGAAGCTCGACTCGTTCCGGCCGGCGCCGCCGCCGGCCCGCTTCGAGGCGGGCACCCCGCCCATCGCCGAGGCGGTGGGGCTGACCGCGGCGATTCAGTACCTGAGCGACATCGGGATCGACCGCATCCGCGCCCACGAGCTGGCCCTGACCAACCATGCGCTGGCCCGCCTGGACGAGAAGCTGGGGGCCGACTGCCGCGTCTTCGGGCCCCCCGCCGGGCCGGACCGCGGTGGTGTGATGTCGCTGGCCTACCGGGACGTGCACGCCCACGACCTGGCCCAGGTGCTCGACCAGTTCGGCGTCTGCGTGCGGCCGGGCCACCACTGCGCCAAGCCCCTGATGCGCAAGCTGGGCGTCCAGGCCACGGCACGGGCGTCGTTGTCCCTGTTCAGCGACGAGCACGACATCGAGGTGCTGATCGAAGGATTGCTGGAAGCCGGTAGATTGTTCGGCTGATGGCCGACCTCGAAGAGCTGTACCGCGAGATCATCCTCGATCACTACCGCTCGCCGAGGAACCGGGGCGAGCTGGACTCGCCCCCCGCGCACCGCGTCGAGGGCTTCAACCCGCTGTGCGGCGACGAGGTCGTGATCTCCATGCTCGTCGAGGACGGCAAGGTCGCCGACCTCAAGATCGCCGGCTCGGGCTGCTCCATCAGCCAGTCCTCCGCCTCGCTCATGTCCGCCGCCGTCAAGGGTAAGCCGGTCGGCGAGGTGCGCCAGCTGATCAGCACCTTCAAGGGGATGATGTCGATCCACGAGGCGGCCCTGGAGCACGACCACGACGGGGACGGGTCCGACGAGCCCGTGGAGATCGACCTCGACAAGCTCGGCGAGCTGGCGGCGCTCCAGGGCGTCGTGAAGTTCCCGGTGCGCATCAAGTGCGCGACCCTCAGCTGGAACGCCCTGGCCCAGGGCCTCGACGAGGTGGCCGCCGAGGTCTCCTGAGCGGGGTCAGCCGCCGGGCCGCCGCACGGCGAAGGGCCGGGTGACTGCGCCCGTCGCTAGGGCTAGGCCGGGGTGCAGGTCGTGGGGTTGAACGACGGTGGTGCCGCCGTGGTCGGGGTGGTGTTGGCTCCGGCGGCGGTCGTGGGGGTTCCCGAGGAGACGGCGGGAGGGTTCGTGGTGGGCGTGATGGTCGGCGGCGGGTTGGGATAGCCGGCGGCGTCTGGGGGCGGGTTGGTCGGCGCGATCAGGCTGGAGCCGAAGATGTCGACCAGCATCTGCTGGGCCGCCGGTTGGGCCACGGTCAGGACGTCGCCCAGGCCGCCGAAGCCGTTGGCCGCCTCCGTGGGCAGCGTGAGCCCCCCCAGGTTGGTCGGGTCGAACGAGTGGTAGGTCAGGGCGAGCCCGATCAGCTGGTTGAAGCTGAACCCGTCGTCGATCTGGACGCCCTCGTGGATCGACCCGATGAACGAGTTGACCGTGAGCGGGTTCACCTTCGACTTGGCGGCCGTCATGAGCGCCTTGATGAAGACGTCTTGGCGCTGGATCCGCCCGAAGTCGCTCGTCCCGTCGTACTGCCAGTAGCCGTTGGCGTAGTACTCGTAGTGACGGGCCCGCGCCACGGCCAAGGCCTGGGCGCCGTTGAGCAGCTGGCAGCCCGGCGTCGTGATGTCGAGCCCCGAGTAGGCGTCCTTGGCCGGGTAGGGGAAGTCGAGGTAGATGCCGTTCAGCGCGTTCACGGCGTCCTGGAAGCCGGAGAAGTCGACCTGGACCACGTGGTTGATCGGGATGCCGAAGTTGGCCGTGATCGTCTTGACCAGCTGGTTGGCGCCCGAGTTGTAGGAGGAGTTGATCCGGTTGTACGTGCCGTACTGCGTGGAGTCCGGCGGCAGCATGGAGACCACCGTGTCGCGCGGGATGGAGACGATCTGAATCTGCTTGGTCGACGGCGTGACCCGCCACAGCTGCACGACGTCGCTGCGCTGCCCGGTCACCACCGACGCCGAGCCGAACGCCTGCGCCGCCCCGGCGGACTCCCCCACGCGGCTGTCCGAGCCGATGACGAGGACGGTGAACGGTCCCCCGCTCGCCGCGGCCACCTCGGAGTTGATGTGGATCTTGTTGATCTGGTCGTAGCGGTACCACAGGTAGCCGTACCCGCCCCCGACCACCGCCGCGAGGAGCACGAGCACGGAGAGCAGCGCCACCACCGTCTTCTTGCCGGCGCTCCACTTCGGCTTCCCGCTGCGCCGTACCCCCCGGGTCTTGGTGCTCGAGGCGTCGATCCGGTCGCCCAGGGAGCGCAAGCCCGATTCGTTGGCCACGCTGCCGGCGTCGGGCCCGCTGCGCATCTGGCGACCCAGCGCGGACAGCCCGTCCTCGTTCGCGGTCTTGCCGCGTTGTCTGCGGGGGGAGCGATCCGACCCGTCGCCCGGTGGACGACCGTTCGCCATGGCGATTCACGGTACCAAGCGGGGTGGCGGAATTGGCGGCATCGGGCTGCGACCTTGGGTGGTCGGCGACTGCGACCTTGGGATGAGGCGGCGCNNTCGGCCTCGAGTTGCACCAGGAAGCGGTTGAAGTGCGTGATGGCCAGGATGCCCACGCCCCACTCGGTGGTGGCGCGCTGGAGCATGCGCGCCACCTCGCCCAGCGCGTCGACGTCGAGCCCCGAGTCCACCTCGTCGAGGACGCAGATGGCGGGGCGGAGCACGCCGAGCTGCACCATCTCGGTCCGCTTCATCTCCCCGCCCGACAGGTCGACGTTGAGGGGGCGGCGCAGCAGCTTCTGGTCGAGTCCCACCTCCTTCGCCTCGTCGGCCATGCGGTCGGCCAGCGTGCCCGTCGCGGGCTCGGCGTCCCCGGACGTCGCCGCGGCCAGCAGCGAGGTGAGGCTCACGCCGGGCACCTCCACCGGGTGCTGCAGGGCCAGGAAGAGCCCGGCGCGCGCCCGCTCCCA
>PMPX01000250.1 GCA_003169235.1 Acidimicrobiaceae bacterium | reverse complement strand
GAGGACGCCAAGGGACGCTTCCCCAAGGGGTGGAAGGCGCTCAAGCCCTACCTGCGGGTCACACCTCAGCCCAACCGCTGAGCAACCGGGCGCCCGTCGAGCGGGCGATCTCTTGAACGTGCCGGCCTGCGGGCCGCCACGTTCGCGTCCGGGCCGGGCTCGTCCTCGTCGCCCTGTGACAGCGCTGCGCCATAGTGGGGCGGGGCGTCGCCGCGCGCCTCCCCACGAGGAGGAGAGGACCGTGAACGAAGCAGAGGTGTTCGTGCTGGCCGACCAGGCCCTGGCCGCCGTCGTGACCCGCGTCGGGGTGGAGCAGTGGGACATGACCATGCCCCCGAACTTCGCCACGCGGGGGACGGACGGCCTGCCCACGCTGCACGCGGTCCTCAACTACCACGCGTACGACGACGCCTGGGTACCCGACATGCTGGCCGGCCGCACCATGGCGGAGGCCGGTGCGACCAAGTTCGACGGCGACCTCCTGGGTGACCGCCCGGTCGAGCGGTTCGAGGCCATCGTGGCGGCCGCGTGCGCAGCCGCGTCCGCGGTCACCGATTTCGATGCCGTCGCGCACCTGTCCTTCGGCGACTACACCGTGCGGGAGTACTTCTGGCAGATCAACTCGTTCCGCGGGCTGCGGGCGCACGACATCGCCCGGGCGATCGGCATTCAGCCGGACTTGCCGGACGAGCTCGTGCGGGGGCTCTGGGACGAGGTGAGCCCGCACGCCGAGGAGTGGCGCACGATCGGCGTCTTCCCGGCTGCCGTGCCCGTGCCCGACGAAGCTCCGCTCCTGGACCGCCTGCTGGGCCTCACCGGCCGGCAGCCCACCGTCCCGTGAGGCCGGCGCCGCTCACTCGGTCGGCGGCACCAGCTCGTTGCGCAGGTCGCGCTTGAGGACCTTCCCCTGTGGGTTGCGCGGCAGGGGCTCGGAGCGGTACCAGATGTGCGTCGGGACCATGAAACCGGCCAGGCGCGCCTTGACGTGCAGTCCGAGCTCGTCGGCGGTGACCTTGGCCCCGGGACGCAGGACCACCACCGCGCCGACCTCCTCGCCGAGGGTGGGGTCGGGCACCCCGATGACCGCGCAGTCGGCCACGGCGGGGTGCTCGAAGAGCGCGGCCTCGACCTGCACCGAGTACACGTTCTCACCGCCCCGGATGATCATGTCCTTGGCCCGGTCGACGATGTAGATGAAGTTCTCATCGTCGAGACGCGCCACGTCGCCGGTGTGCAGNNTCCGGCCTGTTCCAGTAGCCGCGCACGACATTGGGGCCCTTGATCCAGAGCTCGCCGCGGACGTCGGGCCCGCGGGGGACCGTGTCGTCCGGCTCGTCGCCCCCGAAGTCCTCGGGCAGCACGGCCACGTCGCAGACGGGCACCGGAGGGCCGACGCTCTCGGGACGGGCGATGTAGTCGCCGCCGGTGTTCATGGAGGTCACCGACGACGTCTCCGTGAGCCCGTAGCCGTTGGAGGGCTGGCCGATCGGCCACGCCTCGCGGATGCGCCGCACCAGGTCGGGCGGGGCCGGGGCACCCCCGTAGGAGACCCCCCTGATGGACGAGGTGTCGAACGTGGAGAAGTTGGGGGAGTCGAGCACCTGCATGACCATGGCCGGGACACCGCCGAAGGTCCCGATCCGCTCGCGCTGAATCAGCTCGAGGGCCCGCTCGGGGTCGAAGTGGTGCATCATGACTAGCTTGCCCCCTGCGGCCGTATTGGTCACCAGCACGGCGTGGCACCCGGTGGCGTGGAAGAGCGGCACCGAGAGGAGGAAGGCGGGCTGTGTCTTCTCCCCGGTCGACTCCAGCGCGGCGGCGCCGAAGCGCATGGAGCCGCGGGAGTTGATGAAGAAGAGGCTCATCAGGTTGGTGACCATGTTGCGATGGGTGCCCACTGCGCCCTTGGGCCGCCCCGTCGTGCCCGACGTGTAGAAGATGGTGGCGTCGTCCTCCGGATCGATGGTGATGTCGGGGGGCGAGGCGGCCTCGTCCACGGCGCCCAGGGCGAGGGCGAACGGCCACTCGGCCACCGGAGCCGCACCGGCGCCCGGCTCGACCACGGCCAGAGGGGACGTGGGTTGGGGCCGGTGCTCGTCGGCGACGATGAGGGCGCCCAGCCCGGGCAGGCCGCCGAGGAACGGGCGGATGCGGTCGGCTCGCTCCGTGTCGACGAACGCGACCTTGGACCCGGAGTCCTCCAGCCCGTAGCGCAATTCCTCGCCGCTCCACCAGGCGTTGAGCGGTACGACGATGGCGCCCGCCAGCGTGGCGGCCCAGAAGGCCATGATCCACTCGGGCAGGTTGCGCATGACGATGGCGACCCGGTCGCCCTGCTCGATGCCGAACGTCGACCGGAGCCGGTGCGAGAGCGTGCAGGCGATGCGGTAGTGCTCCGCGAAGGTGGTCCGCTCGTCCTCGTAGACCAGGAAGGTGGCGTCACCGTGGGCCAGAGACAGATCGATGACGCCACGCAGCGAGGGGGGCGCGTTCTTCCAGGTGCGCGTCGGCACGCCTCGGATGTCGAGCTCCTCCATCTCGAAGAGCTGCCCCGGCGCGGTGAGCGCGGCGTTGGCCTCCTCCATCGACATCGACGGTGTGTCCTGGCCGGTGGCGCTCACGGGCTCTTCTCCCTGCTCGTCCCGCCCCCGTCGAAGATCGAGGAGCGGTAGTACGAGAGCTCGGCCACGCTCTCACGGATGTCCTGGAGCGCCCGGTGGCCGCCCTTCTTCATCGGGGCCGCCTTGTAGACGTCGGGGCGCCAGCGCCGGCAGAGCTCCTTGAGGGTCGACACGTCGACCGAGCGGTAGTGGAGGTAGTCCTCGATCTCGGGGAGCTGGGTGGCCAGGAAGCGCCGGTCCGTCCCGATCGAGTTCCCCGCCAGGGGGACCGTGCGGGGCTCCTTTATGTGCTGCTTCAGGAAGGCCAGCGTCTGGGCCCCGGCATCGGCCAGGCTGAGCGTCGACGACTCCATCTCGGCCAGCAGGCCAGAGCGGGTGTGCATGGTCCGCACGAAGTCGTCCATGCCGGCCACGTCCTCCGGCGTGGCGTGCACGACCAGGTCGGGGCCTTCTTCCACGAGGGCCAGGTCGTCGTCGGTGACGAGGCAGGCGATCTCGACGATGGTGTGACGGGCAGGATCGAGCCCCGTCATCTCGAGATCGATCCAGGCCAGCATGCTGCGGGCATGCTACCGGTCGCCTCCGGGGCGGGCCGCCGGGTGCCGGTCCCTTGTAGTGTCCGGCGATGCTGCGCGTCCCCCTGCACCAGCTCGATGCCGGATTGCCGGTCCCCGGCTACGCGCGTCCGGGCGACGCCGGGGCGGACCTCGTCGCCCGGACGGACGCCGTGCTCTCCAGCGGGGGCGGGCGGGCCGTGGTCCCGACGGGGGTGGCCGTCGCCATCCCGGAGGGCTACGCCGGCCTGGTGCTCCCACGCAGTGGGTTGGCCGTGCGCCACGGGGTCACCTGCCTCAATGCACCGGGGTTGGTCGACTCGGGGTACCGGGGGGAGCTCCAGGTCGTCCTGGTCAACCACGACCCGGAGCAGGACTACGCGGTCAGTCGCGGGGATCGCATCGCCCAGCTCGTCCTGGTGCGGGTCGAGGAGGCGGCCTTCGAGCTGGTACGCGAGGACGACCTCGGCCAGTCGGAGCGGGGCCACGGCGGCTTCGGGCACACGGGCAGATGACGGGGCCGCAGGGAGAGGGTAAGAAGGTGGCGATGCAGTCGCTCGTCGGCATGGACGCCGCCTTCTTGTCCCTCGAGACGCCCACGACGCCCATGCACGTGGGCGTTGCCCTGGTGCTCGACCCTCCCGAGGGCACGCGCTCCCTCTTCTCGCCGTCGACGCGCTACGCGCAGATCCGCCGGGTCATTCAGCAGCGCCTCCACCTGGTGCCCCCGTTCCGTCAGCGGGCGCTCAGGGTGCCCTTCGGGCTGCATCACCCGGTGTGGGCCGACGATCCCGAGTTCGAGCTCGACGACCACCTCAGCCGGGCCAGCCTGCCGTCGCCCGGAGGGAGGGCTGAGCTCGACGCGTTCGTGGCGGGCGTCATGAGCCGCCAGCTCGACCCCGACCGCCCGCTGTGGGAGATGCACGTGGTCGAGGGGCTCGAGGGGGATCGCACGGCGCTGGTCGCCAAGGTGCATCACGCCATCCTCGACGGGGTGAGCGGCGCCTCGGTGCTGGCTGCCTTCATGGACCTCAACCCGAGATCTCGGGTCGTGGCGCTGCCGCCGGAGTGGAGCCCGGAGCCGCTGCCCTCCCACGCGCAGATGCTGCGGCACGCGGCGTCCTCGCTCGTGAAGCAGCCCGGTGATACCTGGAGCACGCTGCAGGCGGGAGTGGAGGCGGTGGCCGATCTCGGGATGCACAATCGCGAGCTGTCGGGCCGGGGTGAGCAGCCACCGCCCGGCTTCTTCTCCGCGCCGCGGACGTCGTTCAACGGAGCGGTGTCGAACCGGCGGCGCTTCGCGTCGCTCTCGGTCCCGCTCGACGACGTGAAGCTGGTCGGCCGTGAGTTCGAGGCCACGGTGAACGACGTCATCCTGGCCCTCGTCTCGGGTGGGCTGCGGCGCCTCCTCGAAGAGCGCGGCGAGGAGCACGAGCAATCGATGGTGGCGATGGTGCCGGTGTCGACGCGGGCCGAGGGGCAGGGGGAGGAGCTCGGGAACCAGGTCTCGGGGATGCTGGTCTCCCTGGCGAGCGACCTGGACGACCCGGTGCACCGGCTCGACGCGATCGCGGAGTCCTCCCGGCTGGCCAAGGAGCAGGAGAAGCTGCACGGGGGTCGCTTCCTCGGTGACCTGGCTCAGATCACCCTGCCGGCGCTGACAACCCGTCTCGCCCGTGCCGTGGCCGGCACGCGGCTGTTCGACAAGATGCGGCCCCCGTTCAACGTGACCGTGTCGAGCGTGCGCGTCCCGGACGTCTCACTCTTCTGTGCCGGCAGCCGCGTGGTCGACATGTACCCGGTCGGGCCGATGGCACCGGGGATCGGGATCAACGTGACGGCGTTCTCGTATCTCGGGCGAGTGCACTTCGGCCTGCTGGCGTGCCGCAAGCTGCTCCCGGAGCTCGACGAGGTCGCGGTGCACATCGACGACGCACTCGGCGAGCTCGTGGTGCGGGCGCTCGACGCCCGGGGCGCCACGGCCTGAAGCCGCCGCCGGTGCTGCCCACCGAGAGGCGGGGGGGGGGGGGGNNCGTCGACCCCGAGCTCGAGCCGGGCGACGGCGGGGTCCCGGAGCCGGACGGAGGCGTGCCGGTGCCCGAGCTCGAGCCGCTGCCCATGTTGGGGCAGTTGTGGGTGGAGCCGGTGCCGGACCCCGAGGTCGAGCTGGAGCCCGAGGAGGTGCCCGACGAGCCCGAGCTGCTGCTCGAGCCGGAGCTGCCGGTGCTCGTGCTCGTCGACGGGGTGGTCGTCGACGAGTTGGAGGTCGCGGCCGTCCCGGAATTGCCCGTCGTGGTGGAGGTCGTGGCCGCGTTGGCGACCAACGCTCCGCCGGTGAGGAGTCCGGCGCTCAGTGCGCCGACGGCCAGCACATTGCGAAGGCGGATCTGCATGGGTGGGGTGCCCTTTCGTCTCGTGTGAAGCGCCGACCAATCCGGGCCGGTACTGCACACGTTGCGCCCCGGATCTGTGGGCAGCCGCACAACCACATGGGCGTGTGCGAGGAGTTACCTGACGAACAGGTGACGACGCACAGGCAGACGGCTCTCAGGCGCTTGCCAGCTCCCGGTAATGGCGCCGCCAGATCAGCTTGTACACCCTGGTCCAGCGTGGGATGGAGCGCAGGATCGGGATGAACGGCAGGAAGATCAACCCGACGGACAGCACCATCATGATGACCCAGACCTCGAGGTCGCCGTTGGTCGACGAGTTCATCGGGGACACCTGGTACCACATGGTGTACAGCCACANNGTCTCGTTCATCATTCCCCACTGGTCGCCCGAGAGGTGCTGGGCGTCGGCCTTGTCGGCCAGGTAGCTGCCGTCGGCGAGGAAGAGCAACGGCTTGGTGTAGTTGGTGTTGTAGAACTGCCCCTCGCTCAGCAGGGTGCCGTCGAGGCCACCCGTCTGGGCCATGTTGGTCAAGGAGCCGACCATGATGCCGACGGGACCGTAACGACCGGCCGGCACGTGGAGCCTGCCGTTGACGTCGGTCGCGTTGGCGACGGCCTTCTCGTAGGCGGTGGTCCACGCGGTCTGCTGGGCCGGCGACGCGTGCTGGTACAGCGTGATCGCCGCCTGGGTCAGAGGCTGGTTCGGCAGCGTCCGCAGGGGGGTGATGACGAAGTCCTGCGCCGTGTCGATGGGCTGGTGCACGCCGAACCACTGATTGGGCTCGAAGAACCCCATGTGCTGCGACGCGTCCGGGGTGGAGTTGTACGGCGGCCCGTAGGAGGCCGTCCCGCTCGACCCGTCCAGCTCGGTGATGGCCGTCTGGGCGAAGTCGACTGGGTCGACGGCCGACCAGGTCTTCAGCGTGACCGCCGGCTCGTCGGGGGACGAGAAGACGACCGCGAGGAGCAGGATCAGCACCAAGACCGCGAGGAAGGCGACGAAAGCCTCCTTCAAGATGTCGTAGGGGACGTAGGCGCCCTTCCACGGTCTGACGTCGCGGTCGGGGTTGAAGCGGCGGCGCTTCTTGGCGTCGGCGCTCATGCCGGCTCCCCTGCGGGGGTCGGGGCGGTGTCCACGGTTCCGGCGGTGTCATCGCCGCCCTCGGCGAACGGAGGCACGATGCCGTGGCGCCGCACCAGGAGGACGTGCAGCCCGGCGATGAGGAGGACGCCGATCGGCAGCAGGACGATGTGCCACATGAGCATCTGTCCGAAATTGAGGACGTTGAAGACGGCCCCGGCCCCGGTGGAGTTGATGCCGTCCTTGGCCTGGGTGNNGATCCACTGGGAGTCGAAGTTCTGCTGCGACAGGTACCCGGTGAACGCCGCCCCGACCGAAACCAGGAAGGAGATTACGCCGGTGGCCCACGTCAGTCGGCGGTTGCCGCGCCAGGCCGCCATGAAGAACTTGCCCCACAGGTGGATCACCATGAAGAAGAAGAAGGCCTCGACGCTCCACAGGTGCAGCGAGTTCACGAAGTGCCCGGTCGACGAGACGTGCCACCAGCTGGGGCCCATGATGGCGAGGACGCAGCCTGTGATGATGACCCAGGCCAGGCTGACGACCGTCAGCACCCCGAAGACGTAGATCCACGATGCCATATAGGCCGGCTGGCGGTCGGGGAGGAGCTGGTCGGGGGGGAAGGCGGACTCGGCGGCGTGCCGCACCTTGGCCGTCCACTGATGGGACTCGCTCGGGTGTGGGGGTGCAGCCGGGGGAATGGTCTCAGCCGGAGTCCCGGTGTCGATGCTCATTGACCGCCACCCTTCCTCCTCGGGAACGGCAGGAGGATGGCGAGTACGAAGACTGCGACCATCAGGACGATGACGACAAGGTTGGCGACGGAGATCTGGATGAAGCCCCAGTGGATGTAGCGGCCCGATCCATTGAGGTTGATCAGCGCGCCCAGCAATGCACCGAGGAACATGGGGTCACCCTACCCTTGCGCTTCACATTTGATTAGGGACCTTTGTCACAACCTCTCAGGGTGTCCCCAGGCTTGTCGGCGCAGGTCAGCGCCTTGTCGCTCTCCAGCAATAGGAACGCATCGGAACATCGATGACGTCTGCTCCGGCGAACGGCTCGTAGGTGTCGAGGAAGTTCGCCATCGCTTCGAGATGCCGTCGCCGGGTGTCCTCGTCCATGACGATCACGGCGCTGTACGTGGTGGCCAGCGCGACAATGTCTCGTTTCGTCATCGGGCGAATCCACCGGTAGAGCGCAGTCTCGGGCTGGAGGAACGGGCTCTCGCCGCCGATGTCGACGTTCACTACGTGGCGCCGTCGCCGGCGGGCGTCCATCTCCTCCTTGTCTTCGGGGCTGAAGACGATGCCACCGGCCCACAGCGATCGCATCCAGTCGAGAGAGCGGTCGGGACCGCTCCACACGAGGGAGAGGCGCCCGCCGGGACGCAGCACACGTGCCACCTCGGGGACGGCCCGTTCCTCGTCGACCCAATGCCAGGCCGACGCGGCGATCACCACATCGTACGACGACGCGGCGGCGGGGATCTCCTCGGCGTGGCCAGCCACCACGTCCACCCCAACCGCGTACTTTGACAGCACGCCTCGCATCCGGTCGTCCGGCTCGACGGCCGTGACGTGGTCGACGCGCTCGGCCAGCAACCGGGTGAGGATCCCGGTACCGGCCCCGATCTCGAGCACGTCGGACGTCCCTTGGGGGATCAGCCAGTCGAGTGCCTCGTCCGATGGCCCGGGCCGGAGCCTGTTGTACTCGTCGGCCACCTCGCCGAACGAGCGGCTCTGGACGGCGGTGTTCTCGTCCTGGCGCACGATGGGCAATCTACCGAGAGCGCACCCGGACGTGACCCCCTCGGGTGGGCCCGACGAAGGACCAGGTCAGAGCAGGGCCCGCCTCCGAACCCTCGATGTCGGGCGCGATAGAATGGTTGTTCCACGCGGAAGTGGCGCAGCGGTAGCGCATCACCTTGCCAAGGTGAGGGTCGCGGGTTCGAATCCCG
>PMPX01000235.1 GCA_003169235.1 Acidimicrobiaceae bacterium | reverse complement strand
GTCAAGGACAACAAGGACAAGACAGCCATCTACCTCGGTGAGTGCCGGTCGCTCGGCATCGAGGTGCTCGTGCCCGACGTCAACCGGTCGCTGGCCGAGTTCACTCCGGACTTCACGGCCGGCGAGGGTGACATCGGGACCTCGGGCGACAGCCCCGGTGCCATCACCTTCGGCCTGGCCGCGGTCCGCAACGTCGGCGAGGCCCTGGTGGCACTCATCGTGGCCGAGCGGGGGAACGGCCCCTTCGTCGACTTCTACGATTTCTGCCAGCGGGTCGACCCCCAGGTCCTGAACAAGCGGACCATCGAGTCGCTGATCAAGGCCGGCGCCTTCGACTCCATGGGCCACGCCCGCCAGGGCCTCTTTCTGACGTTCGAGGAGATCGTGGACCGGACCCTCGAGCGGCGCCGGGAGCACGACGCAGGGGTGATGTCGCTGTTCGCCACCCTGGAGGAGCCCGACGAAGGGAAGACGACCGGGTTCGCCGACACCCGGGTCCCCGTCCCCGACACCGAATTCGACAAGTCGCTCCGCCTGGCCTTCGAGAAGGAGATGCTCGGGCTCTACGTGAGCGACCACCCCCTGATGGGGTACGAGCAGGCTCTGGCCCGCCACACCGACTGCAGCTTGTCCGACCTGCGCGAGGAGGACCCCGCGGCCGGCGACCGCGCACCCGTGCGCTCGGTCGGCGGCGTCGTCACGGACCTGCGCCGCTCGTACACGAAGAAGGGCGACCTGATGGCCCGCTTCGTGCTCGAGGATCTCCAGGCCGCCATGGAGGTCTTCGTGTTCCCCAAGACCATGGCCGAGTACGGAGGGCTGATCGAGAACGACTCCATCCTGGTGGTGCGAGGCCGGCTCGACACCCGTGAGGACGAGCCCAAGATCGTCTGCATGGAGGTGACCCGGCCGCTGCTCGAGCGGGGTGAGGAGGACCTCCACATCACGCTCCCCCTGGGGGTGCTGACCGACGCCAAGGTCGACGGGCTGAAGGACGTGCTGAGCTGTCATCCCGGCCCTTCGGCGGTGCTGCTCCACGTCGGCGCCAAGGTGCTCCAACTCCCGCCCGAATTCAACGTCGACTGCCGCAACGGGCTCGTGGGAGAGCTCAAGCGGCTGCTGGGGCAGAGTGCCGTCCTGTCGTGAAGAAAGTGACGTGAACGTCAGAATTGGGCTCTGAACTGGGGCGATGGGGTGGCGGCAGGGCCGCGAGCCGCATCGGGAACCCGTGGCCGGTTGGGAACGCGCCGAGCGAAGCCAGTAGACTCACTTCATGCCGATCGTAGTGAGCACCAAGGATTGCACTGCGCTCAGCGACGCTGAGCTCGTCGAAATGGCGGATCTCTGTGCGGACCGGGCACCCGGGTTCGACATCGGTTTCCTCTCGAAGGAACGTGAGGCCTGGGTGCTCATCACCCAGGCCCGTGAGGGCAACAAGCTCCGCGGCTACTCGTTCTGCACGCTGGAGCGGATCGGAGGGACGCCATCCCTCCTGGTCGGGCTGGCCCTCGTCGATCGCACGTCGCGGGCCGAGGCGGCGCTCAAGGGGATCATGGCGGACCAGTACCGCCGAGCCCTGCTGGCCTTCCCCGACGAGGACGTGCTCCTGGGGACGCGGCTGCTGTCGCCCGAGGGGTTCCGGGCGTTCTCGGGCCTCCAGGACGTGGTGCCCTTTCCCGACCACAAGTCCTCCGGTGAGGAGCGGGCGTGGGCCCGACGGCTCTCGAAGCGCTTTGGCTGCGAGAGCAAGCTCGACGACCGCACCTTCGTCCTGAAGGGTGACGGCTCCGTGGTCGGCGGCCTGGACTTCTTCGCCCCCAAGGTGAAGATCCCCGAAGGGGTCGAGACGCATTTCACGACCTTCAACGCGGACAAGGGTGACCGCCTCGTTGCCTTCGGGTGGGCGATGGCCGAGGACCTGGCCGGGGGCAAGCTCGGCCGCTGAGCAGGCACCGGAAGCGGGCGGCCTCCTCCACGGCGGCTGCATCGCTCTGCATCGCTGCTCCCTGGTCGACCCGGCGAGGCCGCAGAGTTCCGTGCACCGGGTGGATGGCCGGCCCCGGCCGCCGTCTCGAGATCAGCCCCGGGGCAGGACCGCCGCGCACACCTTGTAGCAGTGGCCGTCCCGAGGGGGGCTGACCGTCACCAGCAGGTACTGCGGCTCGAACCCGAGCGCCGTGGCCAGGCTCTTCCCACTCAGACGCTCGCGTCGCGCCGCGTCGAGGGCGCGGGCGGCATTGCGGTCCTCGACGGGCAGCCAGACGTCGTCGCGATCCCATCCGAAGCGGACCCAGGTGGTGCCGTCGGCCTGCCGGCGGATCAGCTGCGGCCGGCGGGTGGGCTCAATCAGCGCCACCGAGGGCCGGAAGCCGCGGAACTCCCAGTAGGGCGCCGAGGGCCCGGGAAAGCCCAGCAACGGGCCGTCAGGGGTGGCCACGAGGCGCCGGAGAAGCTTGCGCAGACGTCGGCCTCGCAGCGTGCCGACGTGGCGTGGGAGGTCGGCAACGGTGGTGGCCTCCGGCTGGGCCAGGTCGTCTCGCTCGGGATCCTCGGCCAACGTCACCTCGACCACGTCGAACGTGCTGATGTCGGGCTCATGGCCCTCCGGCCACGGCACCCGCACCCGCATGACGGTCCGTGTCGCCAGGTCCACCACGGTGGTGTCCTCGGCGGTGGAGGAGAGGACCAGCAGGTGGAGCGTGGAGCCCCCGGCGGTGGGTACCCGCTCCTTCCTGCGGGCCGAACGTCGCAAGAGGCGGGTGGGGTCCGTCGTGCTCTCGGAGGACCGACCACCTCCCGAGCGCCGCACCCCGGTCGCCGTTCGGCCACCGGCCACCGACTCACCAGAGGAGGTTTCGTCCACGGTCCCATTGTCGCTCCTACTGGCAACGGACCCGGACCCGGACCCGGACTCGGGTCCCGGCTCAGGCTCAGGCGCTGTCATGCCCCCGCTCACGCGACCAGGGCCTCCAATTGCCCGGCCAGTGTCTCGACGTCGGCGGCAGGCGTCCGACAGGACCGTGCCTGGCACACGTACGCCAGGCCCGGTTCGGCCGGACGTCCCTCGAACAACGGGCCGCTGTCGGGCTGGCCCCAGGCGACGACGGCGGCGGGAAGCCAGTGCCGACGGACCTCGGCGAGCAGGTCGGGCCGGTCGCCGGTGACGACGATCTCGTGGCGCCCACTCCACATGGGCAACGCCGCCACCAGGTCGGCGAGCCCAGCGGGGTGCCGCTCGAGGAGCGGTCGGGCGAGGTCGATGGTGCGATCCACCGCCCGATCAAGCCGCGGGTCGTCGGCGAATGCATTGGCGCGCAACAGCGCAGTCACGGCGATGGAGTTCGTCGCGGGAACGGCTCCGTCGAGGAACTCCTTGGGACGGACCACCAGCGCCTCGGCATCGCTGCCCGTCGTGTAGAAGCCGCCGGACTCATCGTCCCAGAACAGGTCGAGCAGCTGGGCGCCCACGACGAGCGCTCGATCCCGCCACACGGCCTTGCCCGTCCACTCGGACAGGCGCTGGCAGGCCTCGACCAGCCATGCATGGTCAGCCGCCACGGCCAGATGCCGAGCCCGTCCGCCCTGCCAGCTGCGCATGAGGCGACCGTCGGCGTACATGGTCGACAACAGGAATTCACAGATCTCCTCGGCGCGCTCGCCGTAGCCGGCGATCCCCGTGGCCGACGCGACCTCGGCCAGAGTCGCCGCGGCCATGGCGTTCCACTCGGTCAGCACCTTCTCGTCCCGGGCGGGCTGGACCCGCCGGGCCCGGGACGCCGCCAGGATGGACCTCGCCTCCTCCACCTCCGCCGGGCGTTCCAGCGGCGCCCCGACGGGTCGCACCGGGATGGACCGGCCTTCCCAGTTCCCAGCCTCGGTGATCCCNNATGGAGCGACCCTCCCAGTTGCCGCCAGGGGTGATCCCGTACCACTCGGCCGCAGGCCCGACCAGGGCCTCCGGCAGGAGTTGCCGCAGTTCGTCGGGGGTGAAGGTGGCATGGCCACCCTCGACCCCGCCGGCGTCGGCGTCGAAGGAGGAATAGAGCGCGCCCTCCGGCGTCGAGAGGTCGCGTAGCACCCAGTCCATCGTCTCCTTGACGACGCGGAGATAGTCCCCGTGGCCCGTGGCCTGCCAGGCATGGAGGTAGGCCCGGCTGAGGAGGG
>PMPX01000374.1 GCA_003169235.1 Acidimicrobiaceae bacterium | reverse complement strand
CGACGGTGACGACCCAGGTCGACACCACGGCCCCGGTCATCTCGACCTCGGTCAGCGCGTCGCACTCGGGGAACGGATGGACGAGCGGAGCCACCTTGCTCACCATCGGAGCGACCGACGCACAGTCGGGCGTGGCTTCCCTGACCTACAAGGTCGGCACGGGGCCAGCCACCGCAGTCGCGGGTTCCATCACCCCGCCCTCGGGGATCACGACCTACACGATCACCGCCACCGACGCCGTCGGCAACACCAGCACGGCGACGGTGACGACCCAGGTCGACNNGGCCGGCACGGGGACGGTCACGCCGGTCCCGGCCAGCGGTTCCATCACCCCGCCGTCGGGGACCACGACCTACACGATCACCGCCACCGACAACGTGGGCAACACCAGCACGTCGACGGTGACGACCAAGGTCGACACCACGGCGCCGGCCGTCTCCTGCGTGGCTCCGGCGGCCGGCTGGCACACGGGCACGGTCTCGGTCCCGTGCACGGCGACCGACGCCCAGTCGGGCCTGGCCGTCTCCACCCAGGCCAGCTTCTCGCTCTCGGCCTCCACCGCGACGGGGACCAGCAACTCGAATGCCTCGACCAACTCGCTGCAGGTCTGTGACAACGTCGGCAACTGCGCCACCGCGGGGCCGTACACGGGCATCGAGATCGACAACACGTCTCCGACCATCTCCATCACCAACCCCACCAACAACGCCGTGTACACGCTCAACCAACCGGAGTCGGCGACCTATAGCTGTGCCGACGCGGGGTCGGGGATCGCTTCGTGCAGCGCGGTGACGGGTACCACCACCTTGTCGAGCGGGTCGACGTTGCCGACGAGCCAGGTCGGTTCGCACACCGTCACGGTGACGGCGAAGTCCAAGACCGGTGCGACGACGACGCAGACCTACACCTACGCGGTGACCTACAAACTCTGCAACTTCGCCGGGCCCATTGAGCCCCTGGGCGTTGCCGTCGTGTTCTCGGTGACGCTGTGCAACTACAGCGGGGCCAACGTGGGATCGTCGAGTCTCGCCATCACGCCGCTCAACATCGACGGCACCATTGCGCCGAAGCCGGCGACCGGGAAGACCTTCACCTGGTCGTCGGGCCTGAAGGTCTACGCCTACGGCATGCTCACGTCGGGACTCACCAAGGGCAACCACGTGCTGAACGTGTCGGTCACCGGGGACCCGGAAACCCACGCGCTGGCCTTCACGCTGAAATAATGAGTGGCGCAGTGACATGACGGACAGGAGGGAGTCGCACTGACAGTGTCGGAACAGCTTCCTCCCGAGTCCGGCACCGACGCCGACACGGCCGCGGCGCTGCGCCCGTACGTGCCCGGACTCGCGGCACGGTGGATCGCCAGCCGTCCTGACGAGACGGCGCGCCTCGTGGCGGGGACACTGGTGTCCGCCGACATCTCGGGTTTCACACGCCTCACCGAGCAGCTGTCCTCCATTGGCCGGCGCGGCGCCGAGGAGCTGACGGATCTCCTCAACTCATGCTTCGACTCCATGATCCGCATCTGCCGGGAGGAGGGGGGCGACATCATCAAGTTCGGCGGGGATGCGCTGCTCGTCCTGTTCACGGGCCGGACGGATGCGATTCGGGCCTGTCGGGCCTCTCACGCCATGCGCTCGCTGATCGCCAAGCCGGTCAAGCAGCGTGACGGGGGATCGGTGCGGCTGGGAATCTCCATCGGGCTGCACCGGGGCGAATTCCCGGTCTTCCTGCCTCTGGGTGTCCACCGGGAGCTCCTGCTCACCGGGCCCGACGTCTCGGCCACCCTGCAGTGCGAATCCAACGCCGAGGCAGGCGAGATCCGCATCAGCGCCACCGTGGCCGAGCAGGTTCCGGCCAAGGTGGTCGGTGTCCCGGTCGAGGGCGGTTACCTGCTGCGGCGCAACCCGGATCCCGTGTCCTGGGCGCCGGCCCAGGGTCAGCAGCAGGGGGACCAGGCCGATCTCGAGCGGCTGATCCCGCTGGAGCAGCGGCTGGGGATTGAGGCCGGGGGCGTCGGCGAGCACCGGCAGGCGACGATCGCGTTCATCTGCTTCAAGCACACCGACGAGGTGATCACACGCGAGGGATCCCAGCGGGTCGGAGCCCTCCTGCAAGACCTCGCCGACACGACGGCCAGCGCCGTTGCCCGGCATGGAGTCCACTGGCTCTCCAGCGACGTGTATGGCGACGGTGGAAAGCTGATCCTGGCCGGGGGCGTCCCGACCGCCGGCGTCAACGACGACGAGCACCTGGTGCGGGCCGTCAAGGACATCATCGACGCCAGCCCGGAGCTGGAGTTGCGCGCCGGCGTGAACCGCGGCGTCGTCTTCGCCGGGAACCTCGGGTCGGCGAACCGTCGCACCTACACGGTCATGGGGGACGCCGTGAACCTGGCAGCTCGGCTGATGCAGCGGGCTGGACCAAGAGAGATGGTGGTCAGCCAGGCCGTCCTGGCGCGCTGCAGATCGCGACTGATGCTGACGCGGATGGAGCCCTTCCTCGTGAAGGGGAAGGAAGCGATGATCGACGCGGCCGTCGTGCACGAGATCACCGACGAGGCAGTGGACGAGATCGACCGCCCCTTCCCCCTGATCGGCCGGGACGCGGAGCTGGCGCAGCTGCTCGAGGCTGCCCGCGGCGCGATCGACGGGCACGGCAGCGCGGTGGAGATCGTGGGATCGGTGGGAACGGGCAAGACGCGTCTGGCGGCGGAGGTCAGGCTCATCTGTGACGGCATGCACATGAAGGTCGCACGATGGTCGTGCCAGCCGTTCACGAAGTCCAAGCCGTACGGCGTCATGGAGCCGTTGCTTCGGCGGACACTCGGCCTGGCGCCCGATGCCCCTCGCGACGAGGTCGGGCGGACGCTGAAGGACCTCGTGACGCGGGTGGCCCCCGAAATGTCACCCTGGCTGCCGCTCATCGCGGGGCCATTCGGGGCGGATGTCGAACCGACCCGCGAGAGTGACGAGATCGTGACGTCCTTCCGTCGTGCCCGTGCGCACGAAGCAGCGACCTCCTTCCTGGCCGCCACGATCACCGAGCCCCAGCTGATCGTGCTGGAGGACACGCAGTGGGCGGACGAAGCCTCGCTCGATCTGCTCGGGACGATGGCCGCCGAGGCACAGCAGAGGTCATGGTTGATCTGCGCGACGAGCCACGGTCCCGACCTTTCCGTGGCAGGGACCGAGAGGATCGATCTGCAGCCGTTGAGTGCCGGCGATGCGGCGACCCTGGCCCTCTCGACCCCCGCCGGCAAGGCGATGGACTCCGCCGTCATGACGAATCTCCTCGACCGTGCCCATGGGAACGCACTCTTCGTGGTGGAGTTGATGGCGGCGAGCGAGAGTGGTGCGCTCGACGTCATTCCCGACACCGTCGAGGCCCTCGTCACGACGCGGCTCGACGGGTTCTCGCCGGCGGATCGCGTCCTGGTCCAGGAGGCATCGGTCTTCGGCATGGACGTCGACCTTGCACTGCTGGGTGCCGTGCTCGGTGGCACGGCCGGCGAGACGTCCCGGTGGGAGCGGTTGGGCTCGTTGGTTCGCCCGGTGGCGCCCGGGATGTTCCGCTTCGGGCACGACCTGTTCCGTCAGACGATTTACGAGGGTGTCTCGTTCCGACGCCGTCGCGAGCTCCACATCCGGATCGGTGATCTGCTCCAGACCCGGGTCGACACCGAGGGGCAGGCAGCGCTCCTCGCCGTGCACTACCACCTCGCCGAGGCGCACGGTCCGGCCTGGAACTACCTGATCATGGCGGGGAAACAGGCCGACGTGCTCTATGCCAATGTCGAGGCCGCGACGTTCTTCGACCAGGCTCTCGGTCACGCGACCCATCTCCCCGACCTCGCGCCCGAGGAGAAGGAGTGGGTCGCCGAGTCGTTGGGCGACATCTGCGAGCGCTCGGGTGAGCTCGATCGCGCTGCGGCGGCCTACACCCGCGCCCGTGCGATGGTGCCGGGAGATCCGCGGGCCCGGGCGCGCCTGTGGCGCAAGTCGGGCGTCCTCTATCAGCACCGGGGGAAGCACTCGTCGGCGCTCCGGCTCTACGGGAGTGCGCGACGGCTCCTCGCTGATGCCGGCATCGCGGTCGATCCCGAGCTGGCGGAGACGTCGGTGGCGTACGCGGCCGTGCGCTTCCGGCAGAGCAAGTATCGGGAATGCATGACCTGGGCCATGCTCGCTCGCAAGGAAGCGGAGGCGTCGGGGCACCGTTCGGGGCTCGCCCACGCACTGCTGCTCCTCGATGTCTGCGCGATCTCTCTGGAGGAGAACAACGGCGCCTTCGGCCAGCGCGCGCTCGCAATCTACGAGGAGCTGGGCGACCTGGTCGGTCAGGCGAATGTGCTGAACAACCTCGGAACCGCGGCCTTCTATCTCGGTCAATGGGTGCAGGCACTCGACGTCTACCGGAGGGCAAGTGAGAGCTTCGGTCGCGCCGGCGACAGGTTGCGCACCGGGGCGCCCCAGAACAACATGGCGGAGATCCTGATCGACCAGGGGAAGGCGGCCCAGGCGGAGGAGATCCTCGTCGAGCTCCAGGCCGACTGGGGTCGGCTGTCCTATCCGATCGGGGTAGGGGTGGCGACGCTGAACCTCGGGCGCGCCGCGCTGCGAGCCGGCGACTTCGGGCGCGCCGGCGCCATGTTGGCGGAGGCCAGCGAACAGTTCGCCGCGTTGGAGTCGCGCTACTACCTCTCCGAATGCGAGCTCTCGATGCTCGAGCTGCGCCTGCGGAGCCGTGCCGGCCAGAACGACGTCGCCGACGTGGAGAGGGTGTCGGCCGACATCGATGCCCGCGAGGGCGATCCGTACCTGGCCTACCCGTTGGCGAGGATGATGGCGGTCGCCCTGGCCCGCTCAGGCGATGCGGGGCGGGCCCTCGAGGTCATCACGGCTTCCGTGAACCAGGCCGAGGTGGCGGGCTACCTCTATGACCTGGCCGCCGCCCTGCGGCTCCGGGCTGCCCTCGCCCCCCTCGCGGGCCAGGAGCCCGAGGCCGACGACCAGTCCCGCTCCGACAACCTCTTCACCAGCCTGGGCGTGATCGACCCTCCGACCTGGGATCTGGCGCCTGCCTGAGGGGCGCCGCTCCGGTGCTGCCGGGGCTCTCGCCAGCGCCTACGATTGCCACCCTTCCGCCGGTGGCCTGGGTCAGGTCCGTCCCCGTCCTCCGGCCGATTTGCCTGGGTAGCTCAGTCGGTAGAGCAGCGCACTCGTAATGCGCAGGTCAGGAGTTCGAATCTCCTCTCAGGCTCCAGTTGGCTCCAGTTCAGAGACTCTTGCCCAGATCGAGCGGTACAGATTCCTCGTCACGCCTCGTCACGGATACCAGGGATTTTGCAGCACTCGGCTCGATTCCTAGTCACGGACCTGGTCACGCGTGGCAGCGATGACGCTGAAGTTGCTCATCCCTGACGGCCTCTCGCTGAGTGTCGTACACCTTTGCAGTCGTGAAGCGGTAGCAGCCGTGTCATTCACCTCGGTATCCGCCGCCCAGTTCCGGAACGGCACCGAACACACGACCGATGCTCATCGCCGGATCTTCAGTCGCTGAACCTCGGCGGCGAGATCGGCCACCGTTCGATCTCTGGTCGGTGATACAAGTGTGGTTTGCTGGGGCGCAATGGCAGCGATACCCGACATCGTTGACTTTCTCCTTCAGTGCCCGCCCTTCGACGCGTCCGACCCTGCGGCGGTCGAGCGACTGGCGGAGTCAGTGGAGGTCGAATTCCACCCGGCCGGGACGACCATCTTCCCGAAGGGTGCCGAGGGCATCGAGTTCCTGCGGGTGATCCGGGCCGGGGCCGTGGAGGTCGTCGACGACGGACGGGTCCTCGACCTGATGGGCCCGGGCGAGCTGTTCGGGCACGCATCGGTGTTGTCCGGCCTCCCGACGGGCTTCGCCACGCGCACGGCGGAGGACACCCTCACCTACCGCATCCCGGCCGATGCGGCCTCGGAGATCCTCGCCCAGCCCCAGGGCCTTCGCTACCTCACCCGCTCGATGCTCGAGGACCGCCATCACCTGCTGTACGCGCCGGGCTCCGAGGTCCCGAGGGACCGCCTGCGCGAGCCGGTCAGCGCCACCATCCGCAGCGAACCGGTGATCTGCGCGCCGGCGACCCCGATCCGCGAGGCGGCCCGCCGGATGACGGAAGCCGGGGCGACGGCCCTCATCGTCGACCTGGAGGACTCGGTCGGGATCGTCACCGACAGCGACCTGCGCTCGCGGGTGGTCGCCGGCGATCTCCCCGGCGAAGCACCGGTGTCGGCGGTCATGACCGCACCGGCGTTCACGATCCCCAGCGACCGCTCGGGCAACGACGTGCTGATGGAAATGCTCGACCGGGGGATCCGGCACTTCCCCGTGGTGTCCGCAAACGGGCGGGTTCTCGGCATCGTCGAGGACCACGACCTCCTGGCCGTGGAGCGGAGCTCCTCGTTCTTCCTGCGCCGTGCCATCTCCCGGGCGTCCTCCGGCGGCGAGCTGGTCGACGCGTCGTCCAAGTTGCGGCCGACCGTCGTCGCCATGACCCAGGGCGGGGTGCCGGCCGAGGAGGTGATGTCGGTCTTCTCGGTGGTGACCGACGCACTCACCCGCAAGGTGCTCGACCTCACCGTCGCTGGCGCGGGCGAGCCGCCGGCGCGCTTCACGTGGCTGACGCTCGGCAGCCAGGCCCGACGGGAGGCGGTGCCGAGCTCCGACCTCGACAGCGCCATCGTCTGGTTCGACGGGGACCGGCGCGACGAGACTGCCGTGCGGCACTACCTGGGCGAAGTCGCCATAGCCGCGACCAACCTGCTGGTCCGGTGCGGGTTCCACCCCGACGAACACCGGGTCAGCGCGTCGGACCCACTCTTCGTGCGGTCGCTGTCGTCGTGGCAGAAAGCGGCCCGGTCTTTCCTCGACCTCCCCACCCAGGAAAAGGCCCTGGTGCTGGTGTCAGTGCTCGTCGACAGCCGGGTGGTGTGGGGCGACGAGACCGAGCCGCTCATCGCAGAGACGTTCCGGCTCGCCCCGGCACGCCCGCGGCTGCTGCGCCTGCTGGCCGAGTTCGCCCTCGCCCACCGACCGCCCACCGGCTTCCTGCGGGGCCTCGTCGTAGAGTCCACGGGCGAGCATCGCAACCGGCTCGACCTGAAGAGCGGGGGCGTGGTACCGATCGTGGACATCGCCCGGTGGGCGGGACTGGCCGCCGGGGTCACGTGCGCCTCGACCAACGCGCGACTGGCGGCGGCGGAGGATGCCGGCATCCTCACGGCCTTCGACGCACTCGCCCTGCGCGAGGCGTTCGAACTCGTGTGCCAGCTCCGACTCGACCACCAGGTCGCCCAGTTGGAGCGGGGGGTCCCGCCCGACGATTTCCTGGACCCAGACGAGTTGAACCCCTTGACCCGAAACTACTTGAAGGTGGCGTTCCGGGCCGTGGCCTCGGTGCAGCGCCACATCGCCAACGACCTCGCCCTGATCAAGTGACGCCGGCGTTCCGTGCCCGGACGGCGGCATCGGACGCGGCGGCCGAGTACGTCGAGGGCGCGGTCCCCGCGGGGCGAACCCCGTGGCGCCTCGCCCACTTCTGCGTCGTGGACCTCGAACTGAGTGGGCTCGACCCGAGGAGCGACGAGATCCTCTCGTTCGCCGCCGTGCCGATCGACGCCGGACGGGTTATCGCCGGCAACGCCGTCTACGGCCTGTGCCGAAATACCCACCCGCTGCCCGAGGAGTCGGTATTGGTTCATGGGATCCGCACCGTCGACCTGGCCGATGCGCCACCGCTCGACGAGGCGATCGCTCCCCTGGTCTCTGTCATGAGCGGACGGGTCCTGGTGGCTCACGCAGCGTGGATCGAACGATCGTTCCTCGCACCGGTGCTCAAGCACTTGGGTCTGAGGCTCCACCGGCCCGTCATCGACACCCGCGACCTCGGGGAGCTCTTGGCGCTCGAGCGGGGGCAGGCGGCGGGACTGACCTCGCTCAGCGACCTCGCCCACAGTCTCGATCTCCCGGTCCATCGGCCGCACCATGCCCTGGGCGACGCACTCACCACTGCCCAGGTGTTCATCGCACTTGCCACCCATCTGGACGCGTACGCGGCCCAGACCGTGCGATCGCTGGGACAGGCCAAACGCCGAGCGCAGTCGCTCGCGCTCTACCCTCCGGCCCGGAGGGCCGCAGGGAGGGTGGCGGGCCGGACCGCAGGCTCGGGTCGTGAGCCGAGCCAATCAACGTGACCGCAAGACGAAACTTGCCTACCTGACCGGCAGGCGGACGCGGCCCACCTGACTCGACTGGACTCGGCTCGATGCGGCGCCCGACCTGCATTGTTGGACTGCCAACAACCGTCGGGCACTACAGTGATCGGTGGTGGATCGAGCCGACACCGCTGCAGCGGAACTCAGCTTCCCCGAAGGCTTCCTGTGGGGCGCGGCGACCGCAGCTCATCAGGTCGAGGGCGGCAACGTCAACAACGACTCGTGGGCAAAGGAGCACGACCCGAACTCCGGCTATGCCGAGTCGAGCGGGGACGCATGTGATTCGCTCCATCGCTGGCCCGAGGATATCGAGCTCATTGCGGGTATGGGGCTCGGGGCCTACCGGTTCTCACTTGAGTGGAGCCGAATCGAGCCTGCTGAAGGCGAGTTCTCAAACGCCGCAATGGACCACTACCGCCGGATTTGCGCGGCGTGCCGCGAACGGGACGTCGTCCCCGTGGTGACCTTCCACCATTTCACCACCCCGACCTGGCTCACCGCGCGAGGCGGGTGGGAGGCAGCGGACGCACCAGAGGCATTCTCCCGTTTCGTGACCCGGGCCGGAGCCCATCTCGGCGACCTCATCGGTTGGGCTTGCACGATCAACGAGCTCAACCTCATCGGCGTCAGGGCCTACGACCTCGGGACCTCCTCATTCGAGGACAACTTTGCCCGCCACCTGGCGATTAACGAAGCCATGGTGCGAGCACACCGCCTCGGGGTCGACGCATTGCGGTCGGGACCCGGCGCCTTTCCCGTAGGCCTGACGTTGTCCATGGACGAGATGGTGGCAGATCCCGGCGGGGAGAGCGTGCTCGAAGCGGCCCGAGAGATTCTCGAGGACCGGTTCTTCCGAGCTACCGGAGGAGACGACTTCATCGGGGTCCAGTGCTACTCGCGCGTGCACTTCGGACCCGAGGGTCAGGCTCCCAACGAGCCGGGAGTGCCCACAACTCAAATGGGATACGAGTATTGGCCGCAGGGGGTCGAGCACTGTGCCCGACGAGCCGCGGCAATGACCGGTATCCCAGTGCTGCTGACGGAGAGTGGAATCGCCACCGATGACGACGCCGAGCGGATCACCTATCTCGCCGAAGTCTTGCGTGGTGTACGGCGCGCTCTCGACGATGGCGTGGACATTCGCGGGTACTTCGTGTGGAGCCTGCTCGACAACTTCGAATGGTCCCACGGATTTGGGCCCAAATTCGGACTCCACAGCGTTGATCGGGAAACATTCGCCCGCCATCCCAAGCCCAGCGCATCGTGGTTCGGGGCTGTCGCGAGAGCGAACAGCTTGGTGGCGCCACCTGGCTGAAGGAGTATCCGGTGGCACCGGCGGCCCTGCGCGAGATGGACGTAGACGGATTCTCGCATTCTTCAATGCCCACCTCGAGCCGTAGAGGGGCGAACCTTCCCTCATGTGCCGCCACGTGGCAGGGTGGACTGGAAGGTGCCCGTATCGGGCCGCTCCTCGGCAGGCAACAGCCGGTGAAGGGACTCGAACCCTCGGCCTCTGCGTTGCGCATGTTGTGAACCTAGAGGTTCATGATTGCGCGTCGGCGTTCTTGTGGCGCTCGCCCGACACACGCACGAAGATCCGCAGCCCCCTGGGGATGTCAACCTCCTGGGCGAAGTGGCTCCGGAGGTAGCGCTCATTCGCCGAATCGAGACCGAGGTCGCTGCTCTCGAGGACCACGGCGTCGGAGGAGTCGATCCAGCGACTCACCATCACCTGGAGGTGTGTGTCATGTGAGTCCGACGGCGCAGTGGCGAGCCCGTCGTCCAGGACTCGCTCCTGGCCCAGCCAATCGATGACATCGGGACAGCCGCTGACGTCGGAGGTGAAGCGGTTGTCCAGGAGCGCCAAGGTCGGGTTGGCGTAGAGGACGCACCCGTGGCCCGGGATGGCATCGCTCACGGCATCGCTCACTTGGGGCGCCACCGGGAGGTCGACGACCACGGTGATGAGTGTGCCCAGCACCAGCGCGATGGCCGTCGCTGTTGCGATCCACCCCAAGAGGGTCGGGAGCAAGGGGGAGCGCGCAGAGAGAGTCGTGCGAGTGAGGGCCATGCGAAGGGGCTCGCGCACCCTCCCGGCAACGGAACTCAGGACGAGGGCAACGAACGGGGCCATGAAGCCCGAGTAGTGGTAGTAGTAAGTGGGCGAGATCAACAGGCCGACGCCGGCAAGGAGTGCCCCCCACGCGGAGAGCCGTTCCAGGGCGGACCACGCTGACCGATGACGGTCCGTCCAGCAGATCAGCAATGCACAGAACCCGAAGAAGAGGACGAGGGCGAGCAGCGGGGCTCCGAGACCACTGTGCCGCTCGATCGATGAGGAGAGGCCGGGAATCTGCGTCAGGTCGGCCACCCGGGCCAGAGGAGTGAAGCCCCCGGTGTTGCGGATGGCCTGGGTGACCACGACCTGTTTGAAGAAGGAAATGGGAGCCCCGATGAGGAAGGGGAGTGAGCACGCCACGAACCCGAGTCCCGCTCCGGCGACGACCTTGCGCTGCGCTCGCAGACCCACCGGTGCGAGCACGATCAATGCTGCAACAAGCGGAAAGACCGCCCAGACCTTGGTAGCCCCTGCGATGCCGAAGAACATGCCGCACCACCAGAGTCGACGGGACGAGGAGGTGACCCCCTCTCCCTCCATGAGGAAGAGGAAGGCGATCAGGCAGGCAAGGACGACGAACGGCTCGAGAAGAATGGTCTGGGAGGCCCGGATCGACCCTTGAGCGAACGCCATCGCAGCAGTGGCGATGACGACCTGGAAGGTCGGGCGCCGGCGCACCAGTGCGCCCACGAGCACCACATTGGTGAGGGTCACGAGGTCAACGAAGAACCGTCCCGCCTCCATCGCGATTGCCGCGCCCGTCAGCGTGGAGAGTGCGGCGAACGGGAACATCCACACGGTGATCATGGGAGGTTGGATGAACGCGAAGTCCCGATAGGGCAGGAGGCCGTGGAGGAGCTCGACAGAGGCCCCGAAATAGACTCCATCGTCGTATTCGTCCACCGCCGAGTAGTGCTGGTGCAAGAACGCCTGGAGGGCAAGGACTGCGAGGGCGGCACAGGTAATCCCGGCAATGACCGCCCAGTTGCGTCGGAGCAGGGCGTGGTCGGTCTCCCGAACCTCACGCATGCTGAAGACACCGGTCACGCCATGGGTTCCACGGCATGACCGTCAAATGTACCGGGACTTCCTTGCGCGAGGCGGTGCGGACCGGTATGGCATGAGCCGCACCAAGGTCGCTGGGCCGAGACCCATCGACGTCGAGCATGGTGATGACGGTATTCGCGGGCACTTCTCGCCACATCGACCAGACGAATGAAAGAACGTTGGAGGTCTTATCCTTCTGAATGAGGACTCGTGCCCTTCTTGCCAACCGATGCCTGCGCGCCATCGAGTGGAATGGAGGCCGCCGACGCAATTTCATCCATCCGGGGGATACGTCTGGCTCGAAGAGCGATCCGGCAGCGCCGCGATTTCCGGACCACCGTGCCAGGGATGAGCCGTTGGAACGGATCCGTCCCGACTCCGTCCCGACAATTGGGTCCTCGGTACGTCCCACCCCGTCCTGGAGAATCTCAGGCCGAGCGTGAGTTCGCTGGATGACGTGGACAGCCTGGGACTGGAGGGCGTTGCCCGGGACAGAGCGAAATCCCGCTGACCTCCCTCGTACTGCGCAGGTCAGGAGTTCGAATCTCCTCTCCGGCTCCACTTCGGGGCGAAGTGTGCCTTCCCCCGACCTGCGGCCGCCTCCACGGCCCACCCGGCGGGTGGAGACAGCGCGATTGATCGGTGCATGCGAGCAAGTCGCGAGCCGCTTGAGCGCGCCGGTCCTTCTGCAATGTGTCGAGGCGTGAGGTCCCGCAGGGCCGGAGTGTCGTCCAGTGCTCAGAGGCCCTTCCGGTGATCGTCGTATCGTTGCGACAATGGGCTTGAGTCAGAAGGATTTCATCGCCGTACTCGAGCTCGTGAAGTCCGTCGGGTTGGCCAGAGATCCCGATGAGTTTCTTCATTCCGTGCTCCTCGGCGTCATGGACCTTGTGCCATGCATGGTGGCCAGCATCAACGAGGTTGTCCCGGCTTCCGACCGACTGGCGTTCTGGGTCGAACCGACATCGTTTCGGCCACCGGACGGAGTCTCGGAGGCGCTCGCTGAGCGAGCCGGCGAGCATCCATTGATCCGCCACGCGGCCGAGACCGGTGACGGATCGGCCCGCCGGATTAGTGACTTTTGGACTCGGGAGGTATTCCATGCCAGCCCCTTGTACCGATTCGTCTATCAACCGATGGGAGTCGAGTACCAGATGTCGGTCACGTTGCCGGCCCCGAAGCCCGTGGTGTTGGGATTGGCGCTGAGCCGCGCGGACCAGGACTTCTCGGAGCGCGACTGTGCGGTCTTGAATCTGGCTCGCCCGCATTTGGCGCAGGCATGGCGAAACGCACGGGAGCAGGAGCGGCTTCGTGGCCTCGTCGACGCAGCCAACGACGCCGTGGCGCAGGGGGGCTCGGGAATGGTTGTGCTGTGGGACCCCCCCGAGGAGCTGACACCCGGCGCGCTGGTCACGTTGTACCGGTTCTTCGGGCGGCCGAGCCCGGCTTCGCCCTTGCCGGCACGGGTGGAGCGTTGGGTGGCGGGTCAGCGGCAGCGTTTGGAAGGCGGAGTGCGGTTGGAAGTCATGCGACCCCTTACCGCCGAGCTCGGGAGCCGTCGCTGTACCTTGCGGTACCTGCCGCCCCAAGGCGGGCACCCCGGAGCGATCGTCATCGGCGCAGATGCGGATAGACCCACCGGGCGAAGCTTCGAGGCGCTCGGCTTGAGTGCCCGTGAGGCAGAGATCGTGCGCTGGGTCACGGTCGGCGATTCGAACGCGGCCATCGCAGCGCGGTTGCATGTGTCGGCGGGCACCGTGAAGAAGCACCTGGACCACGTCTACGCAAAACTGGGTGTCCGTGGCCGCGGCGCATTGACTGCCTTCGTGCTCGATATCACCGTGGACTAGCTGAACGGTCCGGCACTCAATACGCCGTTCGGGGTATATCCAAGGCAGCTGGCCACTGTTACCCTCACGCCACTGGCGAGGCGAAATGGGCGGTAAGACGGTGTCTCTTGGCGATCACTGACGGAAGAACGCGCGGCCGGGTCACGGCGGCGGCGGGCTCCGCGTTTCTGGCGCTGGCGTTGCTGTCCGGACGGGGCGTCGTGGCCGGCGCCGCTCCACCGAGCGGGGGACCGACGGCATTGGCCTGCACCGCAGCCGCCGTCGAGGCGGCCGTCGCAAACGGCGGGAGCTACCTGTTCGACTGCGGCGGAGTCATCGACGTGCCGCAGCTCGACGTGACGTCCACGGTCAGCCTCGACGCCACCGGGCTCGTCGTGACCCTCAGCGGCCAAGGTCTCAACCGTGTGTTCGACGTCGAGGGGGGGTCGTTGTCACTCACCCATATCGGGCTCTCCCAGGGCGTGGCCACCAGCGGACCCACCCCGGCCAGCGGCGTCAACGGTGTCTCCGGCACGCCCGGGATCCCCGGCGCCGCCGGTCCTTCTCCGGGTGGCGGAAACGGTGGCGCGGGTACGAACGGCGAGGGTGGAACCGGCGGTTCGAGCGGCGAGAATGCCGACGGATCGGCACAGGGTGGAGCGGTCTACGAGGCGGGCGGCTCGACCGTGACGCTCACCAACGTGACCATCGACAACAGCAGCGCCTTCGGGGACAGCGGCGGCAGCGGCGGCAGCGGCGGCAACGGCGGGGCGGGCGGCGCGGGCGGCGCGGGCGGGTGCACCCTGTATCCGGCGGGCTGTCACATCTGGCCGGGTGGGGCCGGTGGCAACGGTGCCCCCGGGGGCCCGGGTGGCTCCGGGGGAAGTGGCGCTGATGCCGCCGGCGGAGGCATGTACGTAAGCGCCGGTGCAACCCTGAACGCCACCACCGTGAGGTTCGTCGGCGACGCGGCCTATGCGGGCTCCGGCGGCGCGGGTGGCTCCGGCGGCAACGGTGGCGCGGGCGGCGGGGGCGGGCTCGGCTCGGGACCGTGGCCGAGCGGCGGTATCGGGGCGGCCGCCGGGACGTCCGGAGCGGGTGGCGCCGGCGGGAACGCGTACGGCGGCGGCCTGTCCAACGACGGCAACGCCTCGCTGAGCGAGGTGACGTTCACGGAGGACTCGGCCGAGGGCGGCTACGGCGCCTCGGGCAGCGCGGGAGGCGCCGGGGGTGGCGCCGGCGGTGCGGCCCTGGACATCTACGACGACCCGGGTGGCCCCGGCGGCCCGGGCGGCAACGGCGGGTCGGGCACCGCCGGCCAGAGCGGTGGTGAGGGCGTGGGCGGCGGCCTCTACAACGGCGGGTCGGTCACCTGGGCCGGCGGCTCGGTCTCGGGGGATCTGGCCTCCGGTGGCGGTGGGGGCTACGGCGGCAACGGAGGCAACGGCGGCATCGCCGGAGGTAACGGCGCCTCCGTCTCGGGTGGACCACCCGGTGACGGCGGGAACGGCGGTGCGGGCGGTGACGGTGGTGACGGCTCCGGCGGTGCCGTCTACCCGAGTTCGACCCCCGCCACCGGGCTGACCTGCTCCGCCAACGTGGCCCAGGAGGGTCAGGGAGGCACGGGCGGCACGGCGGGCACCGCCGGATCGCTCGATGGGTCGTCAGCCGGCGCCGGGACGAACGGGGCGACCGGGACGGACGGTGCCGACGGCGCCAGTGCCAACTCGAATCCGTCGTCGTGCGGGCTTCCCACGGTCAGCTCGGTCAGTCCCGACAACGGGCCGTTGGACGGGGGGAACACCATCACCATCGACGGCTCGGGATTCACCACCCCGAGTCTCATCTTCTCCGGCGTCACCTTCGTCCCGACCGCCAACTCCTCCGCCGCGAGAGCGGGGACCAACGCGACCGTCGTCTCGGACTCCGAGATCACGGTGACCGTTCCGAGCATGACGGCGGCCGCCGGCGGGGGCGAAGTTCTCGACGCCCAGGTCCAGGTCGGATTCATCAATCCGGTGGGGAACGTGACGTCGAATGCCTCGCCGTTGTTCCTCGGTGCCGACAGCTACGTCTTCGGTGCTCCGCAGATCACCTCCATCACTCCACCGGCGGGACCGCTGACCGGTGGCGGGACCGTCACCATCAACGGCTCGGGGTTCGCGTCGCCCGGGCTCGATCTCGCCTTCGTCGGCTTCCAGTCCGAGACCAACGGCGATGTGGCGGACGGCGTGGATCCGGTCGTCGTGTCGGACACCGAGATCACGGTCGAGGCTCCCGACGCCACCTCGCTGGCTGCCGGTGCCGGGCGGCTGGCCACCACGATCACCGCCGCGTTCACCGACCAGCACCAGCCGGGCGAGATCGTCACCACGTCGCCGGCCGCAGAGGGCGACAACGTCTACACCTTCGGGGCGCCGGTCATCGTGTCGATCGCCCCCCCCGGCGGACCGCTCACGGGCGGCAACACCGTCACCATCACCGGCACCGGCTTCGAGTCACCCGGGCTCACGCTCGACAAGGTGACCTTCCTCCCGAGCGGCGGGGGCGCGTCCATGGACGGCATCAGCCCGCTCGTGGTGTCGGACACCGAGCTCACGGTCCAGGTGCCCGTCGACACCACTCTGCCGGCTGGCACCGACACGCTGGCCACCACCGTGACAGCCGTGTTCACCGACGCCACCCAGGGAGGAGCGCTCGTCTCCTCTTTGGCCGCGACGGGCGCCAACACGTACACCTACGGGGCCCCGGTCATCGATTCGATTGCACCGGTGGCGGGACCTCTGGCCGGTGGCACCGCGCTGACCATCACCGGCTCGGGGTTCGAGGATCCGGATCTGACCTTCGCGAACATCACCTTCGATCCGTCGGGCGACACCAATGGCTCACGGGTCATCGACGGTGTCTCGGCCACGGTCGTGTCGGACACCGAGATCACCGTCACCACCCCGTCCATGATCAACGACGCCGGCGGCACCGCGAGCGTGGTGGCGTCGGTCGGTGCCGCGTTCACCGCCACCGGCGGGGCCACCGTCCAGGCCGTCTCGTCGCCCGGGGCCGGCACGCGGTTCTCCTTCGGCGTCCCGGTGATCGACGCGGTGACACCCGCCGCGGGCCCTCTGGCCGGCGGCGAGTCGATCACCATCACCGGCTCGGGCTTTGCCGGACCGGGGTTGAGCCTCACGTCGGTGCAGTTCGCCGCAGCCGGCGGGACGAATCTCGACGGGGTGAACCCGGTGGTGGTCTCCGATACGGAGATCACCGTGACCACCCCGGACGCCACGGCGGCGGCCGACGGCGGCCACTCGGTCCCGACGACGGTCACCGCGGTGTTCGCCAACGGATCGTCGACCGTCGATACCATCACCGCCGGATCGGGCGACAACGACTACCAGTTCGGGGTCCCCGTGGTGGACTCGATCTCGCCGGTCGCCGGGCCCCTGGCCGGTGGGAATGAGCTGACCATCACCGGCTCGGGCTTCCAGAGCGAGGGGCTCACCCTGTCCTCGGTCTCCTTCACCCCGTCGGGCGCCGGCGGGGGAGGTGGCACCATTCTGCCCGTTGCCGGCGACGTCCTCTCCGACACCCAGATCACCCTGTTCGCCCCCGACGCCACCACGGCGGCCGCCGGTGCCGACTCGCTGGCCACCACGGTCACCCTCGAGTTCGACGACCCGGCCTCGCCCAATGTGCCGGTCGACTCCGCCCCGGCCTCCGCCGGAGACGACGACTACACCTTCGCCAACCCCACGATCTCCTCGGTGGCCCCGGCGGCCGGCCCCTTGACCGGAACGAACACCGTCACCGTCACCGGTGACAACTTCGACGTGCTGGACCTGGCCGCGGTGGCCTTCGATCCGCTGAGCGACACGTCGGGGACCGCCGCGATCGCCGGCACCAATGCCACGGTGGTCTCCGACACCGAGCTGACCGTCACCGCCCCGGATGCCACCCTGGCCGCGTCGCCCGCCTCGACGCTCGCCACCAGCGTGGCGGCGTCTTTCGACAACCCCTCCGACCCGTCCACACCGGTCAAGGCGTCGACGGCCGACGGCGGGTCAGACGTCTACGACTTCGGTGCCCCCCTGGTCAGTGCGGTCTCTCCCGACGTCGGGGTCCAAGACGGTGGCGTCCAGATCACCATCACGGGGACGGGGTTCCAGAACCCTGCGCTGACCCTGTCCTCCGTCGGCTTCGAGACGACCGGTGCGACCCCAGCCACGATCGACGGCACCGGCGCCACGGTCGTCTCCGACACGTCCATCACCGTGACGACGCCCGACGTCACCACCGAGGCGGACGGATCCCCGAGCTTGGCGACCACCGTGGTCCTCACCTACGAGGATCCGGCGGACGGGAACGCCGTGGTCACGTCGGTCCTGGCCCCGTCCGGTGCCGACACCTACACCTTCGCCACGCCTGCCATCACGTCGATCTCGCCGGACCGCGGGCCCCTGGACGGCGGCAATTCGGTCACGATCACCGGCACGGGCTTCGCCGACCTCGGGTTGGACCTCGACACCGTGACCTTCACCCCGACCGGGAGCGGGGGCGGCGCGCCGCTCACGGCGACCAACGCCACCGTCGTCTCCGACACCGAGATCACGGCGACCGCACCCGACGCCACCGCGGCGGCCGGTTCGGCCGGCACACTCGACGCGACGGTCACCGCCGATTTCACCGATCCCGCCGACTCGAATGCCACCGAACAGAGCGATCCCACCACCACCGGGGACAACGCCTACACGTTCGGCGTACCGACCGTGGACTCGCTCTCCCCGGCCGCGGGTCCCATGTCGGGTGGCAACGTGCTGACCATCACCGGCTCGGGCTTCGAGGACGCCGGGCTCACGCTCGCCGGGGTTGACTTCACGCCGAACGGGACGTCCGGAGCGGCCGCCCTGACCGGGACCGACGCGACGGTCGTGTCGGACACCGAGCTCACCGTCACCGTCCCCGACGCCACCCAGGCGGCCGGAACGGACACGACCCTGACCGGAACGGTGACGGCAGAATTCTCCACCACCGGCGGCGGCTCGGACGTGCCGAGCGCTCCCGGATCGACCGGGGACGACCAGTACACCTGGGCCACCCCCGCCATCTCGTCGGTGAGTCCCGTCTCGGGTCCCCTGGCCGGCGGCACCACCGTGACCATCACCGGGACCGGGTTCAAGGACCTCGGCCTCACCACGCCGACCGTTTCCTTCACGCCGATCGCCGGTGGGGGCCAGGACCTGGCCGGGGCCAATGCCACGGTGGTCTCCGACACCGAGCTCACGGTGGTGACCCCCGACGCCACGGCAGCGGCCGGCGCCGGTACTTCGAGCCTCGACACGACGGTCTCCGTCTCCTTCGTGAACCCCGGCAACACCGCGGTGCCGGTGGACGCCACCGCCGCGGCCGGTGGCGACGCCTTCCTCTTCGGGACCCCGCTGATCAACTCAGTGGCCCCGTCCGCGGGACCCCTGAAGGGTGGCTCGACCATCACCATCACGGGCAGCGGCTTCGAGGACCCGGGCCTCTCCCTCACCGGGGTCACCTTCGAGCCGACCGACGGAGGGGCGGCCGCCGCGCTCGACGGCGACTCGGCGACGGTGGTCTCAGACTCCGTGATCACGGTCGTCACCCCCGACGCCACGGCGGCCGCCGGGGGTGCCGGCACCCTGGACACGACTGTCACGGCCGCCTTCGACGACAGCCAGGCGCCGGGCGAGTCGGTCCTCAGCGCTCCGGCCGCCGCCGGTGACACTGCGTACGCCTTCGGGGTGCCCGTCGTGAACTCGGTCGCCCCGGCCGTTGGCGGCCTGACGGGAGGCGATACCGTCACCATCACCGGGACCGGCTTCGAGGATCCTTCGCTGACCCTGTCGTCGGTCACCTTCGAGCCGTCGGGGAGCGCCAATCCCTCGGCTGCACTGACCGGGATCGACCCGACCGTCGTCTCCGACAGCGAGATCACCGTCACCTCACCCGATGCCGCCGCGGCGGCCGACGGGTCGGCCACGCTCGACAGCACGGTCGACATCGCCTTCGGCGGCCCCGGCGGCGCGACGATCGAGGCCCAGGATGCCACCGCGGGCGCGGGCAGCTTCGTCTTCCAGGGTCCCGTGGTCGACGCGGTCACCCCTCCCTCGGGGCCGGCTGACGGCGGCAACCAGGTGACCATCACCGGCCAGGGCTTCGAAGGTCGCGACCTGAGCCTGACCGGGGTGACGTTCGTCGAGAGCGGTTCCACCGGCGGCCTCGCGGGCACGGACGCAACGGTCGTCTCCGACACCGAGATCACGGTGACCGCCCCTGACGCCTCGGCCGTGGAGAACGGCCCGAACCCACTCGACGCCACCGTCACGGTCGCCTTTGTGGACACGGCCGAACCCGGCACGACGGTCGGCGCCCCGCCGGCAGCCGCCGGGGACGACGCGTATGCCTTCGAGCCCCCGGCCACGGCACCGACGGGCACCCCGTCGAACACCCGTCTCGTGTCCTCGCCGGGGGGCACCGTCAACGTGACGGGCAGCGGGTTCGCCGTCGGTGAGTCGGTGGACATCTCCGTGCACTCCACGCCGGTCCTCCTGAAGACGGTCACCGCGTCGGCCTCGGGTGGGGTCGACACCACGGTGACCCTGCCGCCCGACCTGCCGGACGGCTCCCACCAGATCGTCCTGGTCGGTGCCACCTCGGGCCACACGACCACCATTCCGCTGACCGTGGCCCCACCGGGCTTCCGGCTGGTGGGCTCCGATGGTGGAGTGTTCTCCTTCGGTGGTGCGTCGACCTTCGGCTCCGCGGGAGGCAAGACGCTGTCCTCTCCAGTGGTGGGCATCGCCCCCACGTCCGACGGCCAGGGCTACTGGCTGGTGGGCGCCGACGGCGGGATCTTCAATTTCGGTGACGCGGGCTTCTTCGG
>PMPX01000274.1 GCA_003169235.1 Acidimicrobiaceae bacterium | reverse complement strand
CGCCGGGGGGACGCCCGGGCCGACGCCGGCGGGCGAGGCGCCCCGGGCCGCCGGCCGCTGGGGGCGAAGCTGGGAGCGCCTCGACCGCAGCGGGCTGCGCGCCTTCTGGGTGGCGACCGCGGTGCTGCTGGGCCTCGAGCTCGTGCTGTTCGTCGCCGTGAGCACCTTCCGCTACCACCGCTTCGACCTCTACACGGACTTCGGCACCTACGCCCAGGCCTTCAGCGTCATTGCGCACGGCAACCTCGACCCCTTCGACACCTTCCAGACCTACCCCTTCTGGCAGAACCACTTCGAGCTGGCGATGTGGCCCATCGGGCTCCTCGGGTCCGTGTGGCCGCACCCGATCGTGCTGCTGTGGCTGCAGGACATCGCTGTTGTGGCGACCGAGCTGGTGGCGCTGCTCTGGATCGGCAGGATCTGCGCCGCGCGCGTCGGAGCCCGGCGCCAGCAGGTCGCGCTGGTCGCGCTGGTCGCCACCGTCGCCAACGCATGGTGGTGGGAGGCCACCATCTTCGACGTCCACTTCGAGGCCTTCGGCATGCCGTTCGCACTGCTCAGCGCGTACGCGCTCTGGCGGGGCCATTACCGCACGGCCTGGGCCGCCGCCCTCGTCGGCCTCCTCTTCGGCGACGTCGTGGCCCTGTCCATCCTGTTCGTCGGCGTGGCCGGGCTCCTCTCGGCGCGCGTCCGCAGCGCGGGTCGCGGCGTGTGGCACGCTGCCGGGCTGGCGGCGCTCGGCGTGGCGTGGCTCGTCCTCGTCACCGCCCTGCACGGCAACCGCGGCTCCGCCGTCCCCCTCTACTACGGCTGGATCGTCCACGAGCCACCGAACGCATCGAGCTGGGCCGTGTTCGGCGCGCTGGCCACCCACCCCTCCGCCGACCTCCACGTGCTGCGGACGCAGGCGGGGGCGATGTGGCGCGTGGTGGCGACCGGCGGCGCGCTCGGCCTGCTCACCCCGTGGGGACTCCTCCAGGCGATCGCCGTCCTGGTGCCCGTGGCCCTCAACGTCAACGGGCCCTTCTGGCTCCTGCCGGCCGGCGCGTTCCAGACCGTGACGGCGGTGCCGTTCGTCCTCGTCGGCACCGTGATGGTGCTGGCGTGGGTGGGCACCGGGCAGCCGGAGTGGCCCCGGCTCCGGTCCGGGCACGGGCGTCGACAGCCCGCGACCTGGCGGGGGCCGGCGGCGTGGGTGCTGGGCGCGGCCGCCCTGGCGCTGGCGCTGTCCCAGAGCCTGCCCCTCTGGGACCAGTTGGTCTCCGGCTGGGACACACCGTCCATCCTGAGCTCGGTGAGCGGCCCCGCCGCGGCCCAGCTCCGGGCCGTTCAGGCGAACCTCCCCGCCGGCGCCGAGCTGGTGGTCTCCGGCGGGGTCGTCGGGCGCTTCACGGACCGCCAGGCCGTGTACCCGGTGGAGCCCGCACCCCAGAACCCCATCCCGATCACCTCCGGCACGGTGGTCTTCGTCCTGACGGACCAGGGCGAGGAGGGGGTGACGTCGTCGGGGGAGCAGGCGGACGTGGCGTACGTGGCCCACCAGCTCGGAGCCACGACCCTCGTGCACAAGAACGGGGTGACGGCCCTCGTGTGGCATCCCTCCCGCGGCACACCACCCCTGGTCCTGCCCACCACGAGCGCAGCGGCGCGCCCCTAACGCGATGTGGGGCACGATGGCCCCATGGCACACGACCGCAGATTCCGCTTCGCCGCGCAACTGAGCAAGGGGCCCGACGGCACGGCCCGCTCCTGGGCCGAACAGGCCCGCCGGGCCGAGGACACCGGGTACAGCGCGCTGCTCATGCCCGACCACTTCGGCGACCAACTGGCCCCCGTCCCGGCGCTGGCCGCGGTGGCGGCCGCGACGACCACGCTGCGCATGGGCTCGCTGGTCTTCTGCAACGACTACCGCCACCCCTTCGTGCTGGCCAAGGAGGCCGCCACCCTCGACGTGCTCAGCGAGGGGCGCTTCGAGCTGAGTCTCGGCGCGGGCTGGATGCGCACCGACTACGACGAGGCCGGCCTCCCCTACGACCTTCCCGCGGTGCGGGTGGCGCGCTTCGAGGAGGCGGTGAAGGTCGTCCAGGGCCTCCTGCGCACCGACGGGCCGTTCGACTTCCACGGCGAGCACTACGAGGTGCTCGGGCACACCCTCACCCCGCGACCCGTCCAGCAGCCCGGCCCCCCGCTCATCATCGGCGGCGGGGGCAAGCGGGTGCTGTCCTTCGCGGCGCGCCACGCGGACATCGTGAGCATCAACGTCAACCTGCGCGAGGGCACCGGCGGGGCCGATACGGCCGCCGACGCCACGCCCGAGCGCACGCGCCAGAAGGTGGCCTGGGTCAAGGAGGCGGCGGGCGAGCGCTTCGACGACCTCGAGCTCAACTCGCTGATCGGGTTCGTCCTGGTCACCGACGACGCGGCCGGCCTGGCGGCGCAGATGGCGCCCGCCTTCGGGATACAGCCCGAGGACGCGCTCCACGTCCCGCTGGCGCTGGTCGGGACGCTCGACGAGATGGCCGAGGAGCTCGAGTGGCGGCGGGCCGAGTACGGCATCTCCTACTGGTCGATCGAATCGGACTCGTGGGAGACCCTGGCCCCGCTCGTGCGCACGCTGGCCGGCACGTGACCATCACGACGGGCGCCGGCTGGGAGGCGATCGGCACCCACCGCCGGCTCTGCGGCGAGCGCATCTTCACCATTGACGCGCCGCCCATCGGGCCCGAGCGCCACGTGCCCCTGCTCGTGCTGCACGGCTTCCCCACCTCCTCGTTCGACTACGCCGCCGTGCTCGACGGCCTGCGGGCCGGGCGGCGGGTCCTGCTCCTGGACATGCTCGGCTACGGCCTGTCGGCCAAGCCCGACCGGGCCTACCCCATGGCGCTGCAGGCCGACGTCGCCGCGGCCTACGTGGCCGCGCTCGGGGTCGACCGCCTGGCCCTGCTGACCCACGACATGGGCGACACGGTCGGCGGCGAGCTGCTGGCCCGGCGCGCCGAGGGCGCGTGGGCGGTCGAGGTGACGCGGCGGGTGCTGACCAACGGGAGCATCTACATAGACCAGGCCCACTTGACCAGTGGCCAGCAGATGCTGCTCGGGCTGCCCGACGAGGTGCTGGCCGGCCCGATCCCGATTGACGACGCCACCATCGCGCGGAGCCTGCGCGAGACCCTCAGCGGTGCCACGCCCCTCGTCCCCGAGGGCTGGCCCGAGGACCCGGTGCCCGAGGCCGCCGCACAGGTCGTCCGCGACGACGGGCACCGCCTGCTGCCGCGCCTGATCCGCTACGTAGAGGAGCGGCGCGCCGACGAGCGGCGGTTCACCGGGGCGATCGAGACAGACCCCTCGCCGCTGCACATTGTGTGGGGGCTCGACGACCCCATCGCCGTCCCGTCCATGGTGGACACGCTGCTGGCGGCGCGCCCCGACGCGACGGCCACCCGGCTGGAAGGGGTGGGCCACTACCCGATGGTCGAGGCGCCGCAACGCTTCCTGGGCGCGGCGCTGGCCGGGCTCGTCTGAAGGCACGGGAGCGCGGAGGTCCTGGCTTAACCTGGCGCCGTGGCGCGACGTCGTCGACCCTCGAACCGATACGAGCTCCTCACCTGCGCGTGGTCGGGCCACGTCCTGGCCGGGACCGACGCGGCGACGATCACGCCCGACGACGCGCTGCTCGTGCGCGAGGACGGCACCGTGCGCCTGCACCGGTGCCTACGCTGCGACGACTGGGTCCAGCGACCGGTGCCGGAGCGGCCCGGCCGCGAGCAGGTCGAGGGCAGGGACGAGATTGCGCTTCCCCTGCGCGGCGCGGCCCTGCGCGACCGCTATGTGCTGCGCCTGATCGCGCTCGACCGGGCGATCCATGTCGTGGTGCTCACCAGCCTGGCCATCGCGCTGTTCACCTTCGCCGCGCACGACCAGGTGCTGCACCGCGACTACCAGAACATCATGGACGCACTGTCGGGGGGTGCGCCGGGCGCCTCCCAGGCGCGCGGGATCGTGGGCTACCTGGGTCGCGCCTTCAAGTACACCCCGTCACACCTGCGGATCCTCGGGGGCGTGCTCCTGGCCTACGCGGCGCTGGAGGCCACCGAGATGGTCGGCCTGTGGCTCAACAAGCGGTGGGCCGAGTACCTGACCTTCATCGCCACCACCATCCTCGTGCCCTACGAGGTGTACGAGCTGACGATCAGCGTGAGCGTGTTCAAGCTCGTGACGCTGGTCATCAACCTGGCGGTCGTGATCTACCTCCTCTTCGCCAAGCGGCTGTTCGGGCTGCGGGGCGGCCACCGGGCCGAGCAGGCCCGCCGCGAACTCTCGGGCGGCTGGGGGGCGATAGAGCGGGCGACGCCGGCCCTGTCGGTCTGACGCCGGTGGCGAGTCACTCGGAGGCGAGCATCCGCTCCAGGTCGAGCTCGAGGTCCTCCATCAGCTCCACCAGGAACCGCAACCGCTCGGCCGGGCCGTCCGCCGCCAGGAGTCGCTGGGCGTCGTAGGCGCTGACCGGCGCCGCCGCGCAGAGGTGCCACGACGCCACCTCGGCGTCCCCGCCACCGTCGAGCGCCACGTCGGGCGGCAGCGCGGGACCTCCGCCGCGCTCGGCCAGCAGGGCCCGGGCCCGGCGCACGCGCTGCGTGGCCGCGCCGAGGAGCGGGCCGGGGTCCTCGGGATCGGGTACCGGCACGGCATCGGCGACGAGGGCCACCGGATAGGGGTCGTCCGGGAGCCAGTGCTCGACTTCTATGACCGCCTCGCCGTGCGCCTCGACGAAGGAACGCCCGTCGTCCAACTCGACCGCCTTGGTGATGACGCACCGGGTGCCGAGGAGGGAGCGCTGGTCCCCGCCACCGACCTCGGAGCCGCGTTCGATCAGCACGACCCCGAAACGCCGGTCACCCGCGAGGCAGTCGCGCAGCATCTCGCGGTAGCGGTGTTCGAACACGTGCAGGGGCATCGTCACATGAGGGAACACGACGGCGGAGAGTGGGAACATCGGCAGACGCGTCCCGGGCATGCCCCACCTTGACATGCCGCAGAGGACGCCTGCAGACGGGCCGGGACGCCGGCGCAAGCGAGAAGGACCGGCCTCGCGGCCGGCCCTTCACTCGCTGTAGGTGTATCTGTCTCTGCACACAGCCGCTCGGCTCCAGCCTGCGGCGTCGTAGGTGCGGGGGCCGCCTCGTCGGCCGGCCGGCACACGCACCGGCGCGGACACGGCCTCGTTCATACGCCGGGCTTCCACACCAAGCGGCTGCTCTGAAGCGTCACCGAAGCCGACATCGGTGACGCCGCCTCAATCCGGCGGATCGCCCTCCTCGGTCGAGCGTGTCGATGGCATCGGCAGCTCCTTTCGCTCGGGGCAACGGCGGGTGCTCCGTCTGCCGCCCGTGTGAATCGAGTATGCGCCTCGGCCGCGGCCGTGTGAACCCCACGCGAACAGGGCCTTCGCGAAGCCCCTGGTGGAACGGCCCGCCGTCACGCGAACTTCATCTCATCGGACCGATCCCGCGGTGCGGGCCGGGGCGCGGACCCACCGTGCGCGCGCCGCCACTCCCCTACGCTCTGGGCATGGCACTCCCCACCCCGAAGGACAACACGACGGCCGTCATCACCGGCGCGTCGTCGGGCATCGGCGCCGAGATCGCACGCGAGCTCACCCGGCGCGGCCACGGCGTGACGCTGGTGGCCCGGCGCGAAGACCGCCTGATCGCACTGGCCGACGAGCTGTCCGGCGCGCACCGCGTGCGCGCCGAGGTGATCGCCGCCGATCTGACCGACGCCGACTCGCGGGCCGAGCTCCCGGTTCAGCTGCAGGAGCGCGGCCTCACGCCCGACATCCTGGTCAACAACGCGGGGTTCACGACGATGGGACCGGTGCACCGCGCCGAGCGCGCCGCCGAGCTCGCGCTGGTGCGCACCAACGTCGAGGCCGTGGTCGACCTGTGCACGCTGTTCGTGCCGGGCATGGTCACCCGGCACCGCGGGGCGGTGCTCAACACCGCCTCGACCGCCGCCTTCCAGCCGCTGCCCGGGCAGGCCGGCTACGGAGCGTCGAAGGCGTTCGTCCTCTCCTACAGCCGCGCGCTGGGCGCGGAGCTCCGGGGGAAGGGCGTCACCGTCACCACGCTGTGCCCGGGCCCCGTGGAGACGGGCTTCGCCGAGGCGGCCGGCATGACCGACGACGAAGCGGGCGAGGCGCTGCCCAAGATCATGTGGCTGCCGGCGGCCGACGTCGCCAGGGCGGCCGTGGACGGCCTCGACGCGGGTCGTGCGGTCGTGATCCCTGGGGCGGCCAACCGGGCTGCGGCATCGCTCGCCCACCTGGCTCCCAAGTCGTGGATCCTGCCGCTCATGGTCCGGCGCCACCCGGCATTGACGCAGAACCCCACGTAGGGTTGACCCATGGCGCACCTCGTCTCGGAGCTCAGTCTCCCAGACCTCGACGTGGTCGGGCTGGAGCGCCAGGAGGCCATCGCCGCCATTGAGGCCGCCCGGTCGGTGCACTGGCTGGCCCGCAACGAGCTCGGCTACACGGTGACGCGCCTCCAGGACGTGACTGCCATCCTGCGCGACCAACGCTTCCATTCCGCGCTGTCCATGATTGAGCAGTCCCCGGAATTCGGGGCCTCGAGCTACGGCGGCGAGCGCCGCCAGTCGATCCTGACCATGGAGGGCGAGGGGCACGCGCGACTGCGGCGGCTCGTCGCCCCGGCGTTCACCCCGGCCTCGGCCAACCGCCTCCGCCCCACCATGCGGAAGGTGGTCGGCGAGCTCGTCGGGCGCGTGGTCGATCAGGGCGAGTGCGAGCTGGTGGCCGACGTGTGCGAGCCCTACCCCATTCCCATCATCTGCGAGCTGCTCGGCGCGCCGCCCGAGGACTGGAAGCTGTTCTCGGCCTGGGCCACGGACATCTTCCGCATCTTCAACAACAACCTGGCCGAGGACCTGCCGCTGATAGAGCGTGCCGGTGAGGAGCTCACCGCCTACGTGAGCGACCTGATCGCCGAGCGCCGGGCCGACCCCCGTGACGACCTGCTGAGCGACCTCATCGCGATCGAGCAGGACGGGGACCGGCTCTCGACCGACGAGATGGCCATGCTGGCGCAGGCGGTGCTGATGGCGGGCACCGACACCACCCGGAACCAGCTGGCCTGTTCCGTCGCGCTGTTCACCGAGCACCCCGACCAGTGGGCCCTCCTGGCCGAGCAGCCGGAGCTGGCGACTCGGGCCGTCGAGGAGTCCATGCGTTACCTCGGCGCCGTCCGGGGCACGGCGCGCTTCGCCTCGGAGGACGTCGTCTACCGCGACGTCCTGTTCCCCCAGGGGACGCTCGTGGTCACCTCGCTCGCCGGCGCCAACCGCGACCCCGAGGCCTTCGACGACCCGAACGTCTTCGACATCACCGCGGAGCGGGGCACGGCGCAGATGACCTTCGGCTCCGGCATCCACTTCTGCATGGGCGCCGCGCTGGCCCGGGCCGAGCTCCAGGAGGCGCTCCCGCTCCTCGCCCGCCGCATGCCCGGACTGGCACGCAACGGCGACATCGAGTGGAAGCCCTCGTCGTTCGGGATCTGGGGCCCGTCCCGGCTGCCACTGCGCTTCGGGCCGGCCTGATCAACCGCCGGCGCTGACGCCGGCCCCGGCCGGCCGCCGCACCCGGCTGCTCCTCGCCTCGGCCACCATCGCCCGCTGCGCCTCCGGCGGCGGCTCCCGACCGCCGTAGGCGCTCGCCTCCACCGACGAGGCCAAGCGGCCCCACGTGGAGCCGGTCCCCGCCAGCGCGTCGAGGCTGGCCGCATATTCCACGAGGGTCTCGGCGGGACGGCGGGGCCGGCCCGCACGCCGCCCGGCCCGCTCGGTGTCCCGGGCCACCCGTGCCGCCCACGTCGCCGGGCGAGCCCGGCGACGGCGCACGGCGAGGACCACCAGCCCGGCGCCGGCGAGGACCACCACGACCTCGACCCAGGGGACGCGCCGCAGGGCACCGGCGACGTCCTTCAGCGCGGTGGCGCCCGGGCTCGGGTTGCTCGGCGGCACCACCGCGGTCGGGTCGAAGTTCTGCCAGCCGTACCCGGGGAACCACACCTGGACCCAGGCATGGGCGTCGTCCGCGTGGACCTGCCACAGGTCGGTGATCGGGTCGTAGCCGCCGGGCACGTAGCCGACGGCCTCCCGGGCCGGGATCCCCAGGGAGCGCAGCATCACGGCGAGCGAGGTCGAGATCTGCTCGCAGAAGCCCACGCGGTTCCCGAAGAGGAACTCGTCGACCGTGTCCGCGCCGGCCGGCAGCGGCGGGATGTCGAGGGAGTAGTGGGTGTGGGCCCCGATCCACCCGATGAGGGACTGCACCTTGTCGTACGTCGTCGTGTCGCCGGCGGTGATCGACCGGGCGAGCGCCTGGACTCGAGGGTACGGGTGCGGCAGCTGTCCGTACTCCTCCAGTGTCCCCGGCGAGAGCGTCTGCTCGTTGGCGTCGGATCGCAGCTGGGCCGGGGTCGGCGCGTTCACCTGCGACTCCACCGTGTAGATGGACCCGCTCCCCAGCCCGATCGGCGACACGATGGTGCCGTCGTCGGAGTAGAACACCCTCGAGGTGGGGAACCACAGCTCGTCGGCACTCTCCGCGTGGAACACGAGGTCGGCGGTGGCACCCGCCACGTAGAAGGTCTGCAGGTCGGCCTGGCCGACCGGGACAGCCCCCACGGGGACGGGGAGCACGAAGGGCGAGGACTCCCGCAGTGGCCGCGAGCTCTCCTGCGGCTCGGTCCAGCTCTGGCCGTTCCACGTGTCGAACGTCTCTCCGACCCAGTACGAGGGACGCTGGGCCCGCACCTGCATGACGAGCGTGGTGGCCAGGCTCCCGCGCAGGGCCGTGTTGAGACTGCCGGCGAAGCCGAGGTAGCCGCCCACGCGGATTCGGCTGCTCGGGCTGCCGGAGCGGGACAGCTGCGCGGGCGACCCCGAGTCCCCGGCGAGTGCTCCCGCCACGCCGACCGGGCCGCCGGCCCCGGCCTGGGTCACGAAAGACACCCTCGACGCGACGACCGGAGCGGGGAGGACCACGAAGATCGCGGCCGCTGCGGCGGACATGGCCGCCAGCGCGCAGACCAGTCCGGCCACGGACATCCGGCCGCCACCACTCGACGACGTCCACATCTCGGTGAGGCCCCAGAGACCGAAGCACACCCAGGCCACGACGTAGAGGCCGAACCGGAGATCGATGGCCTGGGCGCCAGCCACCGCCATCAGGCCCGCCGACGCGGCAAGCGAGAAAAGCAAGTCGCGCCGCGACGGCACGTGGAAGGAGTGGACGACCAGGACCGAAGTGAGCAACAGGCTGAGCGGGGCGTCGATGGTAGTGATGACATCGGCCGACGTCAGGGAGTGGAAGAACCACGCGAAGGCTGCGATGGCGGCGGCGGCCACCATGACCTTCGCCCAGCCGGGCGGCTGCACACGTGTCCGGTGCGAGAAGACCGTGCCGGCCGCGACCAGGACCATCGCCACGCCGGCGGTGAGACGCGACACCTCGCCCACGGACGCGCACGCGGCGATCGACGCCAGGACCGTCGCCAGGCAGGCCACCCGCAGGCGGACGGAGTCCTCCGGGGGCCCGGGCAGGTTGGCCCGTCGGATCGCGTCCAGCGCCCTCATGGCGCCGCGGCATCGGCACGGCGGGCCACGGCACGCGCCAACCGACGACCCGCACCGAGTCGATCGGTCACGGGAGCGAGAACGGGTCCCGACGGCTCCAGGGTGCCGAGGAGCACCGGCGCGCCGGTGTCGAGCAGCTGCGCCACCGTGCCGAGCACGCCCTCGGCGACCCGTTCGGCCTCCTCGGGGTCGTCGGGCAGATCGACGGTGATGGTCACCGGGCCGGCGGAAGGCTGCTCGAGCTCCCTCACCATCAGCTTCCCGGCGTGCGCGGTCGCTCGCCAGTGGACGATGCGCCGGCTGTCACCCGGGACGTACCGGCGGGCTCCCCGCGGCAGGCCCATGTCGGTCCGTGGCTGCTGCCTCACCTCCCCCACGTCCTCCTGCGGGCTCGTCGACGGTGGCCGGGGCCGGCCCCGGCGGGGCGAGACATGGAGGGTGGACGGGAGAGGCAGCTGCACCCGCCGCGTCCACCACTGCAGTGCGAACGGCGCGGCGGAGGCGATGTCAACCGTCACCGTGTCGCGCACGCCACGCCGGACCGGCACGACGGTCACCCGGTCGTCGACCGCGCCCTTCTGGCGGGCCGGCCCGACGAAGACCTCGTCGCCCGGTGGGTCGACCGGACGGATCCGCAGGCGCGACCCGGCGTCGACCCGGATGTCGACCGGCAGCCCGGCGACGCCGTCGCTCGGAGCACCGCGGACCGTCAGCCTGGCGCGCGTGACGACCAGCCACGGGCCGAGCACCCCGATGCACAGCGCCCCGAAGACGAGGTCGCCGAGGAACTGGACCCACCCGGAGCCACCGTTGTGGGCGACCAGCCACCAGAGGGCGACGATCACGACCGCCACGAAGATCGGCGCCACGGGGCGGGCCGGCCGTGCCCAGCGGCTCACGGTCTCGGCGATGGCGTCGTTTCGAGGATTCCCCGGACCACCGATGCCGACTGCCCGATGCTGTCGTCGCCGTCGACCGTGAGGAGGCGGTGCGACAGGCAGGCCACGGCGACCGCCTTCACGTCGTCTGGCACCACGAAGCTCCTGGACGCCAGGACGGCGTGGGCCTGGGCCGACCGGATCAGCCAGATGGCGGCACGGGGGCTCGCGCCGACGAGCACGCCAGGGGCGCTCCGGGTGGCCCGGCAGATCGCCACCGCGTACTCGGCGACGGACTGGTGCACCGGCACCGCTTCGGTCGCCTCCTGGGCGCTCCGCCACACCTCCGGTGTGCAGACCGGCAGGAGGTCGGCTAGGGCATAGGTGCCGCCGGCGTGCAGCGCCAGCCGGGCCTCGTGCGCGGCGTCGGGGTAGCCGATGGGCGTGGCGATGGCGAACCGGTCGAGCTGGCTCTCGACGAGGGGGAACGTCCCGCGCTGCGAACGAGGGTTCTGGGTCGCGATGACCATGTGGGGCTGCGGGAGCGGCCAGGACTCGCCGTCGATGGTGACCTGACGCTCCTCCATCGTCTCGAGGAGCGCGGACTGCGTGCGGGGCGGGGTGCGGTTCAGCTCGTCCACGAGGACGACGTGGGCGAAGACCGGCCCGGGCCGGAAGTCCCATTGCGCCGTGTCGGGCATGAAGACCGAGACGCCGGTGATGTCGGATGGGAGCAGGTCGGGGTGGCCCTGCACGCGCGAGAGCTCCGCCCCCAGGGAGGTGGCGAGGGCCCGGGCGAGCACCGTCTTGCCGACACCCGGCACGTCCTCAATGAGCAGATGGCCCCCGGAGAGGGCGGCCGTGGCCGCCGCCAGGAGGGCGTTCTCGCTGCCGAGCATGACCAGCTCGAGGTTGCGCACCAGGGCCTGGCCGAGGGCGATCGCGGCGTCGAGGTCACGGACGCGTGCGTCGAGAGCGCTCACGGCGTCGCCGCCGTCTGCTGGGCCATGGGACCCCACACTACGGCTGCACGGAACCCGCCCAGTGTCGTCCCACCTGGTTCTTCGCCTCGTGTTGCCCCGTGTGGCCGTCGCTGATCGTGATCACCGGACCCGCCGCGCCCGCATTTGTCGTTCCGTTGTCCTCCCGGCCCGCGTCATGGTGACGGGCATCGCTCCGTCCGGGACCCTGCCCGTCTCGTTCCCCTCCCGGATGAGGCGGCGGTGATGGCTCTGAAAACTATAAACAGCCTTCGTTATAGTGTGGGGACACATCGCCCCGAGAGCCAGAGCTCCACCGGACACCGGACACCGGNNGCCCCGCCCGCCCCGCCCGCCCCGCCCGCCACGCCCTCCCTAACCCCTTACGGCTGGCGCCCCAGGAACGCCGCCAGCCGGTCGGCCGGGCACGCGCCCGCCGGGGCCTCCACCTCGGAGCCGAAGGGCGCGTGGCCGTCGGGTCCCCGGAGCGCGTCCGGCAGGAATCCCTCGGCGAAGGCCAACAGCTGCAAGGCCAGGCCCGGATCGAGGTCGGTCGACTGCGCAGTGGCCTTGGCCAGGTCCCAGCCGTGCGTGAAGGTGTCGATGGAGGCGATGTTGATGAAGACGCCGCCGGGCAGTTCGGCGAAGGGGAGCTTCAGCGTCTTGTCCATGGCACCGTCGGCCTCGAACGCCTTGACGGCCCGCGCCGCGCCCCGATTGAACTCCGTCACGAAGTCGCCCTCGCAGAAGTCCTCGTCGCCATAGCTCGCCGGCGCCTCGCCCGTCTCCACCGTCACGGCGAAGTACGTGGCGCCGCCGACGATGTGGTTCACGAGCTCGCGCACCCGCCACGAGGCGCACGGGGTCGACCCGTCGAGCTTCTGGTCGTCCACCCCCGAGAGCACCCCGGCGGTCGATGCGAAGGCTTGGGCCAACAGGTCTGCGCTCACGGTCCTGATCCTCTCGTCGGGCGGCCGAACCCCGTCCCGGTGCCGAGCACCGCGCCGACTCGTCAGGGCGAACCTAGCCCGATCAGGTGAGCGCTGCCGTGGCCTCCCCGACCAGCTTGTCCTCGCCCTCGGCGTTGGACAGCGTCACCGCGAGGTCCACCAGCCGCTTGCCGTTCTTCTCACGCTTTCCGGTGACCACGATCCTGGAGGACAGCACCTCGTCGGGCCAGGTCTGGCGGGCGAAACGGACCTGGTACCGCGTCACGTTGCCCACGCCCACGTAGTCGGTCAACGCCGAGCCGAGCAGGCCCATGGAGAACATGCCGTGGCCGAAGACGCTGGGCTGCCCCGCCGCCTGGGCCGCCACCTCGTCGTGGTGCATCGGATTGAAGTCGCCCGACGCCCCCGCGTACTTCACGAGGTCCGTCCGTGTCAGCGTGTGCGTGATCACCGGCGCCTCGTCTCCGACCTTCACATCGTCGAAGGACAGCTTCTTCTCACCCATCGTGTCGACCTCCCGTCATGTGCGTGTCCACTGTCCGCGGCCCTAGGCGCGGTGAATCAGGTTGAATCGCGCCGTGACCACCGGCTCCCCGGTCGTGTCGTCGGACCACTTGGTCTCCGAGACGATGAAGGTCATCGTCCGACCCTTGGACTCCTTCTGGTAGGCGTCGGTGATCGTGCCCTCGCCCAGGAGCACGTCACCCACGAGCACGGGGCGGTGGTAGATGAACTCCTGCTCGCCATGGAGGATCAGGCCGCCCTTGGCCATCAACGGACCGAGCGCCGTCATGAGCGGGTTGCCCTTCGGCGCGTCGTTCGGCTGAATCTCGTCGAACTTGCCCGAGAACTCCATGGCGAAGGGCCAGGTCAGCGGGGCCGGAATGGCGTCGAAGCCGGCGGCCTCGGCGGCGTCGGGGCTGTGGTAGATCGGGCTCGTGCTCAGCACGGCGTCGGCGAAGTGCTGCACCGTTCCGCGCTCCACGACCACTTTGGACGTGCCCGTCGGCTGGCCGATGATCCCCTTGAGCACCTCTTCTTGCGATGCGGCACCGTCTGCCACCGTCTGCCTCCTGTCCCCCTCCGCCGTCGTACCGGACCACGTCAGTCATGGCGGGCACCGGCCGCCGGCCGGTGCAGCGCCAAAGGTAGCGGGGCCGTGCGGACGGCGCCCAATCCGCCGGGGCGTCGGGCGGCCCCGACCCCTGCTCGATACCATCGGCCGCCGTGGCCCGCCCCGATCCCGACTTCTTCGAGGTGGTGCACACCCAGCGGGCGGCGCGGTCGTTCCTTCCCGACGACGTGGACGACGAAAGCGTCGCCCGCATCCTCACGGCGGCGACGCACGCGCCGAGCGCGGAGAACAGCCAGCCCTTCGTGTTCATCGTCGTCCGGGATTCCGGGCTGCGCGCCACGATCGGCGAGCTGACGGCGCGCCTGTGGCAGGGCGGCGCCCGGGCACTCGAGGAGCGGCGCCTCTCCCCCGCCTTCCTGCGTGACGTCGACCGCGGGGCGATGGGCGGCATCGCCGCCGCACCGGTGCTGGTCGTCGTCTGCGGCGACACCCGCCTGACCTATCCCCAGTCGATGGACGCCTCGGTCTTCCCCGCCGTGCAGAACCTGCTGCTGGCCGCCCACGCGCTCGGGCTCGGCTCGACGCTCACCACGCTGCCGGTCCTCGGCGGGGGGGAGCTCTCCGGCCTGCTGGGTCTGCCACCCGAGGTCGTGCCGGTCGCCGTGGTCCCACTGGGCCATCTCCCCGCGCCGCTCGGTCCGCCTCGGCGCCGCCCCCTCTCGGAGAAGGCCCACCTCGACCGTTACGGCACGCCCTTTCCCGCCGACGTCGCACCACCCCCGCCGCCGAAGCGCTCCAGGAACCCGCAGTAGCGGTCCAGGACGACGGGCCAGGTGTAGTTCGCCGCCACGTACGCGCGGCCGTTGCGGCGCATCGTCTCGTGCACCGCACCGTCAGTCGTCAAGAGGCCGACCGCGGCCTCGAATTCCGCGAAGTCCCCGAACCACAGCCCCGCCCCCGACTGCTCGCAGTGCTCCCGGGTGGGACCGCAGCGCGCGTTGACCAGCACCGGCACGCCGGCGGTCAGCGCCTCGACCACGGTGAGCGAGAAGGACTCGTGCGGCGAGGGGGCCACCAGCGCCCGGGCGCCGCGCAGCAGGCCCCACTTGTCCGCGTCGCCGATCATGCCGGTCACGACGATGTCGTCGGCCGGCTCGGGAGGGTCGACCACCTGGCCGACGAGCACGAGGCGGAGCGGGCCGGGATGGCGCCGCGTGTAGGCCCGGAAGAACCGCCACAGCATGCCGGTGCCCTTCTGGTCGTCCACCCGGCCGATGCACACGAGGTAGGGCACCTCACCGAGCCCGTAGGCGGCGCGCACCGCCCCCTCGTCCGTGCCGCCCGCGGGCGGCTCCTCGACACCCAGCCCAACGAGGACCTGGGGAGTGGTCGCCACCCCGAAGCGCTCGTTGACCAGTGTGCGCTCACTGCGGCTGTGGAACGCGAAGCCCCGGCAGCGGGCGAAGAGCTCGTCGTAGATCGGCAGGTGCAGGGCGGGCTCCTCGTGCGCGGCCGGGTGCAGCACGGCGCGCTCGGCCACCAGGGGCAGGCCGCGCACGGTCGGGTAGTACAGGTACGGGTAAAAGGCCACGACGTCCGCGTCGCTGGCCGCCACCGCGTGGAGCAACGCCGGCGACCGCGGCCCCTGCAGGTCGACCCAGCGCTCCATGTCCTCCCGGCTGGCCCGCGCCGGGTCCTCCCGCATCCCGGCCCACAGCGGGTGAAAGCGCTCGTCGCGCCCGGCCTCGGAGCGGATGCGGTGCACCGTCACGCCGCGGACGGACTCGGTCCCCTCCGGGAGCTCGTCGCGCCACGTGATGGCGTCGAGAGCGCAGGTGGTCAGCACCTCGACCTCGTGGCCCCGGTCCGCCGCGAGATGCTCGGCCAGCATGCGGGCCCCGGTCTCGGCGCCGCCGCGGATCTCGGTGCCGTAACGGGGCACCACGAAGGCGATCTTCACCGCTCCCCCACGTGCGCAGGCGGGGCGGCGGGCGGCACGCAGCGAACATACCGGCCCGGGCCGGGGCCGCCACGCCGGGCCACCGGGCCACCCGGCCACCCGGCCACCCGGCCACCGGACCACCCGGCTCCCGGGCGAACCTGACGCAGCTGTCAGGTCCGGCGATAGGGTGAGCCGGTGCAGGAGCACCAGTACTTCGTCGACATCGACGCCACGGTGGACGAGCTGTGGCAGCTCTTCTGGGCCCGGATCCCCCACACCGAGACGGGGGACGTCACGATCGACATCCTCTACCCGGGCAACGACATCGGCGACGGCCTCATCCGCCACTGCACGTTCCGGGTGCCGCGTTACCTCCTCACGGGCGGCAAGGGCCAGTCGTGGGAGTGGCTGACCGAGGTGACCCCGAAGGTGTCGTGGAAGTACACCGCGGTGGGTCGTCCACTGCTCTCCGAGGCCGAGGGGCGCACCCGCCTGGAGGACCTCGGCGACGGCCGGACCCGTGTGCACTTCTCCGAGACGTACCACGCGTTCAATCCACTGCTGCGCGCCCTGCTGGAGAAGCGGGTGCACGCCTTCATCTCGAAGGACAACGACCGTCTGATCAAGGAGTCGCTGACGAAGGGCGTCGGCTACCTGCGCGCCGCCAAGGCCAAGGCCGAGGCCAAGGCGGCGGCCAAGACCGCCGGCACACCGGACGCCGGCACCGCGCCGGCGTGACCGTCGTCGACCTCTGGGTCAACGCCCTGACCGGCCAGGCGGCCGAGGCCTTCATGGCGCAGGCGGGCAACGAGGGCATCCCCGACCTCCTCGGCGGCGACCTCTCGGCCGCCTCCACCCTGCAGCGGCTCCTGGCCACCATGGACGCCTGCGGGGTCGACGTCGGCGTCGTCGCGGCCGGCCTCAGCGCCGGTGAGACCGACGCCCTGCTCGACCAGGTGGCCGCCCACCCCGATCGCCTCCGCGTCGCGCTCGTGGCCGACCGCCCCGACCGCCCGACGCGCCAATGCACCCGCCTGCGTGCCCTGGCCGCGCACCCGGCGGTGGCCCTCGTGCGGGTCACGCCGCTCGTGCACCAGTATCCGCTCAACGACAAGCTCTACTACCCCGTCTACGCCACCTGCGCCGAGCTGGCTCTGCCCGTCTCCGTCAACGTCGGGATCCCCGGGCCGCGGGTGCGCTCCGCCTGCCAGCATCCCGAGCTGCTCGAGGACGTCCTCATCGACTTCAAGGGCCTCACGGTGATCGGGGCCCACATGGGCCACCCCTACGAGGCGCTGCTCATGCAGTACATGCTCAAGTGGCCGGACCTGTACCTGTCCAACTCGGCCTACCTCGCCAGGTACATGGACCCGGCACTGGTCTCGTTCATGGACTCCTCGCGGGGCACGGGCCGCGTCCTCTACGCGTCCGACCATCCCTTCCTGCCCATGGAGCGGGCGGTGGCCGCCGCCCGGGACCTGCCCCTCTCCGACGCGGCGGCCCAGGCCTTCCTGGGCGGCACGGCCGCCCGCCTCCTCGGCCTCGACTGAACGGGCCGTCGCCGAGCGCGGCGCCCCGACCGGAGCCCGGGGACGCGCCGCTACCGTGCGGGTATGGACCTCGGCCGGGTCGGCGTGTGGTGGAGCGGATCGTGGCGGGTGGCCGACGACCCGACGGGCAATGCGGCAGGAGAGCTCGAGTCCCTCGGCTACGGGGCCTTGTGGTCGTCGGGGCGGTTCGACGCCGGGCTCTCGCCGCACTTCGATCGGCTGCTGGGGTCGACGTCGCACGTGGCGGTGGCCAGCGGCATCGTCAGCGTCTGGGCCGGTGCCGCCGAGGACGTGGGGCCCGCTGTCGCCGCGCTCGAGGAGCGCTACCCGGGGCGGTTTCTGCTCGGCGTCGGTGCCAGCCACGCCCCGGCCGTGGAGCACTACGAACGCCCCTACTCCCACGTGGTCGCCTATCTCGATGCGCTCGACGCACAACCGGTGCCCGTGCCACCCGAACG
>PMPX01000012.1 GCA_003169235.1 Acidimicrobiaceae bacterium | reverse complement strand
GTGCTGGCGCTCGGCTCGTAGGAAAAGAAGTCGTCCGCGTGCCCGAGTCCGGACAAGATGACCTGATGCCCGTTGGAAAGGTGCGGCAACAGCTCCTTCGTGGCGTTCTGGGCCGGCGTTTCGAAGTCGAGCGTCCCGCCGATGAGCAGCGTCGGGACGTTCGAGTTCTGCACGCCGGAACCAGGGGGCTGACCCGTGCAGTCCCCCGTGCGGCGCCGGACCCGTGGGCGCTTCGTCCGGCCACAGGTCCGTTTCCCATAGGTCTTGGGGACAATCCGTTAGCGCCGCCTCCATCAGCCGTAGCGCTTCCTCGAAGTTGCTGACCATGCTCTGTACAAACGGGTTCGCCACGCACAAGGTAATCGCGCAAATCGAGGGATCTGGGGAGCGACAGGTGCCACGTAACACGCGTCTGCCATCCGTGCCGACGGGTGCCCCATACGCCGGGATGGTGGGGCAGTTTCGGGACTTCTCGGGCTGGTCTCGCCCCTCTACGGCTTCAGGTGCGCACCGAAGAATGCGAGGATGCGCCGACGTTCATCTCGCGCAGAGCCCTCCTCGTAGCCCGATCCTGGCGAGAGGATTCCGAAGACCGGCTCCAAGACGGAGAACGGGAATGGATTCTTGTCTCCAGCTCCTTCGTGGTCATTGAGAAAGGAGTGGCCGGCCTCGGGGTACTCCTTGACATTATGTTCGACCCCGACGGCCGTCAATGCCCGCTCGAGGCGATCGGCGGCCCCTCGCAGTGTGCGATCCTTGCCGCCGTAGCTTCCGACAATCGGGCAAGCCCGTCTCAAGAAGCTGGCCGTGTAGGCGTCCTTCGGAGCGGTGCCGTAGTTGACGCTCGACACGGTGAAACCGCGATCGGCTGCGAGCAGCAAGGCGAACCCTCCTCCCATGCAGTAGCCGATCACCCCGATCCTGCCGTTGCAGTCCTCCCGGGCCCCCAGCCACACGCGCGCCGCCTCGATGTCGTCGAATGACCGTCCTCGTCCGGCGCGCACGTCGCGCATGACCGAGATCATGCAGGCCACCATCCCTCTCCTAGAGAAGAGGTCCGGCGCTACGGCGAGGTACCCCTCGCCCGCAAGCCAGTCAGCCTGGTTCCGTAAGTCCTGGCTCATCCCAATTGCGTCGTGGATGACGACGACACACGGCCAGGGACCCTCGCCTGCAGGTTTCGCCAGGTAGGACGGCAGCTGGCCCGGGGTGGGGATCATTACCTCGGCCATCACGTCTCCTTGGACGTGGCTGGTCGCCCCGGACCGCCCCCATCGGTGACGTCATCCGATGGAACTCTTGCCGCGAGCCGTGTGCCCCATTCTTGGGCTCGGGCCTCCTCGCCCGGTTCGAGGTGATTCTCCAAAGTGACGAAGAAGCTCTCGGGCTTGGCGATCATCTCGAACCCGTGCCTGCGAAGTCTTCGGCTGATTTGCCTCGATGCCCTTCCCCTGAGAACTGCCGGACCCTTGAAGCGGGTGTCGAAGGCAGCAAAATTCTTGTGGTCATGGCCCAGCGACCTGAGCCAGTCACGCACGCCTGGGCCTTGAGCGTCGCGATCGAGCACCAGATCGTTCTTGGGCTCTTGTGCAGTCGCGGCCGCCCACTTGCGGGTGCGTGGGCGACTCATGCCGTGAAAATGGGTGGGCCCGCCCACTACGAGCAGGTCGGCGTCACCCAACCCCTCGCGGCCTGCCTCACCCATCGGGACCGCGACCACGTTGTACAGCGGTTCGAGACCCTTCGCAATGGCATCGGCGATCGCGTGAGTGTTGCCAAACATCGACTCGTAGATGATCACCGCCCGCACGGAGACACCTCCGGCGATTTCGCTGTTGTCATGGTGCGCCTCTTTGTCCTTAGGGTGCCCTGCGCCCCAAGACCATGATTGAGCCGACACCCCCGGGCGGGTAGAGGCGAACGTCACGGGCGGTCGCCTAGGGATCGTTTGACCCGGCCAGGGTGTCCCCGTCCGCTGGGTAGGTGTGGCAGACACCTGGGGGTCGTTCAGAACCTTCCCAGTCAGTTGCTGCTCAGCACCGAGTCGTTGACACCTGAACTGGGAGGGCGCAACCTGAGTGTGGCGACCTCCACGATCTCGTGGGCCGCCTGCAACACGAGGGAGGCGGGTAGTAATGAAGTACGTCGTGATCAGCCGGCTGGCTCCTGGAGTCGACAGCGCACGCAAGGCATTCGAGGTGTTCTTGAAGGCCGGGCTGCCAGCCGGAACCGAATCGGTGTGGGCGGGGGCGGACGGGAAAACGTTCGTCAACATTGTCGAGAGCGAGACGCCGGACATTGTGGCTTCGTCCACGTATGCACCGTTCTTCGAGGCATCGACCGTCATCCCTGTTGTAGCCGTTGACGACGCCTGGATTGAAGCCATCCGAGCTGCACAAGCCAACTGGGGCTAGGGCTCACCGGGAATCGATTTCACTGGCCCCGAAACGGGGTGCCCCCGTTCGCTGCCGGGCTGGAGTCACCACGTAGACGTTGCCCTTGCTGCCACAGGCCGCCACCCGATGGCTTCCGCCCGAGTTGTTCCGAATGTTTCAGACAGTACGATTGCAAGATGGCTGACGCCCAACGCCTGCTTGCTGATCGGATCGCGATCGACGACCTTTTGACCCACTACGCGACGCTTATAGACAGTCGCCGTTTTGAAGAACTCGATCAGGTTTTCACCTTCGACGCCGTGCTCGACTATCGCTCGGCCGGCGGTATCCGCGGCTCCTTCCCCGAGGTTCGCGACTGGCTCGCCAGCGTCCTCCCTACGTTCTCATGGACCCAGCACTTCGTGGTCAATCGCGCCGTTGAGCTGACCGCCGGTGCTGATGAGGCCATCTGCCGGTCACTCTTCCACAATCCCAACAGCATGGAGATCGAAGGCCGGTCCTGGCTCTTCGTGGTCGGTGGCGCCTACCACGACCGACTGGTGCGGACGGACTCGGGCTGGAGAATCCGCCACCGGGTGGAGGAAACCATCTGGTGGGACAATCCCATGCCCGGGCTCGACGCCGTCCCACCTCCACTCCCCGCCGACTGCTTCGACTGAGCGCTGATCAGCCTGTAGAGGCCACCGCACCCTGCCCCCATACGCCGGGACTTGGCCTAAGGCCAGCCACTCAGGTAGGGGCTGTTGTCATTGCGCTCAACTGCGCTTGAAGATCCGAGTGACCTTCTCCCAGTAGTACTCGATCCCCGTAAGTGCTGCCTTCTCATACATCTGATTTGGCGTCGTCCGTGTCACTGAGACAATCCGAGATTCGCCTCCACCGCAACTGGTGATGAACTTGTCGGTGCCGTCCCGATTGAGTTCTGCGACGACCCTCTCAAGTGGCCGTTTGACGGTGATTGCGTCGTATGGGCCGTCTCGGTAGAGCTGATGCTCGTGAGCCTCATCCCAGACGACAATGTCCCTCTTCACATCTAGTGCGCCACGTGGCACCGCTGCCAACAAGAGGATTCTTCCCTTCGGGACACGGTCGCCTTCTGTCCGATGAGGCTCGATCGTTACAACGCCACCAGGGACGGCAATGCCACCCTTGGATGTGAGGAACTCATCAGCTTCGGCATCGGCTGGACGTTCGACGTATCTGACCCTCTGGGGTTTCACGGAGAATGCTTCGTCGGGAACGGGATCCGTGCCCTCTATGCGTCCATCACGAACTAGGTCCGTGGGCTTTCCGTATGACATCCACCGAGACTCGTGGTGACCGAACGGGTCGGTAAACCAGTCCTCAACCTCGTCTTCATCCACCGGACAATCGTGCCAGATCTAAGGAATGGGAAGCCGCAGTGGCCATATGGCAGGGTGGCCCATACCGCCGGGACAGCGGCACGACAGCTCAACGGCCTTCTTGAATGAGTGCGGATTCGCCCTGCGGTGCTGCCGGCGGCGGCGCGGCATGCCAGAGTTACAGCCATGTTCGGGGGAATAAAGGTGGCGGCAGCGGTGGTCCTCGTGGTAGCGGTGGGTGTGCTCGCCGTATTGGCGCCGGAGCCGCCTGCGACGGCAGCGCCCGCGACTGGCACGTCGACCCCCACGCCCACCAGCGGACCGGCGAGCAAGTACGACTGCGCCCTAAGCATCCGACCCGCCGATGCCGACTACACCGGCATCGACGGCACCGCGTCGGAGATCGGCTGGGAGGGCAATCACCAGGGCGTCGTCACCTGCCTCGGCGGGGTCTTCTACATCCAGGACACCCTCCTCAAGAACGACGCCATCGGCTTCGGCACGAACTACGGCTTCGGTATCTACGAAGGCGGCCCGACCACCTGGACCGATGCCGACGGCTACCTCCCGGCTCAGATCACGTCGTTCAGTCGGGACGGTGCCAAGGTCTCCATCACCGAGTTCTGCGACGAGGTGGTACTGGGTGGCGACGCCTTTGTCGCCGTCTACAGCCGGGTTGCCGTGACGAATCCGACAGACCATGTGATCGAGGCGGACCCCCAGCCTTCACCCGGATTGGTGCCGCTCGATGCCGCGCCCGATGCGGTGGCCCCCCACACCTCGGTCGATCACGACTACGTGATCGCCTCGGACCGCTTCGGGGCAACCTACCCGTGGCCGAGCGCGGCCGCGCTGGCCGGTGCCGGCACGTTCGACCAGCACTTCGTGCACATGGCCAGCTTCTGGAACGACCAGCTGGCCGCCATCACCGGGATCAGTGTCCCCGATCGGTCCCTCGACGATGCCTACCGCAGCGGGTTCATCTACACCCAGATCGCCCGCAGTGGCGACGACCTGGACGATGGGGTCAACGGCTACGAGGCCGAGTTCAACCACGACGTCATCGGCATCTTGTCCAACCTCTTCAACCAGGGCTACTTCACCGACGCCGACGCGCTCCTCCTCGAGGCGCGCAACGCCATGGAACAACCGGGCGAGGGCTTCTACGACGACGGGGTCTGGACGTATTCGGTGCCCTGGGCCATCTACCTGATGAAGACCGGAGACCTGGCCTTCGTGAAGCAGAACTTCGACACGCAGGGACCACTCGGTGCTGCGCAGCCGAGCATCGAGGACACCGCCCACGCGATCGCCGCCGGGAGGACCAGCCCCACGGGGATCATGGCGGCTACCAACGACATCGACACGCAAGGCTATTGGACGACCGATGACTACTCAGCCCTCATCGGCCTGGCCGCGTACCGCTACCTTGCCCAGCGCGTGGGGGACACCAGCGAAGCGGCCTGGGCGACCGAGCAGTACACGAGCCTGCTCTCGGCCACCAACAAGGCCCTTGACGCGACCATCGCCCATTACCACCTCGACTACGTCCCCTGCTCGATCTTCCGACCCAACACGGCCAACCGGTGCAAGGATCCCAAAGACGCCAACTGGATGTCCCCGCTCGGCGCCTGGGCCTGGGACGCGTCGCTTTTCGGAGCGACGGTCAACGGCCCGGGCGCGACCATGATCGACGCCACCTACGACTACGGCTTCGGCCGCCTCAAGGGCAAGCTCCCGCCCAATACCTTTGGTGGATTCCCCGGTGACTATTACTCGACGGCTTACAACGCCGGCTACGGGACGGCCGGCCTCGCCAGCCAGCATCACCGGGACCAGGGGATCTTGAGCTACCAATTCATGATCACCCACAGCCAGAGCGGCCCATACTCATGGTGGGAGAGTTCATCTGCTCCCTCGACCCAAAACCCGTGGATCGGACTTCACCCGGCGACCGGTCAGGGCGCCTCCCCGCACGCCTGGGGAATGTCGCAGGCTAACGGCGTGCTTCTTGCCTCGCTCGTGGCCGTGCGCACCGACGGCGCCCTCGTCGTGGGCCGGGGGGTCGCCCCCGAGTGGCTCGGCAATGACCGGTCCATGTCGGTGACGAACTTCCCGACAACCGATGGCCGGAGGCTGAGCCTCAAAATTTCCTCGAGAGGCCAGTCGGTATCGCTCACGCTGCGCGGCCAGCCACCTGCAGGACCGGTGCTCTTCCAGCTGCCGCAGTTCATCGACAACATCGAGACCACCTCGGCCGGCCGGATCGACCAAGGGACCGGGACCGTGACATTGTCACCGGCCACGAAGAGTGTCACCGTCCAACTCCGCGCAGCGCCCGGGGGCTGAGCACATAGGGATTGTCTTCTCATGACAATCAAGATGGATCCGTCGTCGTGATGGGTCGAGTTGGTCTCGCCCCTCCCCGGAAACGGGGAGTGTCTCCATATATTCATCGACCGCGGCTTTCGGAGTCGCCCAGTACACAGGCTGTGGGGCGGACCGATTAGGGAAGGTGACGATCCCTATTCGACGTAGTCGGATCCAACTTCGCCCTTGAAACCCAGCACCTTCAGGACGAGCGTGCCAACCCGACTCGGCTTCTTGCGCCGTTGAGTTTCCATGGCCTCATGTTCGTGACCCTTCGTCACATGGACCGGGAAGTTGTAACCCTTCGGATTGGCCTCCACTTTGGGAAAATGTAGCTCTCACGAAAGCACTTCGCCCTGCCCGCGTACGCCGGGAAGGAGACGCAATCTAGACAGCTCTAATCCGCGCCAAGAGAGCCTCGCGGTCCACATCGGTTTCAGCTCTCACGCGCTCGAACTCCTCCCCGAATCGTACGTCTGCGTGGAGACCTGACGGGTCTTCGTGGAAGTGCAAGAAGGCCTTCGACCGACGGTAGAAGATGCCGGGCCTCTTCTCGACCAGTCCAGGTACGGAACGGAGCTCTTCAAGGAGCAGCTCGATTTCCTGGAGCGTCTCGAGGGTGGCGTGCCGCATGTGCCGTCACTCTATTTCGGCCCTCGACAGGGTGTCCCCCGTCCCCGGGACTGGGCGCAGCCTGCGGCATTTCTGGATAGTCAAGGCGGCGTCCAACAGCGACCTAGCGAGTGGACTCGGCCGCTCCGAACCAGGTGGCAAGGACTTCAATGAACCCAGCGTCCTTCGTCTCTCCCACTGGTGTGGTCCCAATCCTGGGCAGCTCAGTGTCCACGTCGCCCTTACCGCTCGACAATCCCTGACTGTGGCGCGACAGAATGGCGACTTTCCCGCTGTGCCGCCAGGATGCATAGAGGGTCCTCGTGGGCTTGATCCGGTTCGACGG
>PMPX01000048.1 GCA_003169235.1 Acidimicrobiaceae bacterium | reverse complement strand
CAGCTCGGGCGGCAGTAGATCCCGGTGGAGGTCACCGCGCAGAAGAACCAGCCGTCGAAGCGGGCGTCCTTGCTCTGCGCCGCCTGGTAGCAGCGGTCCGGGTCCTCGATCACGGGTGCCAGCGTGGCACGCCGCCGCGACGATTACTGGCGGGAATCGGACATTGCCGTCCGGGTGCCCTTCGCCCCCCGTCGGACCTGGGCCAGGACCAGCCGGCGGTGGGTGGCGGCGTCGCCCCAGGCCCGCGACAACGCCCAGGTGCGCTTCAAGAAGAAGTGGAGGTCGCATTCCCAGGTGTACCCGATGGCGCCGTGGACCTGCAGCCCCACCCGGGCGGCCAGGTCGGCCGCGTCGGACGCCATGGCCTTGGCCATGGACGCGTCGTGGGACAGGGTGGGCTGAGCCGTGGCCAGCGACCAGGCGGCGCGGTAGGTGGCCGGCCGGGCGAACTCGAGGGCGACGCGGGCGTTGGCCAGCTGGTGCTTCACGGCCTGGAAGCTGCCGATCGCCTTGCCGAACTGGTGGCGCTCCTTGGCGTACGTCGCGGTCATGGCGAGCATGCGGTCGGCCAGGCCGACGAGCAGTGCCGCGCTGCCCGCGGCGGCGCGGTCCGCCAGCAGCGACACCGCTGCCTCGGCGGCGACGCCGTAGGCCAGCAGCGTCTCCGAGTCGAGCGGCCAGTGCACGGTGGAGAGGTCTCGCGACGAGCTGAGCGCCGGGGTCGGGTACACGGTGCACGAGTCGGCGGGCACCGCGTGCAGCTGCCACCCCGAGTCGGCGTCCCGGCACGCCAGCAGCGCAATGGCCGCGTCGCGGGCCCCGACCACGCGGGGCGTGCGCAACGTGCCGTCCGCCGACACCGCCGTCGGGGACACGACGCCGTCCACGGTGACGTCGACGCCACCGACGGCGAAGCTCACGTCGTCCTCGACCAGGGCGGCGAGCGCGGCCGCCGCCGCCCGGTCGGGCAGCAGCGCGGCGAGCGTCGGCGCGGCGAGCGCGGCCGTCTCGAGCAACGGCTCGGGCAGGCAGGCCCGGCCGGCCTCCTCCAGCACCCCGACGAGGTCCACATCGCCCAGGCCGAGACCGTTGGCGGCCTCGGGCACCACGAGCGCGGGCGCCCCGAGCTCGGCCAGGACGGCCCAGCGGTTCCGGGCCAGCTCGGCCCGGCCGTCCTCGTCGGCCAGCTCGAAGGCGCGCAGCGCGTCGACCGAACACTCCGTGTCGAGCACCGTGCGCACGCCCTGGCGCAGCGCGTCCTGCTCGTCGGTGAACGCGAAGTCCACGGCGGCCGCTCAGCCCCGCGGCAGCCCGAGCAGGCGCTCGGCCACCACGTTGCGCTGGATCTCGTTGGTCCCGGCGTAGATCGGCCCGGCCAGCGAGAAGAGATAGCCGTCCAGCCACTCACCCGGTGCGCCGGCCTCGAGCAGCTCGGCGTCGGGGCCGAGCAGGTCGAGCGCCGCGCCGTGAATGGCGACGTCGGTCTCGGACCAGAAGATCTTGTTGCAGCTCGCCTCCACCCCGACGGCATGACCGCGGGCGACACGCGAGGCCGTCCAGTAGGTGTGCAGCTGGTAGGCCTCGGCGTCCATGTGGGCCTGGGCCACCGCGTCGGCGGACGCGGCCGGCCCGCCGCGCTGGTGGAAGAGCTGCAGGAGGCGGTCGGCTGCCTCGGTGTAGCGCGCCGGGCTGCGCAGCGAGAGGCCGCGCTCGGACCCCGCCGTCGCCATCGCCACCGACCATCCGGCACCGACCTCGCCCAGCACCTGGTCCTCCGGGACCTCGACGTTGTCGAAGAAGATCTCGGCGAACCCCGTCTCCCCGTCGATCTGGGGGATCGGGCGCACGGTCACCCCGGGCGAGTCCATGGCGACGAGGAAGTAGGTGAGCCCGCGGTGGCGCTCGGCTTCGGGGTCGGTGCGGAAGATGCCGAAGCACCACTCCGCGAAGGCGCCCCGGCTGGCCCAGGTCTTCTGCCCGTTGAGGACCCAGCCGTCGCCGCCCGCGTTGCGCGCGGCACGGGAGCGGATGCCGGCCAGGTCGCTGCCGGCGTCGGGCTCGGACCAGCCCTGGCACCAGATCTCCTCGCCCGACGCCATGGGCGGCAGGTAGCGCGCCTTCTGGGCCTCGGTCCCGTACTCGAGCATGGTGGGGGCGAGGAGGAAGATGCCGTTCTGGCTCACCCGCTTGGGAGCGCGGGCGCGGTAGTACTCCTCCTCGAACACGAGCCACTCGAAGATCCCGAGGTCGCGCCCGCCGTACTCGGTGGGCCAGCTGACCACGGACCAGCGGTCCTCGAACATGGTGCGCTCCCAGGCCCGGTGGGCCTCGAAGCCGGCCGCCGTATCGAGCGAGGGGAGGGGGTCGGCCGGGACGTGCGCGGCCAGCCAGGCCCGGGCCTCGGCGCGGAAGGCCTCCTGCTCGGCGCTGAAGGTCAGGTCCACGTCAGGTCCACGTCAGGTCGATCGGGGTCAGGTGCATAGGGCGGTGCGAATCTCGCACAGCGGCCCCGGCGTTGCCAAGGTGGCCGCATCAGGCCCCTGACGGGTGCCCCACCCTGGCGTCTGGCACCGGATCTGATTCGGCGTCAGAATTGGCGTCCTTATGCCCAATGCCGTGATCGTCGATGCCGTACGCACGCCGGTGGGTCGTCGCGGGGGGCGCCTCTCGGGGTGGCACGCGACCGACCTGGCCGCCCAGCCGCTGGCGGCCCTGCTGGCCCGCAACGACCTGGACCCCGCCCTGGTCGAGGACGTCGTGATGGGGTGCACCATGACCGTCGGGGAGCAGGCGATGAACATCGCCCGCAACGCCGCCCTGGCCGCCGGGTTCCCCGAGTCGGTGCCCGGGACGACGGTCGACCGCCAGTGCGGTTCGGCCCAGCAGGCCATCCACTTCGCGGCACAGGCGGTCATGGCCGGCGCCATGGACGTGGCCATCGGGGCCGGCGTGGAGTCGATGAGCCGGGTGCCGATCGGGTCGACGACCGAGCCGGGGCCGGGCGAGGCCTACGGGCCCCTGTACAAGGAGCGCTTCGAGCTCATCCACCAGGGGGAGTGCGCCGAGGAGATCGCCCGGCGCTGGAGCGTGTCCCGCGAGCAGATGGACGAGTTCGCGCTCGAGTCGCACCGGCGCGCGGCGCGGGCGACCGACGAGGGCCGCTTCGCCCACGAGATCGTGGCGCTCGAGGCCAGGGTCCATCCCGACGTGCCGGGGTCGGGCGAGGTCAGCGGGCTGCTCGAGTCCGACGAGGGCATCCGCCGCGACACCTCGCTCGAGAAGCTGGCCGGGTTGAAGCCGGCCTTCTCCGAGACCGGGACGGTGACGGCGGGCACGTCGTCGCAGATCTCCGACGGCGCGGCCGCCGTGCTGATCATGAGCGAGGAGCGGGCGTCGTCGCTCGGCCTGCGCCCCCGGGCGCGCTTCCACACCTTCGCGGTGGCGGCCAACGATCCCCAGATCATGCTGACCGCGGTCATCCCCGCCACCGAGCTCGTGCTCGCCAAGTCCAAGCTCTCGCTCGACGACATCGACCTGATCGAGATCAACGAGGCCTTCGCGTCCGTGGTGCTGGCCTGGGAGCGCGAGTTCCACCCCGACATGGCGCGGGTGAACCCCAACGGCGGCGCCATCGCCATCGGCCACCCCACCGGGTGCTCGGGCGCGCGCCTCATGGCCACGCTGCTGGGCGAGATGGAGCGCACGGGTGCCCGCTACGGGCTCCAGACGATGTGCGAGGGCGGCGGGCAGGCCAACGCCACGATCCTGGAGCGGCTGGGCTGATGGCCCCGACACGGGTGCCCGCCGTCGAGGGCTGGTTCACCACCGGGAACGACGGCGCGGCGCCGGCCCTGCTCGGCTCGCGCTGTGAGGGATGCGGGACGTTCGCCTTCCCCGCCGAGGCGAGCTACTGCCGGAACCCGGACTGCACCTCGACCTCGTTCGAGACGGTGGAGCTGTCGCGCCGGGGCCGCATCTGGTCCTACACCGACGCCCGCTACCAGCCACCGCCGCCGTACCGGGCGGCCGACCCCTACGTCCCCTTCTGCCTGGTGGCGGTGGAGCTGGCCGCCGAGAAGCTGGTGGTCATGGGCCAGGTCGTGGCCGGGGTGACGGTCGACGAGCTGACGGTGGGCGACGAGGTCGAGCTCGTCGTCGACACGCTCTACACCGAGGACGGCTGCGACTACCTCGTGTGGAAGTGGCGCCCGCTCGGAGCCACCGCGCCCGGTCAGGAGGCCTGAGCAATGCCCGACGACAAGCCAGACGACAAGAAGGTCGCCGTCCTCGGCGCCGGCATGCACGAGTGGGGGAAGTGGGGGCGTCCCTTCGTCGAGTACGGGCTCGCCGCGGCGCGCGACGCGCTGGCCGACGCCGGCCTCGGCTGGCGCGACATGCAGTTCGTGTCCGGTGCCGACACCATCCGCAACGGGTACCCGGGGTTCGTGTCGGGCGCGACGTTCGCCCAGGCGCTGGGCTGGACGGGGGCCCGGGTTTCGAGCGTCTACGCCGCCTGCGCCTCGGGCGCGGTGGCCATCGCCAACGCGCGGGCGCAGATCCTGGCCGGCCTGTGCGACGTCGCGCTGGTCGTGGGCGCGGACACCACGCCGAAGGGCTTCTTCGCCCCCGTGGGCGGCGACCGCAAGGACGACCCGGACTGGTTGCGCTTCCATCTCATGGGAGCGACGAACCCCACCTACTTCGCGCTCTACGCGCGCCGCCGCATGGATCGCTTCGGCGCGACCGAGGAGGACTTCGCGCAGGTGAAGGTGAAGAACGCGCGCCACGGCCTGGCGAACCCCTACGCGCGCTACCGCAAGGAGGTGACGGTCGACGAGGTGCTGTCGTCGCCCATGGTGGCCGACCCGCTCCGCCTGCTCGAGATCTGCGCCACGTCCGACGGTGGTGCCGCGCTCGTGCTGTCGTCCATGGAGTTCGCGCGGCGCCATGCCGGGGGTGCCGCGCCGCTGGTGACCATCGACGCCGTGTCGACCGTCACGCCCACGTTCCCCAACACCGTGATCGAGATGCCGAACTTCTCGACCGACTCCGCGGCGTCGACCGGCGGGCCCGAGGCCGGGACCGCCGCCGGATTCCGTCCCTCCATCGCCACGGCGGCCTACGCCGAGGCCGGCATCGGCCCCGAGGACGTCAGCCTGGCCGAGGTCTACGACCTCTCGTCCGCGCTCGAGCTGGACTGGTACGAGGACATCGGCCTGTGTGGCGAGGGCGAGGCCGAGAAGCTGCTCCGTGACGGCGTCACCTCCCTCGGTGGCCGGGTCCCGGTGAACCCCTCCGGAGGCCTCTCCTGCTTCGGCGAGGCGATCCCGGCGCAGGCCATCGCGCAGGTGTGCGAGTGCGTGTGGCAGCTCCGCGGTGCCGCCACCGGGCACCAGGTGGAGGGGGCAACCGTGGCCGTCACGGCCAACCAAGGTTTGTTCGGCCACGGGTCCTCGGTCCTCCTGAGCCGCTGACACCCGGGTAGCAGCCTGGCGCGCGGCGAAATCCGGCACCGGTGTGTGATTCCGGGGCGTTGGGGTATGGGCCTGGGTGACGTCGAACGCCCGATGCCTGCTTAGGCTGGCAGGTGCGTGGAATCGTCTGATTCGGGGTCGGCGCGGACGACACCGTGAGGAGGAGCCACTGAATGTTGGCAACCGATGTGACCGAGTTGCGCCAAGATAGGGAGCAGCCAAGAGGAGCAGAGAACTCAATGCCGGACGAGACAGACGACCGGAGCGGGACCGGAGCGGACGAAGTGCTGCACGCACTCGACGAACTGGAGGCAGTGCTCCGGGAGAACGCCGAGAGCGAGCGCTTGCTGTCCAAGCGCATCGCCGAGGTCCGGCTGGCCCGGCGGAACGGGCGGGAGTGGAAGGCCATCCTCGGGGACGAGGACGAGCCCGGGACCGTGCAGCTGGTGAGCACGATCCTCCGCCGGCAGTCAGAGGCCAGCGGCTACCTGCGCCGGTCACTCGTGGTGGCGCTCCGCGCCGAAGGGCAGAGCATCCCGAGCATCGCCCACCTCTTCGGTGTCACGCACCAGCGGGTGTCGAACTTGCTGCGGCGCGTGGCGCAGGGCAACGCCGCCGCCAACGGCGACAACGCTTAGGCGCTCCAGCCCCGCAGGACCTCGTTCGCTTCGGACATGACGGCGTCGATGATGTCGGCGACCGGCGGCAGGGACTCGAGCACGCCCACGACCTGACCCGTCGGCAGCACGCCGACGTCGGTGCGGCCCTCGACCAGTGCCGCCTTCGTCATGACGGGCGCGTTGGCCGCCATGACGACCTGGGACCACGTGAGCTCGTTGCCCTCCTTCATGGCCCGACCCTCGCGCAGCAGCGACGAGAGGGACGCCCCCGTCTCCTTGCGGAACTGGTAGGCGCTGCGCACGGCGCGCGGCAGGGAGCGGAGCCATGACTGCGACTCCAGGTGGTCGACCAGGTCGGTGCGCACCACCCGCTGGGGGGCGCCGTCGACTTTGGTGGTCACGACCGTGCCGGTCACCGGCGTGCCGAGGTAGAGCGCCTTGACGGCGTCGGGCACCCGGCTCTCGGCCGAGAGGAGGAAGCGCGTCCCCATGGCCACGCCGGCCGCACCGTAGGCCAGGGCGGCGACCAGGCCGCGCCCGCTGAAGAAGCCGCCGGCGCCCAGGACCAGGACGCGGTCGCCCACGGCGTCGACGACCTGGGGCAACAGGAGCGTCGTGGGGATGCTGCCGGTGTGGCCGCCGCCCTCGGCGCCCTGGGCGATCACGGCATCGACGCCCCAGTCGGCCACCTTCTCGGCGTGGCGCCGGGCGCCGACCGTGGGCATGACGAAGAGCCCGGCCTCCTTGCAGCGCGCGACCAGCGCCGGGTTGGGCGCCTGGGCGAAGCTCGCCACCCGGGCGCCGGTCTCGATCATCAGCGCAATGCGCTCGTGCACGTCGGCCACGTCGGTGCGCAGGTTGACGCCGAACGGGGCGGCGGTCCGGCTCCGCACCTCGGCGATGGCCTGGGCCAGCTGGTCCAGCGTCATGGTGGCCGAGGCGAGGATGCCGAGGCCGCCCGCCTCGCAGGTGGCCGCCACCAGCCGCGGTCCGGCCACCCAGCCCATGCCCGTCTGCACCAGCGGGACGCGCACGCCGACGCGTTCGCACAGCTCGGTGTGCAGCGCCGGGTGCCACGGGGAGCCGGCCCCGGCCCCCGTGCCGGCGTCGGGGCTCAGCTCCGCACCTCGCGGTCGCGGAGCGCGCCGGGGTCGAGCACCTCGCGGATGAGGTCGAGCTCCTCGGGCGTGGGGAGCCGGGTCTCGGCCGCGTCGTCGCCGATGGTCAGCGCGAAGCCGGTGGCGGTCACGACGTCGTCGACGCTGACGCCCGGGTGCCGCGACTGCAGGCGCATGGTGCGGTCCGGGGTCTCGAAGTCGAACACGCCGAGGTTCGAGACGACGCGCCGGACGTCGTGGAAACGCGTCGCACCCGCGCCGGCCGCCGCGGCCCGGGCGTAGCCGACACCGCTCACGACGTCGACCTGTTCCACGAAGCTGCGCGTGTTGTGGTCGGGCACCCAGTAGCTGGTCGGGTGGTTGACCGAATTGCCCGGAGCGCCGCGCACGCCGACGAGCTGCACCTTGGGCCGGTCGTGCGGACCGATGGCGGAGATGTTCTGGTTGCCCGTGCGGTCGATCTGGCTCGCCATCATCATGATGTGGCGCCGCCCCGACCACACGACGTCGAAGACGCTGCGATACGTCATGGCCGCCTCACGCACGAGCTCGGCCGGCTTGGCGGCGATCGGCGGCGCGCCCACCATCAGGGCGGCCTCGCCGTCGGTCAGGACCAGGTCGGGGGCGAAGGTCAGCTTGGCCAGCCGGGCGCCGAGGGCGGGGATGGTGCCGAAGGGGCTGGCCATGACCTCACCCGCGCCACGCCAGGCGTCGGCGCAGGCCACGATGCAGAACTCGGCCCGGGTGACGCCGGTGACGTGGTGGTCGGTCACCGGGCCTGCCGCTCCCTGATCCGGGCCTGGTACTCGTCCTCGCCGACGAGGACGTAGCGGCCGGCGAAGGCGTCCCACTCGGCGGGGGCGGCCGCGGCGGCCGCGTACTCCTTCTGGAAGGCCTCGTCGCGGCCGTAGTCGGGTGGGTTGGCCGTGAAGTGCGCCCCGCCCGGCGTCTCGGCCACGCCGTCGGTGAGCATGCGGTGGATGGGCACCGTCGAGAGCGGGTGGGCCTCGTCGGCCAGCGTCCCGTCCGCCACGATGCGCTCGGTGGTGATGAAGCGGCGCTCGGCGGCCCCGAGGAAAAGCGGGTCGAAGAACGGGTCCGGGCTCAGCACCTGACCGTTCCCGGCGGCGTCGGCCCGGTTGGTGTGGACGATGGCCGCATCGAGGCGGAGGGCCGGCATGGCCACCAGCTCGACGTCGGCGTCGGCCGGGTCCCCGGCGTAGGGGCTGCCGGCCCCGTAGGGGGAGCGGACGAGGCGCAGGTCCGGGTTGATGGAGAGGACGTCGGAGCCCAGTCCCGCCCGGGTCGGCAGGAAGGGGACGCGCCACGCCGCCGCCTGCAGCCCGAGGAAGAACATCCCCTCGTCCACCTCCATGACCTCGACCCGGCCGTGCTGGCGGGCGGCCCGCCAGTGCGGGTCGAGCGCGATGGAGTCGAGGGTGACGAAGCCGCACACCACCTTGCGCACCTTGCCGGTGGCGCAGAGCAGGCCCACGTCGGGACCGCCGTAGGCCACGACGGTCAGGTCGGTCAGGTCGGAGCGGCAGATGGCGCGCACGACGGCCATGGGCTTGCGCCGCGAGCCCCAGCCGCCGATCCCGATGGTCATGCCCGAGCGGAGCTCGCCCACGATGTTGTCGACGGTGGTGCGCTTGTCGGCCATCACGCGCTCACTTCGAGGTGTCGGCGTCGCGCTTCTCGACGAAGGCGGCCCGCTGCTCGTCGGCCACGCCGCGCACGTGGAGCTCGTAGGTGAAGCCCTGCTCGAAGCGGTAGCTGCGCTTGACGTCGACCGGGTCGATCCCGTTGAGCGACTCCTTGGCCCGGCGGATGATCGTCGGGCTCTTGGCGGCGATCTCCGTGGCCAGCTCGAGGGCGGCCGCCCGGAGGCGGTCCGGCGGCACGACCGCGGCGACCGAGCCGTAGGAGGCCAGTTCGACGGCGGTGATCGGCTTCGCCGTGTAGACCATCTTGCGCATGGCGTGCTGGGGGACCAGCCGGGCCAGGTGGGTGGCGGCGCCGAGCGCGCCGCGGTCCACCTCGGGGAGCCCGAAGGTGGCGTCCTCGGACGCGATCACCATGTCGGCGTTGCCGGCCAGGCCGATGCCGCCGCCGAGGCAGAAGCCCTGCACGGCCGCGATGACCGGCACCTCGCAGTCGTAGACGGCGGCGAAGGCGGCGGCGCAGCCCCGGTTCACGCCGACCAGGGCCTCGTCCCCCTTGGCGTTGATCTCCTTGATGTCGACCCCGGCGCAGAAGCCGCGCCCGGTCGCCCGCAGGACCACGACCCGGTTGTCGGGCACCCGGCCCGCCGCGATCAGGGCGTCGGCCAGGGCGAACCAGCCCGCCACGTCGAGCGCGTTGACCGGTGGGTGGTCGATCACCACCTCGGCGATCCCGTCGTGCTCCTGGACCACATCGATGGGCATGGGGTGCCGGATTCTCCTCGGTCGCGGCCCTGACGCCGCGTCAGAAAGCCGCTGGGAACTTAGGCCAGGGTGCTCGGCGTGGCCAACACGATCACCGGGCGGCGGTTGCGCCCCGGCCGCCCCGGGGACCGACAGGCCCGAGAGGCCCGAGAGGGCCGGGGTGGCGGAGGGAGGGCGGCGGTAGCCTCGGGCCATGTCGGAGGGACGCCCGGGCCCGTCGGGCGCTGCCGGCCGGTTGGCGGAGCGCTACCTCCGCGCCGTGGCCGGCCAGGACTGGGAGACCGTCGAGCGGTGCCTGGCCCCCACGGTCGGGCGCGACGGCCCCTTCGGCGACGACGTCGAGGGGATCGACGACTACATGGGCCTCCTGCGCCGGACGATGCCGTCGCTGCCCGGGTACCGGATGGACCTCGACCGCGTCACGGAGCTGGGCGGCGGCCGGGTCCTGGTCGAGCTGCGCGAGACCGTCGAGATCGACGGCGCGCCGGTCGTCACGGACGAGTGCCTCCTGCTCGCCGTGGACGACGACGACCGGATCACCCGGGTCTCCATCTACATCCGCCGTGCCCGGGCCAGCCCGGCAGGGCGTGCCGTAGGGTTTGCCCCGTGACGCAGCCCGTCTACGACTTCAGCGAGCGCGTCGTGGTGGTGACGGGCGGGTCGCGCGGGGTCGGAGCCGCAATCGTGGCGGCCTTCGCGGCGGCGGGGGCACGGGTGGTCGCCTGCGGCCGCCACGAGGCGGAGGTCGAGGGCGCCCTGTTCGTCACGGCCGACGTGCGCAAACCGGCGGACGCCGAGCGGGTCGTCGCCAAGGCCGTCGAGCACTTCGGCCGGCTCGACGTGTTGGTGAACAACGCCGGCGGCGCGCCGCACGCCATGGCGGCCGACGCATCGCCGCGCTTCGTCGAGGCGGTCGTGGGGCTGAACCTGCTGGCGCCCCTGTGGTGCGCGCAGTCGGCGCACAAGGTCATGTCGGTGCAGGAGGACGGCGGGGCGATCGTCAACATCTCGAGCGTGTCGGGCCTCCGTCCCTCCCCGGGCGCCTCGGCCTACGGCGCGGCCAAGGCGGGACTGGTCAACCTGACCGCCACCCTCGCGGTCGAATGGGCCCCGACGGTGCGGGTCAACTGTGTCAGCGCCGGCCTGCTCGACACCGGCGCCGGCGACGAGTTCTACGGCGGGCCCGGCGGACTGGAGCGCATGGCGGCCACCGTGCCGCTCGGGCGCATGGGCACGCCCGACGACGTGGCCCAGGCCTGCCTGTACCTGGCCAGCCCGGGGGCGGCCTACGTCTCGGGGGCCAACCTCGTGCTCCACGGCGGCGGCGAGTGGCCCGCCTTCCTGCGGGCGCAGGGCGAGGCGTAGACCTCGTCGATTAGAGGGAAACCGGGGTTCAGCTGCTAGACAGAGCGATCGTGAAGTTGGCGGTCCCCACGGAGACCCGTCCCGGAGAGCGCCGCGTGGCCCTCGTCCCCGACGTGGTCAAGAAGCTGGTCAGCACGGGCTGGGAGGTCTGCGTGCAGTCCGGCGCCGGCACCGAGGCCGCCTTCAGCGACGCCGCCTACACCGACGCCGGTGCCACGGTGGCACCCGACGTGGCGCAGACCGTCTCGGGGGCGGGCCTGGTCGTCCGGGTCAACGCACCGAGCGCCGAGGACGTCGCCGCCCTGCCGCAGGGCACCACCGTCCTGAGCTTCTTCGGCGTGGCGCAGTCCGAGGACGCCCTGCGCGCGCTGGCCGCCAAGGGGGCGACCGTCTTCAGCTTCGACCTGCTGCCCCGCATCAGCCGGGCCCAGGGGATGGACGCCCTCAGCTCCCAGGCCACCGTGTCGGGCTACCGGGCCGGCCTCACCGCGGCCGAGCACCTGGCCAAGTTCTTCCCCATGTTCATGACGGCGGCCGGCACCGTGCCCCCCGCCAAGGTGCTGGTCATGGGCGTCGGCGTGGCCGGCCTGCAGTCGATCGCCACGGCGCGGCGTCTCGGAGCGGTCGTGAAGGCCTACGACGTGCGGGCCGCCGCCAAGGAGGAGGCGGAGAGCCTCGGCGCCACCTTCCTCGACACCGGCGTCTCGGCCGAGGGGACGGGCGGCTACGCCCGCGAGCTCACCCCCGAGGAGCTCGACCGCCAGCGCGCCGCGCTGGCCGAGGAGGTCGGGCGCTCCGACGTCGTCATCACCACGGCGGCCGTGCCGGGCCGCAAGGCACCGGTGCTGCTCACCACGTCCATGGTCGAGGGCATGGCCGAGGGCGCGGTGGTGGTCGACATGGCGGCGGACCAGGGGGGCAACTGCGAGCTGACCGAGGCCGGCGCGGTGGTGGACCACGGCGGCGTCCACGTCGTCGGCATGGCCAACCCGCCGTCGGGCATGCCGACGCACGCCAGCTTCCTCTACGCGCGCAACGTGGCGAACGTGCTGGGCCTCATGGGCCCCGAGGGCGCGCTCGCCCCCGACTGGGACGACGAGATCGTCACCGGCATGTGCGTGCTGCGCGAGGGGGCGGGGAAGGCACCGGCAGCCGTCGAGCTGCTCGGCTCGCCCGGAGGCGCACCGGCGACGGGAGGAGCACAGTCGTGATCGCGTTCATACTGCAGTCGGCCCCGACGGCGACCGGCGGGTCGACCACGGGCATTGTCGCCTACCTGACCATCTTCGTCCTGGCCGCGTTCGTCGGGATCGAGGTCGTCTCCAAGGTGCCGAGCATCTTGCACACCCCGCTGATGTCGGGCTCCAACGCCATCCACGGGATCGTGCTCGTCGGTGCGCTCACCATCATGGGCGAGGCCCACGGCACGGCCCAGGTCGCACTCGGGTTCCTCGCCGTGTTCCTGGCCACGCTCAACATCGTCGGCGGCTTCGTGGTGACCGACCGCATGCTCGAGATGTTCAAGACCCGGCCGGGTGACCGGGCCAAGGAGCAGGCGCAGGCGGCCAAGGCCGAGGACGCCGGACCCGGTGACGCCTCCGGGGGCGCCGCCTGATGCTGGCCGTCTCCTTCACCCTCACGACCGCGCGCGATCTGGCGTACCTGATCGCCATCGCCGGGTTCATCCTGGCCCTCAAGGGCCTGAGCTCGCCCAAGCACGCCCGCCGGGGCAACCTGGTCGGTGCCGCCGCGGCGGTGCTCGCCGTCGGCATGACCTTCACGCTGCCGTCGCTGCGGCACTCGGGGGCCAACCTGGTGCTGGCGATCGTCGCCATGGTGCTGGGCGCCGCCATCGCCGTGCCCGTGGCCCGTTTCGTGAAGATGACCGCCATGCCCCAGCTGGTGGCGATCTTCAACGGCGTGGGCGGTGGCGCCGCCGCGTTGATCTCCATCGTGGAGCTGCTGCACCTGCACTCGCTGGGGCTCCAACCCGCCGTCTACGTCACCGCCGAGGTGCTGCTCGGCGTGCTGATCGGGTCGGTGTCGTTCTCGGGGAGCGCGATCGCGTTCATCAAGCTGCAGGAGCTGATCACCGGGCGCCCCATCACCTACCCCGGCCAGCAGGTGATCAACGCGCTGGTCGGCGCGGCCATCGCGGTGATGATCATCCTGGCGCGCGTCACCGGGAACATCGCCTTCGTCTGGATCATCCTGGTCCTCTCCCTCGTGCTCGGCGTGATCTTCGTGCTGCCCATCGGCGGGGCCGACGTGCCCGTGCTGATTTCGCTGCTGAACTCGTTCACCGGCCTGGCGGTGGCGGCCTCGGGCTTCGTGCTCGACAACGCCCTGCTCATCGTGGCGGGCACGCTGGTCGGCGCCTCGGGCATGATCCTGACCCGGCTCATGAGCTCGGCCATGGGCCGCTCGCTGCCCAACATCCTCTTCAGCGCGTTCGGTGCCGTGATCACGGCGACCGGCGGCGAGGAGGGCGACGCCACGCGCTCGGTGCGCACCGGCACGCCCGAGGACGTCGGCGTGCTGCTCGCCTACGCCCGCAAGGTCGTCATCATCCCGGGCTACGGGCTGGCGGTGGCCCAGGCCCAGCACGTGGCGCGCGAGCTGGCCGACGCGCTCAAGGCGCGCGGGGTCGACACGTTCTTCGCCATCCACCCGGTGGCGGGGCGCATGCCCGGGCACATGAACGT
>PMPX01000241.1 GCA_003169235.1 Acidimicrobiaceae bacterium | reverse complement strand
ACGATCAGCCTGTCCCGGGGCAGGTCGAGGGAGACATCGCGCAGATTGTGTTCGCGGGCCCCGCGAACGACCAGACGGTCGGCCATCCGGTGAGGATACCGGCGCGCTGTATCACCCCCGGCCGGCCGCTCCGGGGGCCCTGGTCCCGGCGGCGTGCGCCGGGCCGACCGGGAGGCCGTCACTCCCCGAAGGTCACGTCCTCGTCGCCCCAGTAGGCGTCCACGGCGGAAATGAGGCCCTCCTCCGTCAGGGTGAAGATCTCGATGCCCCGGATCTGCATGGTCGCGCCGCCCTGCAGGCTCACCGTGATGTGGAAGGTGATGGCCGCCTTGTCCGCCACCGGGTGGACCTCCCCCACCTCGAAGCGCATCGTCTCGCAGCTGTCGAAGGACCGCTGGATGAAGGCCCGGATGGCGTCGCGCCCGACGTTGGGCGGCGTGGGGACCGGGTCGACCTGGACGGCATCGGGGGTGAAGAGGGCCGCGTAGGCGTCGGCGTCCATGGAGCTGATCACGGTCGAGTAGCGCTCCATGGCCTCCCTGAGCTGGGCGGTGGTGGGCATGGAGCGCACGCTAGCCCGGCACCCGTCGGAGACTCCTGTGCGGGTCGTCCCTACACTGCTGTGTCGTGCCGGCCGAACGCGCCACCCCGCTCCTGCTCATGGTCGGCAACGCCCACATCGACCCGATGTGGATATGGGACTGGGACGAGGGGATGCACGAGGTCCTCCAGACGTTCCGGGCCGCCGCCGATCGCCTGGACGAGGACCCCGAGCTGCGCTTCACGGCCAGCTCGGCCAGCTACTACCGCTGGGTCCTCGACACCTCCCCGGAGTTGTTCGCCCGCATCCGGCGCCACGTCGACGCGGGGCGCTGGGTGGTCACCGGTGGACAATGGGTCGAGCCCGACTGCAACCTCCCGGCCGGCGAGTCGGTGTGCCGGCAGTTCCTCTACGGCCAGCGCTTCCTGGAGGACCACTTGGGGGTCACGGCCACCGTGGGCTACAACATCGACTCCTTCGGCCACGCGGGGACCCTCCCCCAACTCCTCGCCGCGTCAGGGATCGGCTCCTACGTCTTCATGCGCCCGGGGCCAGGGGAGAAGGAGATCGCCTCACCCGCCTTTCGCTGGCGCGGCGCCGACGGCACCGAGCTGCCCGCGTACCGGATCCCCTACGAGTACTCCACCGAAGGCGCCGAGGAGATGGTGATCCGGGGAAGGGCGGACGAGCTCGTGGCGCGGAGCAGCGCGCTCGGCATCCCCCTCATGGCCTTCTTCGGGGTCGGGGACCACGGTGGCGGCCCCACCCGGCTCGCCATGCGCACCGTGCATGCCCTGTCAGCCGAGAGCGGCGGCGCGGTCGCCTTCGGTGACCCCACCACCTACTTCGAGGCGCTCGGGGACGAGGCGCGCCGCGCGCTCCCGGTGGTGGACGGGGAGCTCCAGTGGCATGCCGTCGGCTGCTACTCGGCCCGGGCCGACCTCAAGCTGGCCAACGGGAGGGCCGAGGACGCACTCGTCGCGGCCGAGGTCCTCAACGAGATGTGCCGCCTGTTGACCGGGGATGCGCCCGACGTCCGCCCCGAGCTGGCCGACGCCTGGGAGGGGGTGCTCTTCGCCCAGTTCCACGATGCGCTCGGCGGCACGTGTACCGACCGCGCCACCGAGGCCGTGCACGCGCTCCTCGTGTCGGGCGCATCGAGGGCGGAGCGGGTGGCGGTGCGGGCCCTGCACCGTCTGACCGAGCACGTCGACACCTGGGTCGAGGGCGCGGAGAACGCAGAGGGCCTCGAGGAGAGCGCGCTCGGCGGGCTCCCCGTGCCCCTGGTCGCGTTCAACCCGCATTCGTGGCCCGTCACCGGCGCGGTGACGATCCCCCATCCGATCGCCGTGGCGACCGACGCACAGGGGCGGCGCGTGCACGTGCAACAGGTCCCTTCGGGGGAGGTGACGTACAGCCCGACCCGGAGCCTCCTCCAGGTCACGGTGCCGCCCTTGGGCTACCGGCGCTACTGGCTCCACGCCACCGACCCCGATGCCGGAACCCCGCAGCCCGGCGTCGAGCCGGCGCGCGCCGGCGAGGACGGCGTCCTCGGCAACGGCCTGCTGGAGCTGAGGGTGGACACGTCCACCGGTGCGCTGGCCGATGCCGTGGCGACCGGCGGCGCGCTGCCGATCGGGACGCATCTGCTGGCCGGCGGGGTGCGGCCGGTCGTCGTCGCCGACGGGAGTGACACCTGGTCCCACGGTGTCGCCCGCTACGAGGGCGACGAGGTTGCCGGGCGACTGCTGTCCGTCGGGGTCGTGGAGCCCGGGCCGGTCCGCGCCACCGTGCGGAGCGTCTGGTCGTTCGGCGACAGAGGGACGACGGTGACCCAGGACGTCTCCGTCTACGAAGGCCGCAGCCTCGTCGAGGTGCAGCTCGACGTGGAGTGGCACGACGCCCACCGCGTGCTGAAGCTCGTCGTGCCGGTGGCCTTGGACGCGCCGGCGAGCACCGCCGGGGCCGCCTACGGATCCGTGGCCCGACCCTGCTCGGGTCACGAGGAGCCCATGGTCCATTGGGTCGACCTCTCGGACCCCGGTGCCGACTGGGGCCTCGCCTGCACCTCCGAGGGTGGCGGTGGCTACGACGCGCTGGGGTCGACCCTCCGCCTCACCGTCCTGCGCAGCCCCCGGGTGGCCGACCACGGACGGGGCTGGGGCACCGACGACCCTGCCGGGTACCCGGTGACCGACCAGGGGCACCACCGCATGCGCTACCGGCTCGTCCCCCACGTCGGGGCGGCACAGGCGGCCCAGCTGCCCCGACTGGCCGCCGAGCACCGGCAGGGCCTCCCGGTCGTGCTGGACACGTGGCACCGCGGGGGGCTCGGCCCAGAGGGGTCGGCAGCGACGCTCCAGGCGGACGGCGTGATCATGCCCGTCCTCAAGCGGGCCGAGGACGAGGGCGGCACGGTGGTCCGGCTCTGGGAGGTCGCCGGCCGGCCCGAACGCGTCCGCCTGTCCCTCGGGCCCGACCGCGCGGGTGGCGTGCCGGACTGGGAGGGCGAGCTCCGGCCCCATGAGGTCCGCACGGTCTTCGTCCCGGACAGCGCCACCACCCGGTCGCGGACCGTCGACATCCCCGAGCTCGCCGTGCGGCGCACCGCATCGCACGGCTTCTCCGCGCTGCTGGAGCGCCATTCCGAGCTCGCCGTCGTGGTGCCCCAGGTGGAAGCGGCACTGGCGCTCCTGGCCCGCACCGTCGAAGGGGGCGGGACCGTGTACGTCGGGGGCAACGGAGGCAGCGCGGCCGACGCCGAGCACATCGTGGGCGAGCTGATGAAGGGCATGGAGCACCGGCGTCCCCTCGGCGACCGCGCCCGGGCCTCGTTGCGGGACCACGCACCCGGGTCCATGGCCGGCGAGGCCGACTACCTGGCCGAGCGCCTGGAAGGTGCGATGCGCGCCGTCTGCCTCACCAGCCAGTCCGGACTCCTGTCGGCCATCGCCAACGACACCGCGGGCGACATGGGGATGGCCCAGCAGCTCCACGGCTACGGCCGGCCCGGGGACCTCTTCTGGGCCCTGTCGACGTCCGGGACGTCGCGCAACGTCGTGCTCGCCGCCCTGGCGGCACGCGCGACGGGCATGCGGGTGCTCGCCCTGACGGGTGCCGCGGGTGCGCGCCTCGGTGGCCTGGCCGACGTGTGGGTCCCGGTCCCCGCCACCGACGTGGCGGACGTGCAGGAGCTGCACCAGCCGCTGTACCACGCCCTGTGCTCGGCCCTGGAGGAGCGCTACTGGCCCAGGGGCGGCTGAGCCCCAGGCCAGGGACGTTCGGCCCTATGCCCGACGGCCACGCGCTGTAACGATTCCTCCCCATGGGACCCGACCGGGCACTGGGCCAGGAGCCGGCCGATGTCGTGGACGCGCCGATCCTGGCGGTGCCCCGCATCGAGGCGTCGTCCGTCGAGCTCGCGGGGGTGTCCAAGAGGTTCGGTGACGTCACCGCGCTCAGCGACGTCACCCTCGACGCCAAACCCGGTGAATTCCTCGTCCTGCTCGGCCCCTCCGGGTGCGGCAAGTCCACGGTGTTGCGCCTCATCGCCGGGCTCGAGGCACCGTCGGCCGGCACCATCAGCATCGGCGGGGCGCCCATGAACCGGGTGGTCACCAAGAACCGCGACGTCGCCATGGTCTTCCAGAGCTACGCCCTGTACCCGCACCTCAGCGTCCGCAAGAACATCGAGTTCCCACTCCGCTCGCGTGGCGTCCCCCGCGACGACATCAACGACATCGTTCCCCGCGTGGCCGAGAGCCTCCGGTTGACGGACTACCTCGGGCGTAAGCCAGCGGAGCTCTCGGGAGGCCAGCGCCAGCGCGTCGCACTGGCCCGGGCGCTCGTCCGCCGCCCCAAGGTCTTCCTGATGGACGAACCTCTTTCCAATCTCGACGCACAGCTACGGGTCGAGATGCGAGCCGAACTCGTCGAGCTGCACCGGCAGCTCGGCATCACCATCCTCTACGTCACCCACGACCAGATAGAGGCGATGACGATGGGCCAGCGGATCGCCGTTCTCAAGGACGGCGTGCTCCAGCAATTGGACACCCCGGAGACGGTACGCGACGAGCCGGCGAACGCCTTCGTGGCCAGCTTCGTCGGCAGCCCGCCGATGAACATCCTCGCCGGCACCGTGGTCGAGTCCGGCGGAGAGCTCTCCGTGGCCACCGTTGCCGGCCCGGTGGCGCTCCCTCCGGCCGAGGGGGCCCTCGTCCGGCAGTTGTCGCTCGATTCCGTCCTCCTCGGGGTACGTCCCGAAGACCTCGGCATCGGCCGCGACGGCGCCCTGGCGGCCACGGTCAGCCTGATCGAGGCGATGGGCCGGCTCCAGCACGTCACCTGCAGGCTGGCGGACGGGCATCTCATCAGCGTCCAGGGCGCGGAGCACGTCGCCCTCGATGTCGGCGACCACGTCTCGTTGTCGGTGTGCGGGCCGGTGCACCTCTTCGACCCCGTCAGCGAGCGGCGCCTCTCCTGAGGCGCACATGCCGGTTTCATTAGGGACCTAATCCCCTGTCGGCCCCCGCGCCGGGTCCCGACAATGAACTGGTGACCACGACGCTGCGCCGGAGACGAAGTGTGTCAGTCCTGACCGCGTTCCTCGCGGTGGTCGCCATCGGGCTGGGTTCGTCGATCACCGGCAGCGCCGGCGCCGCCGGCAGCCCGTCGGTGACACTGACCGTGGCGTACTGGAGCGGCTTCAACCCGGCCGGGACCAACATCATGCCCGCCTGGATCAGCGCGTCGGCCAAGGAACTGCAGAAGACGTACCCCAACGTCAAGGTGGTCGGCGACGAGATCACGACGAGCTCCGAGTCCGAGTACTACTCGAAACTCGACCTCACCGAGCGCAGCGCGCGGACAGCGCCCGACGTCGTCTTCGAGGATTCGTTCCTGATCGGGTCCGATGCCAGCGCGGGGTTCCTCCGCCCCCTCCCGCAGCTGCAGAGTTGGTCCGGCTGGAAGAGCTACTACCCCGCCATGAAGAGCAGCGTCACCTACAACGGCAAGATCTACGGAGCGATGAACAGCACCGACGTCCAGTTGGTGTACTACAGCCACAAGCTCTTCAAGCAGGCCGGCCTGCCGGCGACCTGGCAGCCGCGCAGCTGGGCTGACGTCCTCTCCGCGGCCCGGGCCGTCGCGCGGCACGACTCCGGTGGCGTGCCGCTGGGGGGCTACACCGGCCAGGCCGTCGGCGAAGCATCGTCGTTCCGCGGCTTCGAGGTGTTCCTCAACGGCACAAAGGACCGCCTCTACGACTACACCACGCACAAGTGGGAGGTCTCGGGACCGGGGTTCGACGCAACCTGGAAGCTGCTGGCGCAGATGCAGCCGGTCGAGGAGCCGGAGTCCATGTGGTCGAACCCCCTCGCCGACGCCACGGTGGACCTCCAGCTGATCCCCCATCAGCAGGTCGGCATCGTCTTCGACGGCAGCTGGGTCCCCACCGCCTTCGTCCCCGGGGGACTGGCGCCGTGGCCCGGGTTCTCCAGCGCCTACGGGGAGGCGGCCATCCCGACGCAGGCCGGCGCCGCCCCCGGGTCCACGAACCAGTCGGGAGGGTGGGCGCTCTCGGTGCCGAGCATGGCCTCACACCCCAGTCTCTCCCAGGCCTTCATCGAAGCCGCCTCGTCGGCCCCCATCCTGGCCTCGTTCGACCCGGCGTCGGGCAATCTGCCGCCGCGGGTCGACGTCCTCACCCAGCCGGCCTGGCAGGCATCGGTGAAGGTGAACCCGGTGTCCCGGTTCGCCTCGGCGCAGCTGCCCTACACGACATTCCGACCCAACCTCCCCGACTACGTGCTGGTCTCCAACGTGATCCAGCAGCTCACTGGTGAGATCTCGACGCGCTCCATCACCCCGAGCCAGGCGGCCACCACCTACGCGAGCCAGGTGACCCAGATCGTCGGGTCCGGAAACGTCGAGCGCCTGAAGCAATGAGCACGGTCGCCGAGCCGGCGGCCGGCGCCTCGGGACCCACTCCGGGCCGGGGCGGCAACGTCACGGTCGAGACGCGCGCCCGCAGAAGACTGACCGGGCTGACCATGGTCGCGCCCATGCTCATCGTCGTCCTCGTGTTCATGGGCTGGCCGGCCGTCTGGACCTTCGTGCTGTCGTTCACCAACATGACGGTCACGGGGCCGACGGCGACGCACTACCAGTTCGTCGGTCTGGCGAACTACCGGGAGCTGTTCACCTACGGGAGCGGTCTGCTCGACTCGGTCGGCAAGAGCCTCTACTACCTGATCGTGTCGGGCTACATCGGCCAGGCCGCCCTGGGGTTCCTGCTGGCGTACTTCCTCTCCCGGTCCGCCTACGGGGTGCGTGCCGCCGTGGGCGCTGTCGTGATCGTCGCGTGGCTCATCCCCGAGATCGTCACGTCGTACATGTGGTACGTGCTGCTGAGCGACGGCGGCGTCATGCAGCAGGGTTACCACGTGTTCGGCTTGAACTACCAGACCTGGCTGATCAGCAACCCGATGCTCGCCGTCAGCCTCGCCAACGCGTGGCGGGGTGCGGCGTTCTCGTTCCTGCTCTTCTCCGCCGCGCTCGACGGCATTCCCAACGACCTCATCGACGCCTCCGAGGTGGACGGTGCCAGCAGCTGGCGCCGCCTCACCCGCCTGACGATCCCGCTGGTGTCCTCCGCCATCGTCGTCGACCTGGTCATCATCACGCTCGGAACGCTGAACGACTTCTCGCTCATCTATGCCATGACCGGCGGGGGGCCCGGCAACGCGTCCAACGTCCTGTCGGTGTTCATGTACCGCCAGGCGTTCTCCAACTACCAGCTCGCCTACGGCACCGCCATCGCCGTCGTGCTCCTCCTCATGGGGGCCGTGCTGGCTGCTCTCTACATCCGGCTCCTGCGTCGCCAGGGCTCGCTGGCGGACATGCGGTAGGCGGACGTGGCTCCCCGCTCCGACCGCGTCCGCATTCTGGGCCCGTCCATCTCCATGTCGGCCGTGGGCCTCATCTTCCTCGTGCCGTTCGTCTGGCTGGTGGCGACCGCATTCAAGACCCACGGCGGGTTGACGATCGGCGGCGGCGGTCCACTCACGCTGAAGAATTTCCAGACGGTGCTGCAGGGCAGCTTCCTCTCCGCCCTGGGGAACTCCATGTATCTCGCCATCGGGACGACCGTGTTCACCACGGTGATCGGGATCGTCGCGGCGTATCCACTTTCCCGCTACAAGTCACGCGCCCAGATCTGGTTCGTGTACGCGCTGGCCTTCATGGCCTCGCTCCCCATCATCGCCCTGATGATCCCGACCTACGACCTCTATGTCTCGGCGAACCTGATCAATTCCAAATTCTGGGCCGTGTGGTTCCTCACCGCGACGTCGCTGCCCTTCGCGACATGGGTGGGGTGCTCCTTCATTGACGCGGTGCCCAAGGAGCTCGAGGAGGCGGCCTGGATCGACGGGAATTCGCGCTTCGGGTCACTGCGCCGGATCGTCATACCCCTGATCATTCCCGGCCTCTGCGTCATCGCCCTCTACACCTTCGTGAACGCGTGGGGGAACTTCTTCGTACCTCTGATCCTGCTCTCCGGGAACAACGAGCCGGCGTCGGTCACCATCTACGGCTATTTCAGCCAGTACGGCGTCAACTACGGGCAGGTGGCGGCATTCGCGCTGCTGTACTCGCTCCCACCGGTGCTGCTGTACCTGGGTGTCACGCGCTGGGTCGGGAGAGGTTTCGCCCTCGGCGGAGCCATCAAGGGCTGACGGGCTCAGCCGGGGATGGAGGCGCGCAGGCCGGCGATCTCGTCCCGCAGGAGCGCCGCCTCCTCGTAGCGGAGCTCGGCCGCCGCCGCCCTCATCTCGGCCTCCAGCTGGCCCATCAGCTCCATGGCCTCCGCCGGCGTCGAGGCGTCGCCCTCGGCCAGCAGCTCCGGCCGGCGGTTGCCCCGCACGGCGGCGTTCTTGCGCACCTCGGCCCTGCTGCGGCCGGCCTTGGTGACCCCGCCGCTGGACCCCCGCAACCGCTCGAGGATGTCGGTGACCGACTTGCGGATCGTCTGGGGGTCGATCCCGTGCTCCAGGTTGTAGGCCGTTTGCACCTCGCGGCGTCGCTGGGTCACCGAAACGGCCTCCCGCATGGAGTCGGTGATCGTGTCCGCGTAGAGGACCACCATCCCGTCCACGTTGCGCGCCGCCCGGCCCATGGTCTGAATCAGGGAGGACGCCGAGCGCAGGAACCCCTCCTTGTCGGCGTCGAGGATGGCGACGAGCGCCACCTCGGGCAGGTCGAGACCCTCCCGCAGGAGGTTGATGCCGACGAGCACGTCGATGGACCCGAGGCGCAGCTCGCGGAGGATCTCGATGCGGGTGATGGTGTCGATGTCGGAGTGGAGGTACTGCACCCGCACCCCGGCGTCGGCCAGGTAGTCCGTCAGGTCCTCGGCCATCTTCTTGGTCAGCGTGGTGACGAGGACCCGCCCGCCGGCGCCGACGGTGGCTCGGATGCGGGCGATCAGGTCGTCCACCTGCCCCTTGGTCGGCATGATCGTGACCTCGGGGTCGACCAGCCCGGTGGGGCGGATGACCTGCTCGACCACCTGCGCCGAGTGCTCCAGCTCGAAGGTGCCGGGCGTGGCCGACACGAAGACGCACTGGGGCACCCGCTCCACGAACTCCTCGAAGCGCAGGGGCCGGTTGTCCTTCGCCGAGGGCAGGCGGAAGCCGTGCTCGACGAGCACGTCCTTGCGGGAGCGGTCGCCGGCGTACTGCCCGTGCAGTTGGGGGACGGCCACGTGGCTCTCGTCGATCACGCACAGGTAGTCCTTGGGGAAGAAGTCCAGCAGGGTGTACGGCGTCTCCCCGGGGGCCCGGCCGTCGAGGTGGCGGCTGTAGTTCTCCACCCCGGAGCAGACCCCGGTCTCGGCCAGCATCTCGAGGTCGTGCTCGGTGCGCACCCGCAGGCGCTGCGCCTCGAGCAGCTTCCCCTCGCGCTCGAACTCCTGGAGCCGCTCCCGCAGCTCGACCTCGATGGTGCCGACGGCCCGCTGGATGATCTCGTCACCGGTGACGTAGTGGGTGGCCGCGTAGACCGCCACGTCCTCCATCTCCTCCCCCATCTCGCCGGTGAGGACGTCGAAGGGCACGATGCGCTCCACGGTGTCCCCGAACATCTCCACCCGCAGAGCCTGCTCCTCGTAGGCGGGATGGATCTCGACCGTGTCGCCACGGGCCCGGAAGGTGCCGCGGACGAGGTTCACGTCGTTGCGGGCGTACTGCAGGTCGACCAGGCGGCGCAGGACGTCCCGCTGGTCGAGCTGCTCCCCCACCGCCAGGCCCAGGATCCGGTCCCGGTACTCGGCCGGTGAGCCCAGGCCGTAGATGCACGAGACCGAGGCCACGACGATCACGTCGCGCCGCATGAGGAGCGAGGACGTCGTGGCGTGGCGGAGGCGGTCGATCTCGTCGTTGATGGACGAGTCCTTCTCTATGTAGGTGTCGGTCGTCGGGAGGTACGCCTCGGGCTGGTAGTAGTNNAGTAGTCGTAGTACGAGACGAAGAACTCGACCCGGTTCTTCGGGAAGAGCTCCCGCAGCTCGGACGACAGCTGGGCGGCCAGCGACTTGTTCGGCTCGATGATCAGCGTCGGCCGCTGGACCTGCTCGATCACCCAGGCGATCGTGGCCGTCTTCCCGGAGCCGGTGATCCCCTGCAGGGTCTGGTAGGGGTCGCCCCGCCGGACGCCCTCGGCCAGCCCGACGATGGCCGCCGGCTGGTCACCCGAGGGCTTGAACGGTGAGACGACCTGGAATTCGGGCATGACCCTCGGAGGCTACCCGGGGGGTGTGACAGGTCAGGCGAGCGCGCGCTGCTCGGCCGCCGCCGCGACCAGCCAGTCCCACAGCCTGGACACCTCCGCCTCGAGGGCCGCCCGGTCACCCGAGTTGTCCACGACGTAGTCGGCCTCCTCGAGCCGCTCCTCCCGCGAGATCTGGGCCCGGATGCGCGCCTCGGCGTCGGCGCGGGCGAAGCCGCGCTGGGACAGCAGGCGCTCGAGCGCGATGTCCGTCGGGCAGTCCACCACCACGACCTTGTGCAGCCGAACGGTGTCCCGGTGGGCGGCGGTGAGGAGGGGGATGGCCAGGATGACGATGTCGTCGGTGTCGGCCAGGGCGTCGCGTGCCTCGATCATGGCGATGCCGATGGCGGGGTGCGTGATGCCGTTGAGCGCCAGCCGGGACTCGTCGTCGACGAAGGCGACCGCCGCCAGCGCCGGGCGGTCGATGGTGCCGTCCGGCGCCACGATCCCCGGCCCGAAGCGGTCCACCAGCGGCCGGTAGGCGGGGCCCCCGGGGGCGACCACGTCGCGGGCCACCTGATCGGCGTCGATCAGCACCGCCCCCCGTTCGACGAGGAGGTCGGCCACCGCCGACTTGCCCGAGCCGATGCCGCCCGTGAGGCCGACGGCGAGCATCAGGCGGTGCCCCGGCGCGGTGCCCGGGCGATGGCGAACAGCACGAGGGTCGTGTCGTCGGGGTCGTCGGTCACGAACCAGTCGTCGGCGGTGATGCCCGTGACCCCACCCGTGTCCTCGCGGGCCACCAGCTTGTAGGCCAGTGGCAGCAACCGGGTGTACGCCCACACGTACCACTCGTGCGGCATCCGGTGCCGCAGGTCGAGCGCATCGAGCTTGAGCAGCTTCGCCGCCCTCGTCCGGCGGGCTTGGAAGTCCGCCTTCACGTGGGGCGCCCCATCGACGCCGCCCAGCCACACGTCGTCGAAGTGGCGCTCGAGGATCGCCCGCAGCGCCCCACGGTCGAAGAGGTGCAGGTGGAACGGGTTCTCGAAGTCTGTCGGCTCGTTCGGGGTGAGGACGCAGGCGACGCCGTCGTCCTTGAGCACGCGGGCCAGCTCGGCCACGTGGGGCTCGGGGTCGGTGAAGTGCTCGATCAGATGGGACGAGCAGGCGCCGTCGAAGCTGGCCGGAGCGAGGGCGAGCGCCAGTGCGTCCATCTGGGCCACCCGCAGGCCGTCGCGCCCGTAACGGGAGGCCGCGGTCGCTACGGCCTCGGAGGCGTAGTCGATCCCCACGACCTCGCGACCGGCGCTCAGGAACCTCGCCGACTCGAACCCCTGGCCGCATCCGACGTCGAGGATGCGCCCGTCCCCGATACGGTCCAGGACGGCGCGATACCCGGCTTCGTGCAACGCGAGCAGGGAATCGGGGGTCACGCCCTGTTGGGGTCGCTCGCCCGTCAGCCGGCTCTTGGTGCTGGTGGCCACGGGCGCTCCGATCGAGTGACACGCCGAGGAGGCGCTGGCTGCTTACACTACCCGGCGACCTTTCAGCGCCACTTCATGACCACGTCCACCACCGACACCGCCCCCCGGGGGCGGCACGCCGCCACCCGGCGCAGGGCGGTCGGGAGAGGTGGCCGGTGGTGGTGGCTCGGCGGGGCCGTGGTGCTGGCCGGCCTGGCCTACGCCCCGCTGCTGGCGGTGCGGCCGGGCGTGGTCACCCCGGACACCAAGACCTACCTCTACCTCGACCCGACGCGTTTCCTCAGCCAGGTCGCATTCATGTGGAACCCGACGGTCGGCCTCGGGGGTGTGACCCACGAGTACATCGGCTACCTGCTCCCGATGGGCCCGTTCTACGCGATCTTCCACGTCCTCGGCGTGCCGGTGTGGGTTGCGCAGCGCCTCTGGCTCGGGTCCGTCCTCTTCGCGGCCGGCCTGGGCGTCCTCTACCTCTGTCGCGTCCTCGGGCTGCGCGGGCCGGGGCCGACCGCCGCGGCGCTGGCCTACATGCTCTCGCCGTACTTCCTGCAGTACGCGGGGCGCATCTCGGTCATCCTGCTGCCCTGGGCCGGGCTGCCCTTCATGCTGGGGCTCACCGTCGTCGCCCTCCGGCGCGGCGGCTGGCGCGAGCCCGCCCTGTTCGCCGTGGTGGTGGCGCTGGTCAGCGGCATCAACGCCAGCTCCATCATTTACGTCGGCGTCGCGCCGGTCATGTGGATCCTCTACGCCGTGGTGGTCCTGCGGGAGTCGACCTGGCGCCACGCGCTGGCCACCGCGCTCCGCATCGGCATCCTCACGCTGGGGGCCTGCCTGTGGTGGATGGCGGGGCTCGAGGTGGAGGCGGCGTACGGCGTCAACGTCCTCAAGTACACCGAGACCGTCCCCTCGACCTCGGCCACCTCGAACCCGGCGGACATCCTCCGCGGCCTCGGCTACTGGTACTTCTACGGGACCGACCACACGGGCCCGTGGACCAACGCGGCCATCCGCTACACGCAGGACATCTGGCTGCTCGCCACCTCCTACGCCGTGCCCGTGGTCGCGCTGGTGGCGGCGGCGTTCGTGCGCTGGCGCGAGCGCGCCTTCTTCCTCCTGCTCCTCTTCGTCGGCCTGGTGCTCTCCGTGGGGCCGTTCCCCTTCACCCACCCCACCGTGATCGGCCGGGAGCTCAAGTCCTTCATGACCGACACGACGGCGGGCCTGGCGCTGCGCTCCACCGACCGGGCGACGCCGCTCGTGCTGCTGGCGCTCTTCATGTTGCTGGCCAGCGGCCTCACCGCGCTGTGGTCCCGCTTCTCCATCCCCGGCATCGTGACCGCCCTCCTGGTGGCCGGTCTCGTGGTGGCCAACAACCCGTCGATCTTCCTCGGCGACACCATCGCCAACAACTTCACCCAGCCCGCCACGCTGCCCTCCTACGAGGTCGCCGCCATCGACCACCTCAACGCCACGCATCCGGGGACCCGCGTCTTCGCCATCCCCGGCAACGACTTCGCCGCCTACCGCTGGGGCGACACGGTCGACACGCCGCAGTCCGCGCTGCTCGACCGGGACTTCGTCACCCGTGAGCAGCAGATCATGGGGTCCATCGCCACGGCCGACACCCTCTACGCCACGGACGGGCCCATTCAGGACGGCACCGCCAACATGAACGCGCTGGCGCCCATGTCGCGCCTCATGGGCGCCGGCGACCTCATGGTGCAGTACGACCAGCAGTACGAGCGCTACGGGATCCCCCAGCCGCAGATCCTCGCGCTCCAGTTGCTGCAGACGCCGCTGGGCCTGAGCGACCCCCAGTCGTTCGGGACGCCCCGGCCCAACGTCTCGACCGACTCGACCCTGAACGAGCAGGACCTCTCGGTGCCGGGCAACGTGGGGTGGACGTCGCCGATCGTCACCTACACCGTGGCCAACCCGAGGGCCATGGTCCGCGGCGAGTCCGACACGGGCGCGCTCGTGATGGAGGGCGACGCCACCGGCCTCAACAACCTCGCCGGGCTGGGCCTGCTCGACACCGACAGCGCCATCTACTACGCCGGCACCCTGGCCGGCGACCCGTCACGCCTGGAGGACCTGGGGTCCCGGGGCGCCCAGCTCGTCCTCACCGACACGAACCGCAAGCAGGCGTTCCGCTGGGACACGCTCACGGCCAACGCCGGCTACACCGAGACGCCCGACGAGAACCCCGCCAAGAGCGACCTGAGCGACAGCCCGGTGGAGCTGTTCCCGGGCACCACGATCACCAGCAAGTCGTACGCGTCGTACGTCGGGGCGGTCAACGTCACCGCCAGCAGCTACGGCAACTCGATCTCCTACACCCCCGAGGACCAGGCCTACAGCGCCATCGACAACGACTTCGACACGGCCTGGATCACGGGCACCTTCGTGCCGGACCCGGCGGGCCAGTGGTGGCAGGCGCAACTCACGACCCCGGTCACCACCGACCACATCACGCTGGTGCAGCCCCAGCGCGGCGACCGCTCCCGTTGGGTCTCGGGCGTGACCCTGACCTTCGACGGCAAGGACCCCGTCCACTACGCCCTGACCAGCGCGTCACACCTGACCTCGGGGCAGACCCTGACCTTCCCCGCCCGGACGTTCCACACGCTGCGGGTGACGCTGGACGGCACCACGAACGACACGGCACCGCCGCTGACGGCCTCCGCCGTCGGCTTCTCCGAGATCGAGATCCCCGGTGTGCAGGTGCACCAGGTGATCCAGATGCCCACCCAGATGCTGTCCACCCTCGGCGCGGCGTCGACGGCCGACCGCCTCACCGTGGTGATGACCCGCCAGCGCACGTCGCAGTTCCCGCCGCGCAGCGACCCCGAGACGACGATCTCGCGGTCGTTCACGCTCCCCGCCGCCCGCACGTTCACGCTCTCGGGGAGCGCGAGCCTCTCCGCGTTGATCCCCGACGACGAGATCGACCGGCTCGTGGGCCGCGCGGCCGCCGCGTCCACGGACCTCCAGGACGCGTACTCCACCGGACGGCTGCCGGGCGACCTGCAGTCGACCGCGTCGGCCACGCTCGACGGCAACGCGTCGACCGCCTGGATGCCGGGCCTCGGCTCCGACGCCCAGGTCGGCTCCACGCTGACCTACGACCTGAAGAAGCCGCAGGCGCTCGGCAGCCTGGCCCTGCAGGTGATCGCGGACGGCCGGCACTCCGTCCCGACCGCCATGACGATCACCTCGGGGAACCAGGTGCGCCAGGTGACGCTGCCGCCGATCGCCGACGGCACCGTCCCCGGGGCGGTGACGACGGTGCCCGTCACCTTCCCCGCGCTCACCGGCACGCACTTCTCCGTCACGTTCACCGCCGTGCGGCCCGAGTACGCGGCGAATTACTACTCGGCCGGGCCCCTGGCGTTGCCGCTCGGGATCGCCGAGATCGGGATCCCCGGGGCGCAGGCCGCCCCGGTGCCGGCGAACCTGCCGGGCACCTGCGTCTCCAACCTGCTCACCATCGACGGCCAGCCGGTCTCGGTGGCCGTCGTCGGGTCGGCGCAGCACGCGCTGGACAACGGGGAGGCCCAGGTCGTGCCCTGCGGTCCCGATGCGAAGGGGATCGCGCTCGGGGCGGGCCCGCACGTGGTCGAGACGGTGGCCGGGCACAACCCGCCGTGTGCGAGCACGCCGACCACGTGCACGGGATGGAACCTCGACCAGCTCGTCCTCGACTCGGCGCCGGGCGGCGCCCCCGGGCCCGCCGCCGTCCCCACCGCAGAGGGCACGCCCCAGCTGCCGGCGACCCAGCCCGGGGCGGTCGCGACCGTCGCCGCGACGTCGTCGCACATCGACGGTCACGGTGCCGCCGTCTCCGGGGCCTCGCAGTCCTTCGAGCTCGTCCTCGGACAGAGCATCAACAAGGGCTGGCAGGCCAGGGCCGAGCCCGGCCCCGGAGCCGCCGCCGGCTCGCACGCGGTCGACCTCGGACCTCCCCAGCTCGTCGACGGCTTCGCCAACGGGTGGCACGTCAGCGCGGCGGAGCTGCAGGAGCTCGGTGGCCCGGGCTTCACGGTCGAGCTGACGTGGACGCCCCAACGGGTGATCTGGGCCGCGCTCGCGGTGTCCGGGGCCACCCTGGCCCTCTGCCTGCTGCTGGGCTTCCTCCCGGCCCGCGCCCGACGCTGGGTGCGCGGGAAGTTGCCGCGCCGCCTGCGCGGGCCGGCCGGCCCCGACGCCCCGGTGCGGTCGGCACAGCCCGCCGACCGGGCCTCCCTGGCCCTGCCCTCCTCACCCCCACCCAGGGACCAGCGCCAGCGGGGCTGGCTCCACTACCCGAGGGCGCTGCTCATCGGGATCCTGACCGGCGGCGTCGCCGCCCTGGTGGCCCCTCCGAGGGCCGGGCTCGTCGTGGCGGGGATCGTGACGCTGGGCCTGCTGGTGCCGTGGGCCCGGGCCGTGGCGACCATCGGCGGCGTGGGGTTCATCGTCGCCGGCGGCATCAACGTCGTGCAGGGCCAGAACGTGCACCACTTCCTGCCGGGCTCCAACTGGGCGGGGTCGTTCGTCCATGCCGGCAACCTGATCTGGCTCGGCGTCGTCCTGCTGGTCGCCGACGCGGTCATCTCCGGGCTCGGGTTGCGGGTCAGGAAACCGCTCGGCCGGCGCGCCATGCGGGCGCAGTCGGCATCGGCCCGCCTCATGCGGCGGCTGCCGCCCGACACGCCGATCGTGGGGATCGACGGCTGAACGTCAGGCCGGGGCGGCGGCCTCCCCGGCCAACGCCTCGAGGGTGCGGCGTGCGGTCACGTCCCAGGTGAACCACCGGGCCCGCGCCAGCGCCCCCTTGGAGAGTCGGCTCCGCAGCACCTCGTCGCCGAGCACCCGGCCCAGCGCCACGGAGAGCTCGGCCGGGTCCTCCACGAGGAGGCCCGACTCGCCGTCGAGCACCGCGTCGGCATGGCCCGCGATGGCTGTCGCCACCGCCGGTGTCCCGCATGCCGCCGCCTCGGTCAGGGTCATGCCCCACCCCTCGCGCTGCGAGCTGCTCGCCACGACCCAGGCCCGCCGGTACCACGACAGCAGTTCCTCGTCGTCGACGCGCCCGGGCATGCTCACCCACTCCGCGGCGCCGAGATCCTCGCGCAGCGCCTCCAGCGCGGTCCGTTCGCTCCCCTCGCCGATCAGGACGGCCCGCAGCTCGGGCTGCTCGGCCTTCACCTTGGCCAGCGCGCGGAGCAGCACGTGGAAGCGCTTGACCGGCACCAGCCGCCCCACCGCCACGACGAGGGGCGTCGGGGAGCGCTGGCCCGCGGGCGAGTAGCGGGCATCCACCCCGGGGGAGGCCACGGTGATCCGCTCGGGCCGCAGACCGAGGAGGTCGATGATCTCCGCGCGGGAGGACTCGGACGGGGCGACGATCCGGCTCGAACGGTAGATCGGCGGCGCGACCCGGCTCTCCACGGCGTTGCCCAGCCGGGCCAGGAGGGACGGGAGCACCATGCCCCACATCTCGGCGTGGACGTGGTGCAGGAAGACGATGCGGGGGCCCCGGTACCACAGCGGTGACAGGAAGGGCATGCCGTTCCAGATCTCGACCAGGGCGTCGCCCGGGCGGTGCCCCATGCGGATGCCCTCCCAGGCCGCGCCCGGGAAGACCGCGTAGCGCCCGGCCCGGCGCACCACCCGGTAGCCGTCGCGGGTCAGGGCCCGGGGGGCGCCGGGGACCGCCGAGGTGCGGAAGGTGACGTCGAGCCCCGCCGCGGCCCACAGGGACGCCACCCGGTGGGCGTGGAGCTCGGACCCTCCGGCCTCGGGATCGTCGAGGTCGCGCCAGGCCACGAAGTGGATGCGCCGGATCCCCGCCTCGGCCGCGATGGAGGCCAGGACGTCGGGGTCGGACGGCGCTGCGCCGGGGTGGTGCTCCCCGCCGGCGGCCGCGGCCACCGGCCTGGAGTCGTCACCCATCCGGTCAGGTTAGCCCTGCGACCTCCTTTGCGACCCGGACCCTCCGGTGCACCAGAGTGAACCCGGTCACGATCACGAGCAGCACGACCGCCTGCACCGCGAGGTCGACGAGCGCCGTGGCCCGCGGCGCCCCGTGCACCTCGAGCACGGCCGCGGTGAGGGCGGCCGCGCCGCCCACCAGGACGGCGGCCACCCAGTGCCGGCCGACGGCGAGCAGGTACATCGTGAGGACGACCGAGATGCTGAGCAGGATCATGGCCCCGACGAGCGGTGCCAGCGCGTCGGCGGCCGACGTGTAGGCGTGGTGGAACAGCACCTGGAGCAGCTTCTCCGGCGCGGCCACCGCCAGGCCCAGCAGGAGCACCGACGGGATGGCGAGCAGGACGAGCACGACGGCCAGCTGCCGCAGCGCGTGCCCGCCCTGGCGCCACCGGATGGCCGCCTCGGGCAGCAGGTAGCCGCCCAGCACGATGGCCCCGAAGACGATGGCCTTGCTGGTGACCGACACCGCGGCGTAGGCGCCGCTGTGACTCGGGTTGTCCCGCCCGACGACGAGCACGTCGACGTTCTGGAGCACCGCCACCATCGACAGGGACACCGAGGCCACGACCAGGTCGAGCACCACCGTGCGGCGCACCATGGCACCGCCCCCCAGCACCGGGTCGGGGCGGACGGCCGCCACCCAGCCCCCGGCGGACCGCACGCGCGGGCCCTGGCCGTCCGACCAGGCCTTCACCGCGGCGTAGCGGGCGTGGCCGGCCGCCACGACCTCGCCGATCAGCACGCCCACTGCGGCGCCCGATGGCCCGTAGCCGGCCAGCACGAGCACGAGCACGGCGGCCAGGCGCACGCCCATCTCGACGAGGAGGTTGACCGCCAGCGGGCGGTAGGCGCGACGGGCCTGCAGGAGGCCGCGGTCGAGGGAGAGCAGCACGAAGAAGGCGGCCGCGGTCAGGATGGCCGCGATACCGACGCCGCTCTGCTGGTTGAGCACGACCGCCACGCCGTGCCGGCTCACGAACACGACGACGGCCCAGACGAGCACGAGCATGGTGCCCTGCCGGTGGACCCGGCCCGCCCAGCGCCGGACGAGGTGGCCGCTCCCGTCCTCGTGCCACAGGGTCACCCGCCGCACCACGGCCACGCCCACCGCCGAGCCCGGCATGGACAGGATCAGGTAGAGGCCCGTCAGCTGGTTGAGGACGCCGTAGCTGTGGGGCGTGAGCAGGCGGGCCAGGGCGACGGTGAGGACGACGCTGGCGCCGTTGGCCAGCACCCCGGCGGCCGCCAGCGGGCCGGCCTGGAGCAGGCCCGCCCGCATCGACTCGACCCCCGGGCGCGCCTCGGTGTCGAGGAGGAGCTCGGCCCCGAGGTTGGGCCCGACCGCGTTGGGCGCCAGCGACATGGCCGCCGGCACGGACTCGACGACGACCTCGGCCGCAGGCGCCTCCGGCGCCTCGGGCCCGGTCACCCCCGGGACCTTGCCGCCGTCTCGTCCTCCAGGCCGATGCGATCGAGCTCGGGCAGGATCTGGCGTTGCAGGAGCTCGCCGCCCGCCGTGCTGACGTGGATGCCGTCGGGCCAGCGCACGGCCACGCCGTCGAGCGATGCCGTGTAGACCCCCGCCGGGCCGAGCATCCGGTTGAGGTCGATCACGCTGACCTCCCCCGGGTCCGCCCGGGCGACCTGCCGCACCAGCGCGTCGTAGGCCTGCACGCGCGACGGCAGGTCCTCCGACCAGGGCAGGCCATCGGGCTGCCGGTCACTCGGGTCGACGTAGGGCATGGTGAACAGCACCACTCTGGCACCAAATCCACGGAAGATGGAGACGGCGGCCCGGAGGTCCGCGCCGAGGTGCTCGTTCCACTCCGGCTCGCCGATGTGCACCCACCGCCCGTGCAGGAAGTGGTCCGTGATCTCCCACCGCCCGAGCCCGATGGCGACCACCTCCGGCCGTTCCCGGGCCGCCAGGGAGGTCCATGTCGCCCGCCACCCGTCGCACCCCCGCGTGGACGGCCCGGTGGCGCCCCCGATGAACACCTCGAGCGCGGGGTCCAGATCGCAGCCGAGTGCGGCATGGTCCGAGACGGTCACGCCGTACCGGGATTGCGAGCCCACGGCCAGGCCCATGCCCAGGGTCAGCGCGATGGAATCGCCCAGGATGAGGACGCGGACGGGATGTCGGCCGTACGCGCCCGAGCGCTGCAGCGCCGCGTGCTCGGAGGCGCCGAGGCCGGGCGGGAGCGGGAAGGCCACCCGGGCGCCGCCCGACCCGGCGGTGCCGGCGTCCGCCCGGGCCGTCGGCACCGCGCCGGAGGCCGGCCGGACGAGGGGCAGGGCGAGACAGGCCGCCACCAGGACGACCGAGCCCAGCAGGCCCCGCACCCCCGAACGCGCCACCGTGCCCTCCGTCCCCCTCTGCCCCGTCCTCGCCGCCGTCTTTCCAACTCCTCCGAATCGGCGGGACCCGGCCGCCCCTTGAGCGGTGCCCACGCCTCAGGTCCCGCCGAGGGCGCTGCGCACGACGCAGTCGGTCACGCCCTGATCCGCCACGATCCGGCCCGACGGGCCCTCGGCCGCCCGCACGCAGGAGGCCAGGGTCCCCGACGTGAGGTGCAGGGCCGGGTGCAGCGCCAGCTGGACGTGGTCCCACACCCAGGCGCCCGCCTGCACCGTGGGCGGGCGCCCCAGGGCGCCCGTCATGAA
>PMPX01000073.1 GCA_003169235.1 Acidimicrobiaceae bacterium | reverse complement strand
TCACCTATCCGCGCGGCCCCTAACCTCGATCATTCGTGCGGCCTCTGGCGTGACGGCCCCAGCTTCCTCGATCGGTCCGTTGAGTCGATGATTGCGGTGTGAGCGAATCGGGGCGTGAAGGAACCTGATGGCTTGAATCTTGTGGTGTTGTCACGCCCTGCAGAATCGCTTTGGGGTCGAGCGGCGGAACCCGCCTCGCTATGGGAGGGCGGCGCGTAGACGCGTGAAGGCGGTGGCGAGCTCGCCGGCCCAGGGCCAGGACTCGTCGAGGTGGACGATGAGGTCACGCCCGCGGTGCGCGAGGACAGCGGCGACGTGGAGGACCCGGTAGCGCATGGTCTTGGGCTCGGCCTTGGCCAGCGCGCCGTCGAAACATGTCATTTGGCTCCAGGCCAAGAGTGCGCCAGCGATCAACGAGACCGCCACCCAGGCCTCGTTGGCGCAGAAGCCGTCGAAGGGCAAGTTGGCCAGTCCGCACGCCTTCCAGCAGCGCACCCGATCCTCGACGCGGGCATGGCCGCGGTGACGCAGCTCGAGCGCCGTGATGTCCTCACCTTTGGTGTTGGTGATGAAGCAGGTGTGGCGCCAGCCGGCATGGGTATCGAAGAGGGAGAGCTGGGCGCCCGGGTGGGGGCGCTCGCGGCGACAGATCACCCGCATGTCGCTCGGCCACCCCTTGACGTCGTAAAGCTCGGTGAGTTCGGTCACCTCGGCACCGTCTCGGATGCCTCCGCCGAGCTCGGTGGCTCTCACCCAGTCCTCTTCTTGGGCCAAAAGGAGGGCATCACGCACAGAACCGCTGATGGGAAAGCCGATCGAGTACTCGAAGTTGGCGTCTGAGAGGGAGGCGACGAAGCGGTGGGTGGCCCCNNCCGAGTCGGCCCGGACCAAGATGGGATGGACGACCAGTGCGGGGTCGTCGCCTTCTTCGTGGCCGAGTGCGTATTCGGGCGGCACGGAGCGGACCACCTGTTCGAGCAGTTCGAGGTGATCGTCGGTGTCGTTCGGGGCGGCGTTGCCCGGGCGCAGCATGGCGCCCAGCGGCTCTTTGGTGTTGTCGCACCACGCTCCCAAGGGGTTGAACCCGAAGCCGTGCTTGTAGGTCGCAGCGGCGTCCTCCTTCTCAGAATGCACGTTGAGCAAGGTGGAATCGAAGTCCCAGATCATCGGGCCGACGGGTGGCTCCACCGCCCACACGCGCGCACGGGCGGTGGCCAAGGCCACGGGGATGGCCCGCAACTCGAAGACGGCCGTGGCGTGCACGGCCCGCCACGCCGTGGCGACTGACGCCACCGGACCGAAGAGATCTTCTTGCTCTTTGAGCGCGGCGAGGTCGGCAAGGCAGTCCGCCCCATCCGCGATGGCGACGCCCAGATGCGTGAGCACGACACCGGGATCGTGGGTGTGCCAGTTGATCCCACAGTCGGATATGGCCACGGACATGGCCTCGGTCAACCCGCTGCGATCGGCCAGCTCGGCCAAGAGGGCGGCACCGGCATGGGACACGAGATTCTTCCCGTCGGGTATCACTTTGGCGCGACGGACCGAGCGACTACGGTGCACTTTCAAGGAGCCCTCCGGATCTGGTTGGAATGTGTGTTCAGCGACAAACATTCTCCCAGGTACGGAGGGCTTTTACGCGGACGCGCGCACCGCGCGCTCAGGAGCCGCGCGAATTTTCAAGGCTAGGTCCGCGGTCGGCGGGGTCGATCAGTCACCCTACCCCCCGACGATGACCTCGCCGCCACCGAGGGCCACAGTCGGTGGCGGCACCCAGACTCCGGATCCGCTGCGTCGCGGGGTGAAGTCGCACAAAGCAAACTCGGCGTGATCAAGTAGTTATCTTTGCCGGTCTAGAGGTAATTTCTCCATGGCACAAGCGGTTATCGCTTGTGGATTCGGATCCGAAGTCGGGACAATGGCCACGTAATGAGCCAGACACTCCCCCGCACGACGGATCCGGGCACAACGTTCTCGGCGAGTGCTTTTTCAGCGTTCGAACTGTCCTCCATCGCCGTCGAAGCCGGGATCCGGCGGGTCCACTTCTTGGCCTGGCGCGACCTGGATGATCCCGAGGCCGGGGGTTCCGAGCTGTTCGCCCACATGGTCGCCTCGCGCTGGGCCGCCGCCGGGATTGACGTCACGTTCCGGACGTCGGCGGTACCCCGGGCTCCGACGGCAACCGAGCGCGACGGCTACCGGGTGCTGCGGCGCGCCGGACGCTACGCGGTCTTCCCTGCCGCAATCTGGGAGGGAATCCGTAACGGGCATCGTCCCGGGGACGCATTGGTCGAGATCTGGAACGGCGTGCCGTTCCTATCGCCACTGTGGTACCGCGGTCCGCGCCTGGTCTGGCTGCACCACGTCCACGCCGAGATGTGGGGCATGGCCCTGCCACCCGCTCTGGCCCGCGTCGGCGACACCGTGGAGCGGAAGCTTGCTCCGCGCTTCTACCGCACGAGCCGCATCGTCACGCTGTCGGATTCTTCGCGCACCGAGATCGTTGACATGCTCGGACTTCCTCGTGAACACGTCACCGTGGTGCCGCCCGGCATCGACGCGCGCTACACGCCGGGGGGGCGCCGATCGGGCCCGCCGCTGGTGGTCGCGGTGGGCCGGCTCGTGCCGTATAAGCGCTTCGACGTCTTACTACGCGCCCTGGCGCAGGCGAAGGCATCGGTACCCGAGCTCCAGGCCGTGATCATCGGCGAGGGCCACGAACGGTCCGCCCTCGAAGCGCTCCGGGCCGAGCTCGGTGTTGCCGACTGGGTGCACCTACCGGGCCGGGTGTGCGACGACGAGCTGGTCTGGTGGTATCGCCAGGCCTGGGCCGTAGCGAGCACGTCGCAGCGCGAAGGGTGGGGCATGACGCTCACCGA
>PMPX01000359.1 GCA_003169235.1 Acidimicrobiaceae bacterium | reverse complement strand
CCGCCAAGTTGATCGGCAATCCCTCGTCAGTGGCGACTTCGGATTCCACGTCGTAAGACCCTGGAAGCAGATGGTGCCGCCGGATCAGCCGGTGCGGGTCACGGCCTCGAGCGCAGACTCGTTCGCGCGCCTCGGCCCTAGGAGGCCGCGGCCCGTACGGTGCGGGCGGCATGGTTGTCCCGCAGCCGCTCCGCCGTCTCCCGGTCCTGAAGTGGCATCCCGATTCCGATTGGCACCGCAGATGTGACGTCGTTGCGGCACTGGGCACACTCAACCAACCACGTCCGATCCGGACGTTGGGTGATGATCGGGTGATGATTCTGCATCTCCGGCTCCTGCGCGCTCCCCTGGACGGGCTAACCATACCGATGTGCTCGCCCCAACGAAAATGTGGGTTTCCGACGGCCCGCATCGAAGAGTCGTTCGGCCTCAGGACGGCCCCCCGCCAGGGGATTAACCTCTTCCAACGTGCCCTCGCTCGCGTCCGTCGAGGCCTACCTCGAGCGCATCGGTCTCGCCGGTCGGGCCGATGCGGGACTGGGGGAGATCCACCGAGCGCACGCCACGACGATCCCCTTCGAGAACTTCGACTCGTTCTCGGGCACCCCTGTCTCGCTCGACCTTGGGGATCTCGAGGCCAAGATCGTCGGACGTCGGCGTGGCGGCTACTGCTTCGAGCACAATCTCCTCCTCGCCTCGGCCCTCGAGTCGCTCGGTGGCATTGAGGCCAGCCCGTTGCTGGCCCGGGTCCGCCTCGGACCGGAGGACTCGCCCCGGCCCCTCAACCACCTTCTGCTCCGGGTGAGGGATCGGGACGGCGCGGTCTGGCTGGCCGACGTGGGGTTCGGCGGCGGCGGCCTTCTCGACCCCATCCCTTTCGAGTCGGGCGTCGAGTCCGACCAGTCGGGCTGGCACTACCGGATCGTCGAGGACGGGCCCGAGCTCGTCCTCCAGGTGTTCCAGGACGGCGGCTGGAGCGACATGTACGGCTTCGTGCCCGAGCCGGCTGAGCAGGTCGACATCGTGGTGAACAACTGGTTCACGGCGACGCATCCCGAGTCGCCCTTCGTGACCGGCCTCATGGCAGGACTGCGCAGCCTCGAGCGTTGCTTGTCGCTCTTCGTCAACGAACAGGCGGTCCTGGTCGAGCGACCGGTAGGGGGAGAGTCGGTCATCACCGAGGTCCCGCTCCAGGATGTGCCGGCGCTGCTCGCTTCGCGCTTCGGGATCGAGGGCGTGGTGCTCCACGACGAGCACCTCGTCCTCAGAAGCGACCGATAGCGAACTTCCGCCCGTGGAGGCGCCGTGGTCCGGGAAATCTGGCTTCAGCTGGACAGCTGGGCGTCGGCAGGCCGGGCGATGATGTAGATCAGCGCGCCGAAGAAGGGGATGAGCAGGATCAGGACCGTCCATCCCGCCTTGGCCAACCCATGGTGGTCGCGGCGGCGGAAGTTGTCGATGAAGCACCAGATGACGAAGAAGAGAAGCAGGAAGATCCCGGCGAACATCAAGAACGTCCAGAACAGGCTCAAGAGCGGCCAGGTGTAGGCGAACATCGGGATACCCCCTATGGGTCGATCGACGTGACGGCGTTGCTTCCGGGGTGCGGGCCCCCGTTCGAGCCTAGGCTGGCCAGGCCTCCCGGGCAGGGAACTTCAGCCCGAGGTGCCATCGGGTCTACCCTCCGCTGACCAGGCCATAGATGCTCTTCGCCATGAGGTAGAGCCCGAGCCCCAACGACAGGAACACGATCGCCTGGTCCGTGTGCGTGTTGATCCATCCGAGCAGCGCGTTGAGCTTGGTCCTCACGGCTTCGGGACGCACCGCCGCATAGATCTCCAGTGCGAGGTAGCTCGCTGTGCACCAGAGGCAGAAGGCGAAGACGCCGAAGTACTCCGCTCCGTTCGAGAGCTTGGCCTGCGTAATGGTGGCCACGCCCGCCGCCACGAGGACCCAGGGCTGAAGGAGGAAGCCGAGCCCCGCGGCGGCCAGCGGGTTGATGCGGTCGATGCCGGACATCCATTTGGGCTGCTTCTTGGGTGCGTCCGACGACGGCCGGCGATTGCGACGGTAGGCGACAACGACCAAGACGACCCCGATCGCGAGCTTCAGCGCCAGAGCCCCGGTGGAAGGAGCGCTCTGCGGGATCAGCGGTTTGCCTCCGGTGACCAGTACGGTGAGCGCGACGATCCCCACGAGGGTCAGCAGCCACCCGAGTGTGAATCCCAGCCCCTTCATCAGACCGCGCTCTGCCGCGAGCAGCAGGATCATCGCGGTGAGCGGGATCGGCTCCAGGGTGACAACCAGTCCGATCAGGAACAGATCAAGAATCATTTGCCCTCCCCGGGTTCGCTGAGAAAGTCGAACGTAGTCCCTGGGCGTGGTCGGCGGCCGACGTGCTGCCGTCCCGGCCCGTTGACACCGAGGCAGGCCGGGCGACCCTGCCTCGCGGTTCGGCGCGTGGCGTCCCGCCCTATCGGGTTCGGCCCAGTCGCGCTTTCACCTCGGCGCCGAGGTCCAGGGTGGTGACCGCCTTCAGAGGAATCTGCTCGGGCAGGGTCACCGTGAGCTCACCGTTGTCGACGGAGAATTCGAGCAATCCGTCGGACCCCACGAGCCGCACGCGCCGGACCCGCGACCCGTCGACGGCCGGCATGGTGATCCGTCGTGAGGCGGGCATCCCCATCACCAGCACATAGACACCTTCCCCACTCCTCGTGAAGCGCAGGGGGGTTCCCCCCGTCGTGACCGACTCCGTGATCACCCAGGGGCGGCTTCCATAAATGGCCTCCCCGTTGGCGGCCAGCCAGGCCCCGAGCCCGCGCAGCGGCGCCTGCTGCACCTCGGGGATGGTTCCGTCGGGCCGGGGACCCACCCCGATCAGAAGGTTGCCGTTCTTCGACACCACGTCACAGAACATCTGGATCAACTCCGTCTCGCTGATGATGTCCTCGGGCTGCTCGTGGCGATTCGCTCCGAACGAGTGGCCCACACCGCGGGCCAATTCCCACTTGCGCTGCGACACCGTGTGCAGGACGTCGTACTCGGGAGTGCGGAAGTCACAGTGCTTGGGAGTGGAGAAGGTCAGACGCTTCTGCCGGTCCGGGATGAACGGCCAGAGCAACTGCACCAGGGACCCCGCACCACGGACGACCGCGTCGGTGAACCCGTTGCGGGGAAGGTTCGGCTCGACCCATCGATCGTTGACGACGCCCTCCTCGACGGTGTTGTAGTAGTACGCAAAGAGCTCCGCCAGGTTGCCACCACTCGGCCAGGAGATGTCGTTCCAGAGCACGGACGGTTGGTACTTTTCGATCAGCTCTCGCCAGTGGCTCGTCACGTACTCGACATAACGCCGTCCGTGGGGTACGGCAAGGACCGCATCGGCCGCCTTGGAGAGGACGGCATTGTTGTATGGCCAGTCGTAGCCTCCCGAGTAATAGAGACCCATGCGTATCCTCTTGGCGCGGACGGCATCGCTCAGGTCTCCGACGAGGTCCCGGCTCGAGTGGTACTCACCCTTCACCGGGTGGCGCACGGCGGAGGGCCAGAGGGCAAACCCGTCGTGGTGCTTCGTGGTCAGCACGGCGTACCGCGCTCCCGCCGCCTGGCAGAGGTCGGCCACGGCATCGAGGTTCGCCCCGATGGATGCGTCGTCGAAGGTCTTGGCGAAATTGTCGTAGGGATAGTCGTCCCCGTAGACCCGTGCGTGGTGCAATTGGGTCGGGCTGCCCTCGATCTGCATGGTGTTGAGGTACCACTCGGCATACGGGTTCTCACGCAGCATCCGTGTTGGACCGCTCTTGACCAGCAACTCCTGAATGTCAGGGACTCGCGGCGCCCAGCCGGGAACCGAGTACAGGCCCCAGTGGATGAAGACCCCCAGCTTGGCGTCCTCGTACCAGACCGGCACTTCATGGGCGCCGACCGATTCCCATGTCCCCTCATACATGGTGGTTGTCTTCTCGCATGTCAGTGACCCCGCCCGCGCGCAATGTCCGGCGTGCAATGTAAGCATGCGGCGCGCCGGTCACGGCGCCGGAGCGGCCGACACCCCGGTGAGGCGTCCCATGACGGCCAATCGGCCTAGGCACCAGGCCGGTTGAGAACGACTCGAACGTCCGCCACCCGTTGGCGACCGGTTCCCGCCCGAGCGCCTGTCCCATCGCGGTCGAGTCACCCCGACGCAAGGGCCGGGCCGGTACCCGATCCGCCCGCCTCTCCGGGTCGTCCGTACCGCAGCCGGAAGGCCGTGTAGGCGAATGGGCCCACGACGATCGGCAACCAGTAGGAGATGATCCGGTACGCCAGCGTGGCCACGACCGCGTCGCCGCCCGGTACCCCCGCCAGGATGAGCAGCGCGCTCAAGCCGGCTTCGACGATCCCGAGGCCCCCGGGAGTGATCGGGATCAGTGCGAGCAGCCCGGCCACTGCGTAGGCCAGCAGCACCAGCGAGGGTGAAGGCTTGGCGCCCGTCGCCCGAATCGTTGCCAGCAAGGTCCCGAAGTCGAACGCCAGGCGCCCGCTGCTCAGCAGCATGGCCGCCTTCCACTTGCGGCCCAGCACGTCCCGGATCCGGTTCCGCTCGAAGACCAGCCGGTCCGCCAGGCCGGTCACCGGTTCGGCGTGATGCTTCAACCGGTTGCGCGTCGCTTGCACCACTCGGCCCGCCCAGCGGATGGGGCCATCCATCACCAGCACGAGAGCAGCAAAGCCAGCGAAGAGCACGAAGGCGGCGATTCCGAGAAGTGCTGCATGCTCCAGGCTCTGGTCGATCGGGACTCCGACGATGATGGCCGGGAGCACGAAGATCGGAAGCGCGAGCAGGCCCCCGATGCCGAGCAGCGAGAACGCTGTGAGGCCTCCGACCGCGGTGGCCGTGTCGTTGCCCGAGGCGGCGAGCATGCGGAACTGGGTCGCCGCCCCGAACGCGGCACCGCCCGGGACCACGAGGCTGATCGCATTTCCCGCCAACTGTGACGTGGCGACCGAGAACCAGGCCTTGGTCCGAAGAGCAATCCGCTGGAGCGCGATGGTGCAGGCGAAATGCGCGACCTGCAGGACCACGGCGAGCGCGAACCAGACCGGGTCGAGCGACGTCAGCTTGGGCCAGGAGTCAAAGACCTCGGTCAGGCTCGGGAACACGAGGTAGATCGTGATGCCGGCCACCACCACCATGACGGTCTTCTTCGCGATGGACCGCCACGGCAGCGGGGACTCGACATCTTGTTCAATTCGTGTCGCCAGGCGCTGCGACATGGCGTCGCGGCCCGGCTCACTGGCGCCCGCTTCGGTGGCCCGAGCGGACTCCTCTTCTGGCTGGTCCTGCGTCGCCACCGGCGCGTCCGACTCGGCGGGCGACGAACTGCCTTCCTAGCTGGCGAGGATCTTGGCCTTCTGGGCGTCGAACTCCGCATCGGTGATGACGCCCTGTGACTTGAGGCCCGCCAGCTTGGAGAGCTGGTCGGCCGTGGTGTCCCCGCTGGTGCCCGCCGCCTGCTTCACGTAGGCGTCGAACGCCTTCTGCTGATCGGCCGCCTGCGCTGCCGCCCGTTCGTGCATCTTGCCGCCGCGGGCGATCAGGTAGACGAAGACACCGAGGAACGGGAGGATGATGATGAAGATCACCCACAGCGCCTTGGCCAGGCCGCCGATGTCATGGCTGCGGAAGACGTCCATGAACACCATGATCAGAAGCCAGATCCAGATGATGAAGAGGAAGAAGTACAGCATCGTCAGGAAGGCATCGAGTATCGGGTAACTGGAAGCAAACATCAACGACTCTCCTTGGGTTCCGTGGTCGGCGAGTACCCCGCCCTACCCTCCAATGTCTAGTCCAGCTGGCCCGGCAAAGATCGGATAGGGAGGGTCCAGAAGTCTCAATGTCCACCAATGGCCCTGACGGGCCGCCACAGCGAGCACCCTGCCCGAGACGTGCTCTCGACAACGACCTGCCACAATCGGGCCCCTGCCCATGACCCACGACCTGAACCTCGCCGCTCTCGCCGTGATCTCGGCCTGCGTGATCATCTGGGGCCTTCTGTCAGCCCGCCTCGAGCGCTGGGACGTCTCGGCGCCGATCGCCTTCGTCGTGCTGGGACTGGTCGTGACCCACGGTCCGACCGAACTCGTCCATTTCAACTTGCACTCATCGACCATCCGCTCGCTGGCCGAGGTCACACTCGCCCTCGTCCTCTTTGCCGACGCCTCCCGGGTCAACGTGCGGGCCCTCCGGTCCGACGCCGTCCTCCCACTGCGTCTCCTTGGGATCGGTCTGCCACTGACGATCGGGGCCGGAGCCGCCGCGGCGGCACTTCTCTTCGGCAGCAGCGGGCTCTGGGTGGCCGCCGCCATCGGTGCCATCGTGGCGCCCACCGACGCCGCGCTCGGCGCGTCCATCATGCAAGACGAGCGCGTGCCGTCCGGTGTGCGCCGATTGCTCAACGTGGAGAGCGGGCTCAACGACGGGATCGCCACGCCGTTCGTCAACCTCTTCATCGCGGGGGCGGTGACGACGGAGGCGGGCAGCGGCACCCACCTCAGCAAAGCAGTGGTCGAGCTCGTCGGAGGCGCCTGTCTCGGGATCGCGATCGGCGCGGTCGGAGCGATCCTGCTCGCCCTGGCCCGACGCTATGGCTGGAGCGCACCAGGAGTCCGGCCCCTCGCCATTCTCGCCCTGGCGCTGTTCGGTTACTCGACCTCGGTGGTCGCCGGCACGAACGGCTTCATCGCCGCCTTCGTGGCCGGGATGGCGTTCGGGACCATGGATCACCACAACGACGAAGCGGCACTGCAGTTCACCGAGCAGACGGGCACGCTGCTGTCCCTTCTGGTCTGGTTCATATTCGGCGCCGTCATGCTCGTCCCGGGCATGGAGGATCTCGGCTGGCGCGATGCCGTCTTCGCCCTACTCGCCCTCACCCTGCTCCGCATGGTGCCGGTTGGCATCGCTCTGGCCGGCAGTGGCCTGGACCGGGTCACGGTGGCCTTCGTGGGCTGGTTCGGGCCCCGGGGCCTCGCCTCCGTGGTCTTTGGTCTCATCGCGGTGGATGCCCTCGCGCCGGCCGAATCCAAGGTCGTGCTCGCCGCGGTGACTCTCACGGTCGCGCTGAGCGTGCTGCTCCACGGGCTCAGTGCCTCTCCGCTCGCGGCTCGCTACGGTGGTTATGCGACCCGGTTCGGCCCGGAGGGACCGGAGCACTCGACGGCCGTCCCCATCTCCACCCGGACCCTGCAGCGCAACCACGCGCCGTGAGCGCTTCGACGACGAGGGCGAGGCGGTCGTTCGGCCGTCTACGACAGATGGGGTACCTGGGCTTTCTCGAGTAGCTCCAGAATCTCGGAGGCCGCCACCGGCCGGGAGAAGATGAAGCCCTGGCCGTGGTCACACCGCTCGCCACGGAGACCGTCGAGTTGGTCCTGCTGTTCGATCCCCTCGGCCAACGTCACCAGTCCGAGGGTGCGACCGAGCTCCACGAGTGTGTGGATCAGCGCGGCCGCGTCGGGCGACCGATGCATGTCTGCGACGAACGACCGATCGATCTTCAACACGTCGACGGGGAACTTCCGGAGGTACGCGAGTGACGAGTACCCGGTGCCGAAGTCGTCGATGGCCACCATGACACCCAGCTTCTTCAGTCGGTTCAACCTGTCGACGGTGGCGTCGGCATCCCTCATGAGGGTCGATTCCGTGACTTCGAGGATGAGACTGCTGGGATCGAGGCTGCTGGCCTCGAGCGCGTCGCGCACATCGTCGACCAGACGGTCCGACTCCAATTGCCGCATGGAGACGTTCACCGAGATTGAGGTCCGGTGTCCCCGACTGTGCCATGCAGCGACCTGCTGGCATGCCTCGCTGAGCACCCACCGTCCGACGTCGACAATGAGACCTCTCTCCTCGAGCACGGGGATGAAGACGTCGGGTGTGATGGTCCCCTTGGTCGGATGCTGCCACCGAAGCAGCGCCTCGACCCCCTGCAGCTCCACCTGGTCCAGATCGAAGATCGGGTGGTAGAGCAGGAAGAACTCGCCTCGGCCGAGGGCGGATTCCAGATCGGACTTGAGGGCGAGCCGCTCCGTGGCGGCTGACTGCATCTCGCGCTCGAAGAGGACCGACTGGTCCCGGCCCGCACCCTTGGCCCGGTACAGGGCGATGTCGGCGTCGCGGAGCAGATCTTCCCCGGTCTCCCGATCCCCTGAGGCGATGCCGATGCTGGCGGAGATGGAGATGGTCAACCCCTCGACTCCGGGGATGTGGAAGGGAGGCTTCAGGACCTCGTGCACGCGCTGAGCGATCATCTCGGGTCCACCGGCCAGCGATACCCCCTCGGCCAGAATCACGAACTCGTCCCCCCCGAGACGCCCGACCGTGTCACTCGCCCGCAAGATGCCACGCAGCCGACCGGCCACCATTTGCAGCAGCTGATCACCGGCCCCGTGACCGAGCGAGTCGTTCGAGTCCTTGAAGTTGTCCAGATCGATGAAGAAGACGGCCAGCGGCTCGCCGGTCCGGCGCGCCCGCTCCAGCATCTGCTCGGCGCGGTCCAGAATCAACTGCCGGTTCGCCAGCCCCGTGAGCGGGTCGTGGAGCGCGCGGTGGGCGAGAAGGGCTTCGAACTTCTTGCGTTCAGTGGTGTCGCGGATGTTCACCACATAGCCGGCAACAGAGGGGCGATCCGTTTGGTTGGAGACGACCGCTTCGACGTTGCGGATCGTCCCGTCCCGGCGCAGCATGCGGAACTCGAGCGTCGTCGTCACGGGCGACGACTGGAACTCGCCCCCGAGCAGCCGTCGGACGAACTCGAGGTCTTCGGGGTGCACGAAGTCCAGGGCGCGACGCCCGATGAGGTCAGAAGGCTCGTACTGCAGCAGATCCTTGAGAGCCGGCGACACGTAACGGAAATCACCTGTTTCGCTGAGGATCATCGTGACGTCGGAGGAGTTCTGAATCAGTGACCGGAACCGATCCTCGCTCAGGAGCAGGGTGGCCTGCGCCTCCTCCTTCTGCTCCATGATGGCCCCGACCATCCGGATGACGAAGAGGAGCACGAAGGCGCCCATCACGGTCAATGCCATGGTCTGTGACCGCGTCAGCTCCGAAGGGAACCAGCCCCGAGCGAGACCGAATTGACCGACGGCCATGCCGACCAGGCTCCAGACGGCGGTGGTGCGCCAGACATGTGACCCACCTCTCGCCACGTTCTCCAACGCGATGAAGGCGTAGGCACCCCAGAGGACCGGTCCCCACCCCGTCAGGTAGATGACCACCGTGACCGCCGCCACCTGGCTGATGACGCGCAGATTGAGAGTCAGGCCGTTTGTCCGCGCCTTGTACACGTGATCGACGACCAGGTTGACCGCGAAGATGGCGACGAAGATGCCCAGCCACACCCACAGGGACCGGCGCTCCGTGTACCCCAGCTGCATGAGGAGCAGGATGACCAGGAAGGCGGCGGGCCCGATGAGGTAGGCGAGCTTGGTCGGGTCGAGCCTCCGCCGTGCCTCCCCCGGGGCGCGCTCGTGCCATCCGATCGGGTCGGTGCCGCCGTCTCCCATTGCATCGTGTGCTGGCAGTGCCATCTCCCCCGACCGGACGTCGATCTCTACCTCCATTGTCTCGACAGCTGAGACGGCGGACTTGATCACGGCGTGGACTTCATTCCGTCGGGACCGCGAGATGCCGGGCGAACGGGAGATGGGACAACGGCCTGGAGGTCCGGGTGTCATCCCCACGATGCCGTCCCTGCGGTGCCGGCACCCCCCGAGGCGCCTCTCGGGAGGGTGCGCGCTCGGGGGCAACGGGGCACAGGGAGTGCGTCCGAAAGCGTCGAATGCGACGTCGCCGTACCGGTCCGACGCCGCCGAATGCTCGCTAGGCTCTGCCAGAGGCCGGCACGTCCGTGGACTGACGGCAGCGGCGAGTGGTTCACTGTGGGGGGAGCTGGGCTCGACCGCTCGGGCGGTGAGAAGCGTCCATCGAACCACCAGAAGGAGAGAATCTTGGGAAGCGAAGGACTCCACGAACCGCTGGAGCTTCTCAATGAGGCGACGGTCGATCACCATCGGGCCATGACGTCGTTGTGTGAGGAGCTCGAGGCCATCGACTGGTACGACCAGCGGGTGAAGGCGACCTCNNCCCTGGAGTGGCTGCGGCGGCGGGACAGCGCCCTCGACGCCAACCTGCGGAAGTTCCTGTTCACGTCGGGGCCGATCACCGAGATCGGCGACGAGACCTCGGACGACGCCGCGGATCCCGCTTCCGACCAATCCGGCTCGCTGGGTATCGGCAGCCTCAAGGGGAGAGTGTGATGAATCACCTGTATCGGAATCTGGCCCCCATCTCCGATTCCGGCTGGGAGGCGATCGACCAGGAGGCCACGTCGCGCCTTCCCACCTACCTTGCCGCTCGCAAGCTCGTGGACTTCGCCGGACCTCACGGATGGACGCACTCGGCGACCGACCTGGGCCGCATTGCCACGATCGCAGGCCCTTCGGAAGGCGTCACGGCGGCGCAGCGGAGGGTCCTCCCGCTCATGGAGCTGCGGACCGAATTCAATGTCTCGCGCGTCCAGCTGGACGACGTCGAGCGTGGTG
>PMPX01000321.1 GCA_003169235.1 Acidimicrobiaceae bacterium | reverse complement strand
ATCGGCGGCTCCGACCTCGGGCCCGCCATGGCGACGACCGCGCTGGCCGACTACGCGCAGCCGGGGCTGGTGAGCCGGTTCGTCTCGAACGTCGACCCGGTCGACCTGTACGCCGCCACACACGACCTGGACCCGGCCTCGACGCTCTTCGTGGTCAGCTCCAAGACGTTCACCACGCTCGAGACGCTCACCAACGCGGCGGCGGCGCGGCAATGGCTCCTGGACCGGCTGGGTGCCGCCGCCGGCGACGACGCGGTGGCGAAGCACTTCGTCGCCGTCTCCACCAACGCCCAGGCCGTGGCCGAGTTCGGCATCGACCCGGACAACATGCTCGAGTTCTGGGACTGGGTCGGCGGCCGCTACTCCTACGACTCCGCCATCGGCTTCTCGTTGATGGTGGCGATCGGGCGTCAGGCCTTCGGCGAGATGCTCTTCGGGTTCCACTCCATGGACGAGCACTTCCGGACGGCGCCCCTGAGCGAGAACCTGCCGGTCATTCAGGGCATGCTCAACGTCTGGTACAACAACCTCTTCGGCGCGCAGACCCATGCCGTGCTGCCCTACAGCCACCGGCTGGCCCGCTTCCCGGCCTACCTGCAGCAGCTGACGATGGAGTCCAACGGGAAATCGGTGCGGCTCGACGGGTCGCCGGTGGCCGGCCAGACCGGGGAGATCTTCTGGGGCGAGCCCGGTACCAACGGGCAGCACGCCTTCTACCAACTCATCCACCAGGGGACGAAGCTGATCCCGTGCGACTTCATCGCGTTCGCCGAAGGCACCCACGAGACGGGGGAGCAGCAGGACCTGCTCATGGCCAACTGCCTGGCGCAGACGAAGGCGCTGGCCTTCGGCAAGACCGCCGAGGAGATCGCCGCCGAGGGGACGCCCCCCGAGCTCGTGCCCCACAAGGTGATGCCGGGCAACCGGCCCAGCTCCACCATCGTGGCCCCGAAGCTCACGCCGTCGGTGCTCGGCCAGCTGGTGGCGCTCTACGAGCACACCGTGTTCGTGGAGGGCACCATCTGGGGGATCGACTCCTTCGACCAGTGGGGCGTCGAGCTGGGCAAGGTGATGGCCAAGGAGCTGGCGCCGCTCCTGACGGACGTGGCGGCTCCCGACCTCTCGGCCCAGGACTCCTCGACCGCCTCCCTCGTGCGCATCTACCGGGCCCGGCGCGGACGGGCCGTCTAGACCCTCAGGCGCGCACGTCGATGCCGTGGAGGGGCTGACGCGGCATCAAGCCCCGCCAGGCGCTCGGCAGCTTGAGCGAGAGACGCTCGAGCTCCGTGCGGTGGAGCTCCGCCAGCGCCTCGAGGCGCTTGCCGCCCTTCGCCGTGAGCTGAAGGCGCACCACCCGGTGGTCCTGCGGGTCACGGACCCGCTTCACCAGGCCCGCGGCGACGGCCCGGTCCACCAGGCCGACCGCGCTGTGGTGCCGGAGCAGCAGGTAGTCGGCCGCCTCGCCGACGGTGGGCCCGCGGCGGTCGCCGTGCCCGCGGATGGCGAGCAACAGCTGGTGCTGCGCCGGCGTCAGCCCGGCCGCCTCGGCCTGCTGCTCGCTCCAGCGCAGGAAGCGCCTGAGCCCGGTGCGTAACGTCAGGAGGTCCTCGTAGTCGGCATCCGGCAGACGCATCGTCACACGATAGCATCGTATGACGATATAACTGGGATGGTGCCAGTGTGTCATCTCGCCTGCACGGTCGTCTCTGCCTGACTGTCCCCAGTCGTGCCCACGGGGTGGCACCCAGTCCCGGCGTTGTACTGGGCTACCCAGCCAATCGGATTCGTCGGACACCGGCCCGGACACGCAGAGGGGGCCCGAAGGCCCCTTCGCACAGTTGCACTCCACTGACTTGGCACGGCTTACCGGTCACCACCTTCTCCCGATGTGAGCGTCGCCGGAGATCCGAGCAGGGTCACTCACGCCGTGGTGGCCGACGTCGTCGCCATGTGTCCGAGGTAGCCCGTCGGCAAGTCTTGGGCTGGGAGGCACGGCGGGCCAGGTGGACGGCGTGCCAGCATGGGGCCATGGACAGTGTGACGTCCCCGCGTGGCGCGACCGGCGACGCTGCGGGGTGGGACCTGCGCCCCATGGCCCTCGACGACGTCGAAGCGGCGATGGCCGTGGGCGAGGCCGCCGATGCCGCGCAGGCGGAAGCGGGTCAGCTCCCGCCGCGCCCCCCACCGAGCGACGCCCAGTTGGAGGCCAGCCGCGTGGGCCATGCCCGTTTCGTGCAGCGCGACGGGCCCGGAGCCTGGGTGGCGGTCTCGGAGGGGCAGGTGGTGGGCGTTGCCGAGTCTGTCCGACGGGAGAGCTTCTGGGGGCTGTCCATGCTGTTCGTCCACCCGGAATTCCAGAGCCGCGGGGTGGGTGGGCGGCTCCTCGAGGCGGCCGTGGGCTACGCCGCCGGCGCCACCCAGCGCATGATCCAGTCATCGCCCGACCCCCGGGCCATGCGCCGCTACTTCCTGGCCGGACTGGCGATGCACCCGACGGCCGAGATGGGAGGCCAACCCGACCGCCGGGCCATTCCGCCGTCGCTGCCTGGTCGGGATGGCGATGAGGGGGACCTCGAATTGGTGGCCGAGGTGGAGGCACAGCTGGGCCGCTCGCGTCCCGAGGATGTTGCCTTCGGGCTGCGTGACCAGCGTTTCCGCCTTGACGTGGTCGACCGCGGCCCCGGGCGAGGGTGGGTGCTTTGGCGCCCGGACCGACTGGCCATGCTCGGGGCGACCGACGACCGGACAGCCGCCGTCCTCCTGTGGCGGTTCCTCGCCGGCTCCGAGGGAGAGATCCTGGTCCATGGGCTCACCGCGGCCCAGCAGTGGGCGTTCGACGTACTCCATCGGGCGCGTCTCACGGCGCAGATACGCGGCTCCTTGTTCGTCGACGGGATGGCCGTCCCGGTCCCCTGGATCCCTTCGGGCTGGTACTTCTAGACCCTGATCTGTCCCGCCCAGCATCGAGCACACAGGGTCACCTGATCGTCGGCGTGCTCTCGGCGCTCACAGCCGGCGTACGGGGCACTGGTGGTCGGATCTATTGCAATGCTCCCGTTGCCGCGGCATGAGCGCTTCTCGGTCTACCGTCGGTCTTGATCCGTGCGGACGAGCGTGAGGACGAACGTGGAAAAGGTGACGGTCCTCTTTCGATATCAGCCCGGCAGGGGGGAGGAACTACTCGAAGAGCTGAGAACCAGCTCCGAAGGCACTCGAGCATTCCAGGGCTGCGGGTCGGTCGACATCTATGTGGATGCCGATGACCCTGACACTGTCTTGCTCCTCCAGGAGTGGGAGTCACGAACCCAGTGCGAGCGCTGGATCGCGTGGCGCATCGATACAGGATTGCACGATGCCGTCATGGAGTTCTGGCGCCAGTCCTGGTGGCACCCTTGGAACTGCGTTACCTCGAGCTCGATCGCGGCGAGCGGCAAGGGCTCGTTCTCCGGCGCGGCCCGTAGCCGGTGTACAGGGGAAGGTCCGCCATCTCAGGCATACTCCGTCGGCGGCCCAACGTGAGGATGAAGGAGGATCGTGAGCCTTGCCATCGATTGTGTCTTGATTGACTGCAACGACCTCCAGCGAATGAGTGAGTTTTGGCGGTCTGCCCTCAACCTCGAACACGTCTGGACAGGCCCCTCTGGCGGCTACCTCCTGATTGACGAATCGGGGACCACAAGGCTCGGACTGATGCCGTCCGACGAAGAGAAGAGAGGAAGAAACAGAGTCCACCTCGACCTTCGCCCGGACAATCAAGAGGCCGAGATTCAACGCCTCGAGGAGCTCGGGGCGGCCCGGATTGACATCGGTCAGCGAAATGTCCCCTGGGTCGTCATGGCAGATCCCGAAGGTAACGAGTTTTGCGTGCTGCGATCGCGATGACCATCACACCGATCCGGCGAAGTGGGACGGTGAGAGCTGACCTCAGGACAAGAGTTCAGGCGGGCTCGACTTGGCGAAGCGCAATTGCGCACCTAGCCACCGTCGGACGGCAAGCAGATACCAGGCCGCCGAAAGGAGCCCCATGGCACCGAGGCACTGTGCGGAGAAGAAGAGGCCGAGCCCGAGGAAATGATCGGTACCGCCAAATCCGAACACGGCCGCAATTGTTGCAATCGCAACACCGATGATCCCGAAGCCCCAGGCCCTTTTCGGCTTGGACATGCCGGCTACTCGAAACTGCACAGAGGGCCGCTGAAGAACGTCCAACAGAGCCCACACGCAGGCAGCACAACCTGTGACGGGAAAGAAGAAAATGGAGACCCAGAAGATCTTCATGGATGCATAGCCTACGGCGGCCCTGCCCCCCTCTGCCGAACCGTCCCACCCTCCCGGCATGGTGATAGGGGGTCCAGCCCAACCCTTCTTGCCGGTGACGCGACGAAGTCCAGCAGCATCCGTCCAGAAGACGCGGACCTCCCGGTTGTTGTAGGCCAAAAGTCCCATTGAACGCTCGGCCAGGTGGCCCGAGAATCGAAATTGCGTTGCGGATCATGGCGATCAGGGGCCTGGGAGAATCATGCGGGAGACATCGCGATGGAAAGGTCTCGACGGCCTCCGTGCTCTTGCCGTCGCCGCTGTCGTGGGCACCCACTTTTCGTTTCTGGGTCAAGGCGCTTTCGTAGGTGTCGATCTGTTCTTCGTACTCTCGGGATTCCTCATCACGTCGCTGCTCGTCCGCGAACGCGAGGGGTTCGGACACGTATCCCTGAGGAACTTCTGGGTGCGTCGTGGACTCCGACTGCTCCCGGCGCTGTCGTGTGCCGTGGTGTTGGCCGCAGTCCTCACCCCCTTGGCGTCGCCAGAGCGGCGCGCTGCGACCTTCACCGGGCTGCCCTGGGTGTTCGCGTATCTGGGGAACCGGGTGGCGGCCTCGAAGGGGCCGCAGGCACTTGGCCTTCTTCCGCATACGTGGTCTCTGGCAATCGAAGAGCAGTTCTACGTGGTCTGGCCGATCATTGTGGTGCTGTGGTTTCGCCATGGCGTCCAAGCAAAGCGTGCGGCGATGCTCCTTGGCTCAATCGCCCTCATGAGTGCCCTCTTCAACGCTTGGGCCATGGTCAACTGGGGATACAACGCCGCGTACTTTGGCACTGGCACGCACGCCATGGGCCTGTGCGCCGGGTGTGCACTGGCCATGGCGGTCCATGCGCGAAACGGGAGGCCGATCAGCGAGCGTGGAGCTCAAGCGCTACAACGGGCGGCCATGGTGGCGGTCGCATTGTTCGCCGTCTTGTGCATGACCCCACTTTCGACACCGCTCGAGGCCTCAATGCTGCTCAATCTCGGGACGATCTCGGCAGTTGTACTCGTGACATCGGTGGTGCTCGCACCACATACCGCGATGACGCGGCTTTTCGCTGCACCGGCTTTGATCTGGATCGGGGCACGCTCCTATGCGATCTATCTCTTTCACGACCCGCTGGCCCTCGTGTTCGTCCAATCTCCGATGTTTCACGGGGCAGCCCACGTCATCGCCACGTTGTGCTGCGTGGTCGCCAGCATCATTCTGGCGGCAGTCTCATTCCGCTACGTCGAGTCCCCCTTCTTGCGACTCAAGAGCCGATTCGTGGATGGCATCGGACAGAAGCCACAACTGGTTCCAGTATTGGAGGGCTAGAGCCCGGCATACCCCCATTCGGCTGCGCGCTGATCGGGCACACGGGCGTCGGGCACAGTCCCCACTGGTGCGATTGGGCACCTTCCTCACGACGTGAGGCGCTTGTAGCCGCCGCCCATCAGATCGGTCGCGTCGCCCCGACATACAGCAAGCTCCCAAAGGACGAACCCAGGGTCGCAGGAATGGGCTCGGCTCGAACGTCGGCACCTGTGTGCGGAGCATCGACCATGACGTTCTGTCCATTGACCACACCCACGTAAAGGCCGACGTGGTCAATGGAATCCGGCCCGGCGCCGAAGAAGACGAGGTCGCCCGGCGCGAGCGGCGCACCGGGGGCCAGCTTCGGTGTGGCGTCGTACTGGTCCTGGGCCACCCGGGGCAGTGCGACGCCGGCCACCCGGTAGGCGGCCTGGACGAGACCCGAGCAGTCGAAGCCCACTCCGGCGGTCTCGCCGCCCCAGACGTAGGGCGTGCCGATCTGGGACAGCGCCCACGCCACCGCCACTTCGCCGGCGGCCGAGACCGGCGTGCCCGCCGCCGATGGCGCGGCCAGGGACTGGGCCAGCGCCAGCACCTGGGCGACGTAGGCCGCCGAGTGGTTGTAGGCGAAGACGGCACCGGCGACGTCGCGACCACCCGAGCCCCCGTTGGCGCACAGGAGCCGCGCCGCGGCGTACACGGCGTCGGTGGGGTCGTACGGGCTCGGTGGGACCGCCCCGGCCGGGGGGACCGGCTCGTCGTACTCGGCGAAGGTGGCCGGCTCGAACTGCATGGGGCCTTCGGCGCCCGCCGCGTTGGCGCCGGCGTGGACCCCGGGGAGCGCCGACTGCCCGTTGTCCGACTCGACGGTGCCGATGGCGGCCACGATGGTCCACGGCAGGCCGGGGCAGGTGGCCGCCGCCGCCTGGTAGAGATCCAGCATGTCCGAGGGGACGTCGGCGGTCGCCGCCGACGAGGCCGCCGGTGCCCCTCCGCCGACGCCGAGCACCGCCATGGCCGAGCCGACCACCGCAGTCCCCAGCAGCCCGACCACGAGGCCGAGCGCCACCAGCGCACCGACGACCCTCCTCATCGGATGACCCCGTCACCGACCTCGACCTCGACCGTAGGTGCCACGCCGGGGAACGGTCTGCTTCGCGCGGCCGTGGGTACCTCGAAGGCACGCCGGTCACACCAGGGTCACGAAGTGCCGTCGGTCAGGACGCTGCGACCCAGGGCCACCTCTGTTCAATCAGGGCGCGGTGACGTGCGGCTCCGTGTCGACGAAGGAGCATCACACGGCCCGGTGGTGGATCTCCGCTTCGGGGTTGCCGGTGAGCGCACAGGGCTACCCCGTCCACGAGTCGGCGTAGCCGTTATCTTCGACTTCCTCGCAGGACCTGGTCGATGAGCAGGAGATCGAGTTGGCGTACAGCGGTCCGGTGCCGACCGGGCCCCCGGCGTTGGCGAAGGTCTGGGGCTTCGACCAGGAGGAGCCGTTGTAGGTGACCCAGCCGTCCAGACCCCCGGCCATGCAGAAGGAGGATGTGGGGCACGAGAGCGCGGCGAACGACTGGGGGCCGAGGGGTGTGTCGAGGGCCAGCCCCGTCGACCATGAGGTGCCGTTGAACGTGTTCAGATAGGCCACGTTGGCTCCGGTGGTACCTCCCACCGCACAGAAGGTGGCGGCCGGGCACGACACCACGGATACTTCGGGATTCGAGCCGGACTTGCTGCCGGGAGGCAACGAGAGAGTTTGTGGAGTCGACCACCCGCTCCCGTTGTAGGTGACCGATTGGTCGTTGTAGACCGCCTCGCAGAAGGTTGGACTGGCGCACGACACCTCACCAATGGTGGTCGGGTTCAAACTGCTCGAGTTGATCAGTTGAGGTTGGGACCACGAAGTTCCGTTATAGGTGTAGTAGTTGACGTTGCCGTCCACCGCCATGCAGAAAGAGGTCGTGGGACACGAGACAGAGAAGGACACGGACGCCGACGAGCTCGACGAGTCCAACTGGTCGGCCGCAGACCACGTCGTACCGTTGAAGGTGTAGACGTCACTGAGATCGTCTCCGGCGATGCAGAAGGACGCCGAGGCACATGAGACCGAGGCGAACTGGTCATTCGTGTTGGTCCCGGCGGTCGAGTCGACGTCCACGCCCGTCGACCACGTCTTTCCGTTCCAGGTGAATGCGTCACCTGTGTCGTCCACGGCGGCACAGAACCCGGCAGTGGGGCATGACACGCTCGAGAAGTCGGAGGTGTGTGTCGCGATGCCCGGACCCGAGCCTTCCTTGTTCGACGCCACCAATGTTGCCAACTTCCATCCGTGGCCCGACACTGCGGCCTGCGCGGCCGGAGCGCCGCAGTCCCACTGGGCCACGATCTTGAGCGTCTTGCCGCCTATCTGGCTCATGGAGGCGTCGATCGAACCAGCCTCGCCCTTGACGGTCACCGTGCCACCATGGGCAAAGAAGCTGTCCTGCTGGCCCTTCTCGATGGACTGGGTGATGTTCTTGCCCTTCAGGTTCACGCTCAGTATGGCCGTCGGGGCTCTTCCGGTGACGGATTGGAACGAGTAGGTACCGTTCTTCTTCACGGTCACGTCCAGACTCCAGCTGGCCACGTCCTTGATCCCGGAGACGGAGCCGACGAGATCGTTGAGCTCGACGAAGCCGCCGTTGTTGATCCCTCCATAGGGACATCCCGCATTGGGGCCGTCGAGCAACGTGCCGGTGACCGCTCCCGAGAGCTTGTAGGTGTTGGCGGCGACACTCTTGGCCGACACCACCAGGGCGCCTGCCGGCTGGGCCACCATGGCGACAACGATCGTCCCGGCGCAGATGGCCGTGCCGGCCACTGAACTCAGGAAACGGTTCCGGCCCTTCAGCCTTGTTGTCATCTCGTCCCCCCCGGTCGCCTTCGGGCGACGATCGACTCAGTCGAGCGACCGCGCCACCACTGCATCACGGCTCCTGGGCCTCAAGGTATCACCCTGCGTCACAGAGGCCGCTGGGGCCGGCACACTCGATTTGGGGCCAGTCGGGAGCAGTCTCGCCCCGGTCATGACCGAGGCCTCGGAGCGACGCGTCGACCGGTATCCGAGGAGGCAGCCACGGCGGTCCGGTGGTTCGTGGTGTTCGGTTGGCGGTTCGTCCTGGGCCTGCGATCGGGCCCCCGGTCGTCTCCCGACTACGTCTCCGGCTGCAGAGTGCGTGAGGCCCGACCGGGCGTCGTCATCCTGGAGGCTCGTTCCCGGCTCTTGACCCCCGACAAGGTGATCGAGGTCGCGAGCGACAGGGTTCGCATGAGCACGTTCGTCCGCTACGAGAGAGGGCTGGGGCGAGGCATCTGGACTCTGGTCGCTCCTGTCCATCACCGCACGGAGCCGTTTCTTCTCGGCGACGCCGCGTCGCGCCGAGCCTGACGGTGCCCGACAGGTCGTCGGGCGGGGACACCTCGAAGGTCCACTCCGGAGTCCCGACGAGACACCCTGACCGCCGGCTCGATCGCCGCGGGCACAAACGATGAGCCTCCGGGTCGGGCGCGGGGTACCGACCAGGGACTACGTCGGCCACGGGTCGTCGACGACCCCAAGCTGAATGAAGAGGCCGAGCTTGTCGGCCCCGATCCATTCCCGGACGACCTTGTCGTCCTCGAAGTGCATGATGGTGACCGCCCATTCCTCCACGGCCCGTCCCGTCGGGGCCCGGCCCACGTATCCTCCCGTGTCGGTACCGCGGGGTTGCCACCCTCAGGACGACCGTGTCGCCCGCCACGATCAGGTCCTCAATGTCCAGGTGGAGATCGGGGAACGCCTCGCGGTAGCGGCGGATCGGCTCGATTCTGGCCTCGGGCCCTACCCCGAACGGGTTGCTGTAGTGCTCGCTGTAGAGCTCGGCCGCCGCTCCGTAGTTTCCGCCATTCCACACTTCGTCGACGAACGTCCGCACCCGCGATTGGCGCTCGGCACCGTCCATCGGTCTCCCCGTTCTGTAGCCGGGAAGATTCAACTGCGTCGCCTGGCGTCGCGCAACAACCGGACCGAGCAGTCTTTCCCCCGTATGGAGTTGTGACTCCGAGCCGGCGTCAGGCGCTACCCGGCGGCCGGCCAGGGGCGCCCGTCGCCTGCCCGACACCTCGGTGAAGGATGGCCGGCTCTCCTCGTCCCGCATCGGGGGCCGCTCAGCCTCGTTGATCGGGCGGCGCGGCCAGGTTCTGCACCCGCAGCTGGCCTCGGGCCACCAATTTTCCATCGTCTTCGCGCTCGATCTCGACCAGCCAGATCTGCTGGGTCCGGCCGGTGAGGATCGGCGTGCCGGTCGCCCGCACCCGGCCCGTCCGATGGGGGCGGAGGAAGTCCGTGGAGTTCGCCACCCCGACCACCGCCATGGTGCCCGTCATCGCGTGGGCCGCGACCGCCGCACCGTGGCTGCCCACGGACTCGACCACCGACGCCCATACCCCGCCGTGGACGATGCCGTAGCCCTGCTGGTGGCGCTCGTCGATGTCGACGTACGCCACGACCCGCGTGGGCGTCAGTTCGTCGATGCGGAGCCCCAACGCACTGTCCCAACCCGGCTGTGGTTCCATGAGACCTCCTGCTCGAAACGGCCGCCCCATGGTGACGGCGCAACACCCTCCAACGCCAGCCGGCACGCTCTGGGGTCACGCGGTTCGAGTGCTGCCTTCCCCGGGCACCTCCGCCCGCTGCCGTAGGCTCATCCCGGTGGGCGGCTTCGACCTCGTCATCTTCGATTGTGATGGCGTGCTGGTGGACAGTGAACGGCTCGTTGTCCGCGTCGAGGCCGAGATCGTCACCGGCCTGGGGTGGTCGCTGACCGAGTCCGACATCGTCGAGCGATTCGTGGGCCGGTCTGCGGCGTACATGCACCGGGAGATCGAGCGGCATCTGGGCCGGAGCATCGACTGGGACTCCGAGTTCGAGGCTCGCTACCGGGAGGTGTTCGAGGCGGATCTCGAGCCGGTGCCCGGGATCATCGATGCACTGCGCGAGATAACGCTTCCCACGTGTGTCGCATCGAGCGGAAGCCACGATCGAATCCGCTTCACGCTCGGTAAGACCGGTCTTCTCGAGCGGTTCCGTGGACGGATCTTCAGTGTCGACGACGTCGGAATCGGCAAGCCGGCTCCGGACATCTTCCTCCACGCCGCCAAGAAGATGGGGGCCTCACCGGCACGGTGTGCGGTCGTCGAGGACAGCGCCTCCGGCGTCAACGCCGGACTGGCGGCCGGGATGACGGTGTTCGCATATTGCGGCGGGGTCACCAGTGCAGATTCCCTGTCCATCGGAGGATCCCTCCTGTTCGACGACATGGCCGAACTCCCGGCTCTCCTCGCTTCGGAGGAGTCGACCTCGGCCCGGCGAGGTGCGGGAGGTCAAGGCAGGCGCTTCGCGAAGAAGACCTCACCGTGATCGATCGGCGTGTCTTCGGCGTATCCGATCTGTTCGTAGCCGAGCTTTCGATAGAACTCGGGTGCCTGAAAGGTATGCGTGTTCACTCGAATCACCCGACAGCGGCGTGCTCGGACCTCGGCCTCTGCAGCTCGCACGAGTTGACTGCCAAGACCGGCTCCCTGGAGTGGGGGTGAGACCCAGAGCCATTCGATCATGGCGTAGCCACCCCAGCTGAAGCCGGAAATTCCCGCCTGGAGCCGGCCTTCGGGGTCTCGGAGAAAGCAGCTCAAGGACCGGTACTGTCCATACCCAGTCGATTCGACGTTGTGGGCCACCAGCCGGTCGCGTAACTCGGCGACGGCGGCTTCATCTTCGATATCGGAGATCAAGATTCCTGGCACCGCTTCCATGCTGCCAGAGCCGGCCGTGCGCAGCGTCGCCTGACCACCGTGCTGTGAGATGTCCCCGCCCCAGTCTGGTGACCCAGACCCGCCAGGACGGTCTGCGGCTTGCCGGGACCGGCGTCTCCGTCAGCTGACCGGGCGCCGGCACGGTGGGGGAGATCTGACCACGTTCGGCACGGCAATGGCCCGCTCGCCATACTTGGTCCATGAAAAGCACCATGCAGGACGCTCCGCTCCTGATCAGGGACATCCTCCGCCACGGGCAGCAGGTCCATGGCGACAGCTCCGTCGTCACCGTCGAGGCGGGCGGGCACCGCTCGGCCACCTTCGCCGAGGTGGCCACCCGGGTGGAGAAGCTGGCGGCCGCGCTCACCAGGCTCGGGGTGCAGCCGGGGGACCGGGTCGGGACGTTCTGCTGGAACAACCAGGGCCACCTGGAGGCCTACCTCGCCGTCCCCTCCATGGGCGCCGTGCTCCACACCCTCAACATCCGGCTCCCGGCCGACCAGCTCGCCTACGTCATCAACCACGCCGAGGACCGTTTCATCATCGTCGACGCCTCGCTGATCCCGTTGCTGGCCGCCGTGCGCGACGAGCTGAAGACCGTCGAGACGATCATCGTGGCCGGGGAGGGGGACACCTCGGCCCTCGGCGAGACCCTCTCCTACGAGCGGCTGCTGGCCGCCGAGGAGCCGGGCTTCGAGTGGCCCGACCTCGACGAGCGCGACGCGGCGGCCATGTGTTACACGAGCGGCACCACCGGCAGCCCGAAGGGCGTCGTCTACTCGCACCGCTCCACCTGGCTGCACACGCTGGCCGAGCAGGCCGCCTCGTCGCTCGGCATGACCGAGACCGACCGCATCCTGATCATCGTGCCGATGTTCCACGCCAACGCCTGGGGCACCCCCTACTCCGCCTGGATGGCCGGCACCGACATGATCATGCCGCAGATGTTCCTCATGGGGGAGCAGCTGGCCGCCGTGTTCAACGAGTTCCACCCCACCCTCGCCTGCGGCGTCCCGACCATCTGGAACGGCCTCCTCGCCCTCGACACGCCGATCGACTTCTCGACCGTGCGCGGCATCACGGCGGGCGGGGCCGCCGTGCCGCAGTCGCTCATCGAGGCCTTCGAGAACCGCTTCGGGGCCACCATCATCCAGGGCTGGGGCATGACCGAGACCAGCCCGCTGGCCGCCTTCGGGCTGCCGCCGGCCCGCAAGCACGACGGCCATGACGACATGTACTACAAGGTCAAGGCGGGCCGCATCGTCGGCGGCGTCGAGGTGCGCGTGGTGGCCGAGGACGGGACGCTGCTCCCCAACGACGGCCGGTCGGTCGGGGAGTTCGAGATACGCGGGCCGTGGATCACGGCCTCGTACTACAAGGAGGAGGACCCGGGGAAGTTCGACGACGGCTGGCTGCGCACCGGTGACGTCGGCACACTCGACGCGCAGGGGTACATGACGATCTCGGACCGCACCAAGGACGTCATCAAGTCCGGCGGGGAGTGGATCTCCTCCGTCGAGCTCGAGAACGCCGTCATGGCCCACCCCGACGTCTTCGAGGCCGCGGTGATCTCCGTGCCCGACCCCAAGTGGTCCGAGCGCCCGCTGGTGGCCGTGGTCCCCAAGCCCGGCCGCTCGCCGGCCCCGGCGGACCTGGTGGAGTTCCTCAAGGAACGCGTGCCGCGCTGGTGGCTGCCCGAGCAGTGGACGTTCGTCACCGAGGTCCCCAAGACGAGCGTGGGCAAGTTCGACAAGAAGGTCATGCGGGCCGCCTTCGCCGAGGGCGACTACGAGGTGCAGAGCACGCCGCTGCCCAAGTGACCGCCGCCGACGACGCCGTCGCGAGCATGGCCGAGCGCCTCGAGGGCATCGTCGAGGAGCTCACCGACATGGCCATCGACGCACTGCGTCGCGCCACCTCCGGTGATCCCGACTCGGCGGAGACGGGGGAGGCGCTCGCCCTGGAGCGGCGCATCCTGAAGGCCCGCCGGGCGCTCGAGCGGGCGGTCGCCGCCCTCTCGCCCGCGGCGCGCGAGCCTCTCGACGACGGCGCCTGAGCCCCGCACCACCATGCGCGCGTTCGTGGCCGCCTGGCCCGACGAAGCGGCACGGGAGCGCCTGGACGCCCTGGAGCTGGGGCGGGAGAAGAACCTCCGCCTGGTGGGGCCCACCCGCTGGCACGTCACCCTGCGCTTCCTCGGTGACGTCGCCGACGAGGCCCTCGGGCCCCTGGGTCGGGCGCTCGTGGCGGGTGCCGCCGCCTTCCCGGGACCGGTGGAGTGCCGTCTCGGGCCGGCGACGGGATGGTTCACGGGGGTGCGTGTCCTGCAGCTCCCCGCCGCGGGCCTCGACGAGCTGGCCTCGGCGGTGCGGGCCGCCACGTCGTCCGTGGCATCCGGGGCGGACCGCGACGAACCGCCCTTCAACGGCCACCTGACGCTGGCCCGGGCCAGGGGTCGCCTCGGCCCGGCGGCGCAGGCTGCGCTCGCCGGCATCCCCTTCGATGCCCGCTTCGCGGTCGGGCACGTCGACCTCGTGGCCTCCGAGCCGTCATCGCGCGGGCACGTCTACACCACCGTGGTGCGGGCGCCCCTCGCGCCGCCGCCAGCTCTCAGGACGGGTGGCCGGTCAGGAACTCGGTGATCGCCTGCGCCATGGCGGCCGCGGCGGCCTGCTGGAACGAGGGGCTCACGAGGAGCCCGGCGTCGGTGGCGTTGCGCATGTTCCCGCACTCAATGAGCACCTTGGGCACCGTGGTGAGGTTCAGCCCCGCCAGGTCGCTGCGGGGCTCCAGGCCGTCGACCCCGTCGTAGGTGCTCACCGGCATGGGGGTGCCGGCGGCGAAGGCGTCGCGCAGGATCCCGGCGAAGGTGGCCGAGGAAGCGATCACGCCGTCGTTGGGCCCGTCGGCCACCGGCTCGAGCACCGCGAAGCCGCGACCACCGGCCGGGCCGCCGTCCGCGTGGATGTCGACGGCGACGTCGGCGTGCGCAGCGTTGATGATGGCCGCCCGAGTGGTGACGCAGGGGCCGACGCCCGAGTTCGACGTGCGGGTCATGACCACCGCCGCCCCCTCCGCCTCCAGGTCGGCCTGCAGGTACGTGGCGACGTTGAAGTTGTACTGCGCCTCGGTGTAGCCGCCGTCGGTCGCCGTGCCCGTGGTGTCGCACGTCTCGGTCCCGGTGCCGTTGAAGACGGGTTGGTCGATGACGCCCGGCGCGCTGTAGTTCAGCCCGTTGTGGCCGGGGTCGATGCCGACCACCTTGCCCGCCAGGGGCGCCGGTGACCCCAGGGCGAGCCAGTACCCGCTCCCACCGGGGTCGGCCGCCATCCCCACCACGGGAGCGGGCAGTGGCGTCCCCCCGAGCGACCCGAAGTAGCGGGCGTCGCCGTAGCTGAAGACACCCCCGTCCGAAGCCACGAACCAGTACCCGCCGCCGTCGGGGGTGGCCGCCATGCCGGCGATGGGCGCGTCGAGGTGGATCGACCCGGTCGACCCCGCGAACACGGCGTCGCCGTAGCTGAAGATCCCGCCGTCGCTGGCCACCAGCC